>JBFWXJ010000007.1:0-38116 GCA_050187535.1 Alphaproteobacteria bacterium | reverse complement strand
GGCTCGCCCGCGAGCGTCCCCGGATCGGTCTCGCCTTCGAAGGCGAGGATGAAATATGGGCGCCCCTCGGCGCGGCAGGCTGCGGCGGCACGGGCGGGCAGGATGCCGCCGCCAGCGATGATCCCGAGCTTACCCGCCATTCGCCTTCGGCTGGCAGATGGCCCGGTTCGAGTCCTCGCCGATGAAGTTCACGATGTCCATCACCGGCACATGCTCCTTGAACAGCTCCGCCACATCGGCGAGCCGCTCGGCCATCGTGCCTTCCTGCGCGAAGAGCAGGCGGTATGCGTTGCGCAAGTGATGGATGTCCTCGCGCGAGAAGCCGCGTCGCTTCAGGCCGACGACATTCAGCCCGGAGAGGCGCGCACGGTCGCCCATCACCGAGCCGTAGGGGATGACGTCGCTCTCGACCCCCGACATGCCGCCGATCATCGCGTGGTGGCCGATGCGCACGTACTGGTGCACGGCGCAGAGGCCGCCGAGATAGGCATGGTCTCCCACGTGGACGTGGCCGCCCAGCGTGGCGTTGTTCGCCATCACCACGTTGTTGCCGAGCGTACAGTCGTGGGCGACGTGGGTGGCGACCATGAAGAGGCCGTTGTCGCCGATCACGGTGGTGCCGCTGCCGAAGGGCGTCCCCGGATGCATCGTGACGTGTTCGCGGATCTGGTTGCCGCGGCCGATGACGAGCGTGGTCGGTTCGCCCTGGTAGCGCAGGTGCTGCGGCGGGAGGCCGAGGACCGCGAATGGAAACACGCGCGTGCCTTCGCCGATCGACGTGTGTCCGTCGACGACGACATGGGACGTCAGCGTCACGCCGTCGCCGAGCCGCACATGCGGTCCGATGCAGCAGAACGGGCCGACCGTCGCGCCCAGGCCGACCTCGGCCCCCGGCGCGACGACCGCCGTCGGATGGATGTCCGTCATGTGGGTATGGGAGGAGCGCCTCTAGTCCAGGATCATGGCGGCGTAGGTCGCCTCGGCCACGAGCTGGCCCGCGACCTTCGCCTCGCCGGTGAACTTCCACACGTTGCCGCGGCTGCGCTCCTTCGTCACGTGGACGTGGAGCTGATCGCCCGGCACCACCGGCTTGCGGAAGCGGGCGCCGTCGACGGACATGAAGTAGACGAGCTTTCCTTCCGACGCTGCACCCAGCGTATGCACCACCAGGACGGCGGCCGTCTGCGCCATCGCCTCGATGATGAGCACGCCCGGCATCACAGGCTTCGTCGGAAAATGCCCCTGGAAGAACGGCTCGTTGATCGAGACGTTCTTGATCCCTACGCAGCCGACGTTCGGCACCACATCGACGATGCGGTCGATCATGAGGAACGGATAGCGATGCGGGATCATCGCCATCACGCGCTCGATGTCGATGGTCGTCGTCGCGGCCGCTGCTTCCTTGCCGTCCATGCCCCTAGGCATCCCCCCGCTTCATCAGCCGCCGCAGCGTCGGCGCCTGCCTCAGGAACTCCCGCATCGGCACCGCGGGCGTTCCGCCCACGGTCGCGCCGGCGGCCACGTCCTGGATCACCCCGGCACGGGCACCGATGCGCGCACCGGCTCCGATCGAGAGATGCCCGGTGAACCCCGCTTGGCCGCCGATCATGACGAAGTCGCCGACCACCGTGCTGCCGGAGATGCCGACCTGTGCCGCGATGATGCAGCCGCGTCCCAAGCGCACGTTGTGCCCGATCTGCACCAGATTATCAATGAAGCAGCCCGGCCCGATCACCGTATCGTCGATGGCGCCGCGGTCGACCGTGGTATTGGCGCCGATCTCTACGCCATCGTGGATGACCACACGGCCGAGCTGCGGAATCGCGAGATGGCCGCTTGCCGCCGGCAATACGCCAAAGCCCTCCTGTCCAATCCGCGCGCCCGGATGGATCGTCACATGGGCACCGAGCAGTGCATGGCTGATCGACACGCAAGCGCCGATCCGCCCTCCCGGACCGATGACCACGCCGCGCCCGATGACTGCATTGGGGCCGACGATGGTTCCGGCACCGATCTCCGCATCGGCGCCGACGATCGCGCCGGCAGCGATCTCGCACCCTTCCCCGATATGAGCGCTCTCCGCCATGATCGCGGTCGCAGCGATGCCGGAAACCGGAACTTCCGCAGGATGAAAGGCGCGCGCCACCTTCGCGAACGCACGTTGCGGGTCGCCACAGATGAGAAGCGCCATGCCGGCAGGCGCCGCGCCGCGGGCTTCGGCCCGCAAAAAGCAGGCGCCCGCCGCGGAGGCCGGCAGCTTCGCCAGATACTGCTTCTGGTCGACGAACACGACATCCTCGGCCCGCGCGTCACCGAGCGATGCGACGCCGCGGAAGCGCTCCGCGCGGGTTCCCGGATGCGCGTCGGCGCCAGTCAGGAGGGCCAGCTCCGCGAGGCCGAACGGCCCCGCGACCGCGTGAAACCGCGGGTCGACCACGCGTTCTACTTCTTCGGGGGCAGCTTCACGCTCACGGTCGTGATCGCCTGATCCAGGCGCTTCAACGCTTCGTCGGAGACGTCGAAGCGTTTGTCGACCAGAACTACAAGCGACTTGGGAAGAACCAGCGTCGCTCCACGCTCCTCGGCGAGCTTGCCCACCACCTGCAGCAGCTGCCGCTGCACCTGCTGCATGGCCTCGTTGAAGGCCTCCTCGAGCTGGCGGCGGCGGGACTGCGCGTTGCGCTGAACGGAATTTACCCGCTCCTGGAACTCGCGCTGCTTCTGGCCGAACGCCTCGGGCGAAAGGATCGTGCGCTGACGCGACAGCTCCTGCTCGGCGCTCCGGAGCTGGTTCTCCTGGTCGCCGATCTCCTTCTGGAAGGCCTGGCGATGCGTCTGCATCTGCCCCTGGATGCTCTTGAACGCGCGCGAGCTGTGCTGGACGCCCTGGACGTCCACGACCATCACCACGGGCGCGGTCAGCTGCTGGGCTGCGGCAGGCGGGCCGGCCAGCGCCAATGCCGCCGCGATTGCGCCGGCGAAGGTGACGCCGCGCCAGTAAGCCAATCGAGCCATATTCAGAACCTCGTGCCGAAGCTGATGCGGAAGTTCTCGGTGCGGTCGTACTTCTCCTTCAGCACCGGAACCGCGAAATCGAGCCGGATCGGTCCGAGCGGCGACTTCCAGGAAAGCCCGACGCCCGTCGCTATGCGTACCGCCGACGAGTCGAAAACCTCCGGACCCTTGGAGTCGGAGTCCCAAAGGCTGCAGGCGTCGCCGAAGACACGGCCCGAGAGGCCGAACTCCTGCGGCAGGCCCAAGGGGAATGTAAGCTCGGTGGTCGCCGCGTAGTAGGTGTTGCCGCCGAGCGCGTCGCGCGTCGTGGTGTCGCGCGGGCCGACACCGGAGTTGCGGAAGCCACGGCAGCTGTCGCCACCGAGGAAGTACCGGTCGGTCAGCCGGACCTCGTCGTCGAAACTGAAGATATGCCCAACCTCACCGCGGACACTGAGCACCCAGGGCAACGAGATGGGGTAGTAGAACCCGGCCTGCAGCTTGGGCTTGACGAAGTGACGGTCGCCGCCGGCGCCGGCCACGTCCGTCGACAGCGACACGAAATAGCCGTCGGTCGGCTCGGTGCGGCTGTCGCGGCGGTCGTAGGTCAATGTCGTGCCGAAGATCGACGCGATCGAGCTGCCCTGCAGGTCCTGGATGAACCGCGACGCGGTCGTGGGCACATTGTCGATCTTGTCCTGCCGCAACGTGTAGCGCACGGACTGCCGCAGCCGCTCGCTCAGCTGGTAGCCGGTGCGCAGCGAGAAGCCGGTGATCTCTTCGTCGTAAGAGCTCTCGTCCTGGAGATCCCGCACGATCCGGAAAACGTCGAAGCCGGCCGAAACGTTGCGATCCAGGAAATACGGTTCGGTGAAGCTGAGGTCCACTTCCTGCGAGCGCTCCGAGATCGAGAACCCGAGCCGGAGGTCCTGGCCGCGGCCCAGCAGGTTGCGCTCGCGGATGCTGACCTCGCCCAGCACACCGACGCTGGTGGAGAAGCCGGCGCCGAACGAAATCTCGCCGGTCGACTGCTCCTCGACCTCGACGGTCACCACGGTGCGGTCCTGCGAGGTGCCGGGAACGTTGGTTACGTCCACCTTCTTGAAGAAGCCGAGGTCGCGGATGCGCTGGCGCGAGCGCCGCAGCTTGGCCGAATTGAAGGCGTCGCCCTCGACGAGCTGGAACTCGCGCCGGACGACCTTGTCCAGCGTGCGCACGTTGCCGACGACGTCGATGCGCTCGATGAAGACACGCGGGCCTTCCTGGATCTCGAAGGTGACCGCGATCTCCTTCTTCTCGCGGTCGCGGTTGATCTGCGGCCGGACATCCACGAACGCGTACCCGCGGTTGCCGACGGCATCGGTCAACCGGTTGACCGTCGCCTCGACCTGGTCGGCGTTGTAGGTCGACCCCTCGTTGACGGTGAGCATGCCGCGCAGCGTGTCGGGATCGAGGTCCTTCAGCTGGGAGACGACGCCGACCTTGCCGAACTTGTATTTTTCGCCCTCTTCGAGGGTGACCGTGATGACGAAGCCTTCGCGGTCGGGCGTCAGCTCTGCGACCGACGAGATGACGCGGAAGTCGGCATAGCCCTCGGAGAGATAGAACTTGCGCAGCAGCTCGCGGTCGAAGGTCAGCCGGTCAGGGTCATAGCTGTCGTCCGACGTGAGGAAGCGCCACCAGCGCGTCTCCTTGGTCTGGATCGCCTCGCGCAACCGGCTGTCGCTGAACTGCTTGTTTCCGACGAAATTGATCCGCCGCACCCCGGTGAGCGCGCCCTCGTCGATCTCGAAGACGAGGTCGACGCGGTTCTGCGGCCGCTGGATCACCTTGGGCTCGACGGTCGCCGCGAAGCGCCCCGAGCGGCGGTAGATGTCGAGGATGCGCTTGACGTCCGCCTGGACCTTGGTCCGGGTGTAGACCGTTCGCGGCCGAAGCTGCACCTCGGTGTTCAGGGTCTCCGTCGTGACGCGCTTGTTACCTTCGAACGCGATGCGGTTGATGATCGGGTTCTCGGAGACGCGGACGATCAGCGCGTCGCCCTCCCGCCGCAACACCACGTCGGCGAAGAGGCCCGTGGCGAAGAGGGCCTTCAACGACCGGTCGACCGCCTGGGAATCGAACTGGTCGCCCGGCTGCACCGAGAGATAGGAGCGCACGGTCTCGGGCTCGATGCGCTGCACGCCTTCGATGCGCACTTCCTGGATGCGGCCCTGGCCGAACTGGGCGGCCGCCGGCACCACGAATGCCAGGAGAATCATCAGGGCGAGGGCCAGGGGTCGCATTGCGACCCCATCCCTGCGGGTGCCCGAAACGCTCATGTCACGAGCCCCTTCAGGAAGGAGAAGACCCGTAGCTGCACCAGGTCGTTCCACGTCGCGAAGATCATCAGGGTGAGCACCAGGGCGAGGCCGATGCGGAAGCCGTATTCCTGTGCCCGCTCGCCCAATGGCTTACCCCTGACCGCCTCCGCTGCGTAGAACAGCAAGTGTCCCCCGTCAAGCATGGGGATCGGGAAGAGGTTGATAAGCCCCAGATTGATCGAGAGAATCGCGGCGAACCACAGGAACCCGGCGATGCCGGCCCGCGTCGCCTCGCCGGACATCTGGGCGATTCGCAGGGGGCCACCGAGCTCGTCCGCGGTACGCGCGCCGCTCACCATCTGCCACACGGCGGTCAGTGTTCCTACGGTCAGCGATGCCGTCTCGTCGAAGCCGGCCACCAGCGCATCGACCGGGCCGCGTCGGACGAACTCGACGCCGCTGCGGCCGATCCCCAGCATGCCGAGCCGCTGTGTGCCGCCGATGCGGTCATGGATCTCGACCACGCGCGGCGTCGCCTGCAGCTCGACACGCTTTCCGTCGCGCATCACGGCGACCGCCAGCGGCGTGCCCTGATTGAGGCGCACGATCTGCTGCACCTCCTCGAAACGCTCGATGCGGCTGCCGTCGACTTCGACGATGCGATCGCCCGGCCGGACGCCGGCCGCCTCCGCGGCGCTGCCCGCTGCGACCGTCCCCACTTCGGGCGGCGTGAAGGGCTGGCCCTGGGTCATGAAGAGGCCGGCCAGCACCACGACCGCGAACAGGAAGTTGGCGGCCGGCCCTGCCGCCACGATCGCCGCACGGGCGGCCAGCCGCTTGTGATGGAACGAGACCGCCCGCTCCTCGGCCGTCATGCGGTCGAGCCCGTCGCCGGGCGTGCTCGCGGCGCCGGCATCGCCGAACATCTTCACATAGCCGCCGAGTGGCAGGACGCTGAACTTCCAGCGGGTTCCGGCACGGTCGTTCCAGCCGAACAGCTCCGGCCCGAAGCCGATCGAGAAGACCTCGATCCGCACGCCACTGCGCCGTGCCACCCAATAGTGGCCGAGCTCGTGGACGAACACGAGGATCGTCAGCAGGACGAGGAACGACAGCCCGTAATGCGGAATCTGAGCGAGTGTTTCCATGGTGCCGGAATTACTTACGACGTGAGGCCGCGAACCGCCAGCGCCGCGGTGGCGGCGCGCCGCGCCGCAGCGTCCAACGCCACCACGTCCTCCAGGCAGCCGGGGGCCCCGGCGGACAGGTCGGCCAGGGTGCGCTCGACCACGCGGGCGATGTCGAGGAAGCCTATCCGCCGGGCGAGGAAGGCCGCGACTGCGATCTCGTTCGCCGCGTTCAGCACGGCCGGAACCCCTCCCCCGGCGCGCAACGCGTCGCGCGCCAGGCGCAGGGCCGGGAACCGCCCGGGATCGGGTGCGGAGAAGCTGAGCGCCCCGACCGCCGCCAGGTCGAGCCGCGGGGACGGCGCGGCGATGCGATCCGGCCAGGCCAGCGCGTGGGCGATCGGCGTGCGCATGTCGGGCGAGCCGAGCTGTGCCAGCACCGATCCGTCCACATAGGCGACGAGGCTGTGGACGATCGACTGCGGATGGACGACCACCTCGATGCGCTCTTCGGGCATGGCGAACAGGTGGTGCGCCTCGATGACCTCGAGACCCTTGTTCATCATGGTCGCCGAATCGACCGAGATCTTCGCCCCCATCCGCCAGTTCGGATGGGCGACCGCCTGCTCGGGGGTCACGTCCTCCAGCTCCGCCGGGTCCCGGTCGCGGAAGGGCCCGCCGGACGCGGTCAGGATGATCCGCTCCACGGTCTCGCGCCGTACGGCATCGAAGACCTGGAAGATGGCGTTGTGCTCGGAAACGACGGGCAGCAAGGTGGCGCCGTGGCGTGCCACGGCGGCGGTCATCACGGGACCGGCCGCGACGAGGCACTCCTTGCTGGCGAAGGCCACCGTCGCACCCCGTCGGATCGCGGCCATCGTCGGCTCCAGGCCCGCCATGCCGACGATCGCCGCCATCACCCAATCGGCCGGGCGTGCCGCCGCCTCGACGACTGCCTGCGGCCCCGCCGCGACTGCGATGCCGGTTCCGGCCAGCGCGGCCCTGAGATCGTCGTAGTACCCGGGGTCTCCGATCACCGCTGCCCGCGGCCGCAGCTCGCGCGCAAGCTGGGCCAGCCCGACGACGTCGCGGTGGGCGGTCAGCGCCTCGACCTCGTACCGGTCGCGGTGGCGCGCCAGAAGATCGGCGGTACTGCGGCCGACCGAGCCGGTCGCGCCGAGGATGGTCACCTTCCGGCGCCGGTCCGGCACGGTCAGTGCCGCCTCGCTCACTGCCATCCGAGCACGTCCTCTCCGATCACCATGTTCAACGCCACCAGCGCCAGTGCTGCCGCCATGAACCCGTCCAGCCGATCGAGGGCGCCACCATGCCCCGGGATGAGGCCACCTGCATCCTTGACGCCAAAATAGCGCTTGGCGGCTGACTCGGCGAGGTCTCCGCCCTGGCTGATCAGGGCGAGGGCCGCGCCCAGCACCGATCCCGTCAGCGGCGCCGGCGCGCCGAAGGCCCACAGCAGCAGGGCGCCTGCAATGCCGGCGGCGGCCATCCCGCCCAGCAGGCCCGCCCAGGTCTTCTTCGGGCTGAGCGCCGGCGCCAGCAACGGTCCGCCGATCGCGCGGCCCGCGGCATAGGCGGCGGTGTCGGTGGCCCAGACGACCGCGAACAGCCAGAAGACCGGCCACGGCGTCTCCTCGTCCCCGCCGCGCAGATGCAGCACCGCCAGCACCGCCAGCGCGATGTAGGCGGTTCCGGTCGGCCAAAGCCAGGCCGACCGGCCCTCGGGGCGCAGGACGAGGACGATCCCGGCGCCAATTGCCACGAGGGCCAGGGAAAGCTCCGGCTCGGCCATCGCGAAGGCCGCCGCCGCGGCGCCGACGGTTCCGACCGTGACGGCGCCGGCTGCGTCCAGGATATCGGTCCTGGCGCACAGCCGCGCCCATTCCCAGGCCATGACCACACCGAAGAAGCCGACGACAGCGGCGAACCACAGGCCGCCCGCCCAGGCCGAGACGATCGCGACCGGAACGAGCGCCGCGGCCGAGAGGATGCGCAGCAAGAGCGGCCGGCTCATTGCCGGGGCCGCCTCGATCCGATGGGCTCGCTAGCCGGCGACCGCGCCATAGCGACGATCGCGATTGCGGAAGTCGCTGATCGCCTCTTCAAGCTGCGCCTTGCCGAAGTCCGGCCACAGCGTCTTGGTGAAGTAGAGCTCGGAATAGGCGGCCTGCCAGAGCATGAAGTTGCTGAGACGCTGTTCGCCGCTGGTGCGGACGACGAGGTCGGGATCGGGCAGGTCGTGGGTCGAGAGGCCGGCGGCGAAAATCGTCTCGTCGATCTGCTCGGGCGCCAGCTTGCCGCTGCGGGCCGCCTCCGCCAGCCGCCGAGCCGCCTCGACGATCTCGATGCGTGCGCCGTAGCTGAGCGCGATCGTGAGGTTGAGGCCGCTGTTCGCCCGGGTCGTCTGCTCGGCATTCTCGATGAGCTGGCCGATGTCGCGGGCCAGCCGCGCCCGGTCGCCGATGACGCGCAGCCGCACGCCGTTGGCGTGCAGCTCGGCTATGTCGGCACGCAGATAGTGGCGCAGCAGGCCCATCAGGTCGTCCACTTCGGCCGCCGGACGCTTCCAGTTCTCCGACGAGAAACCGAAGAGCGTCAGGTAGCGGATGCCGATCTCGCCTGCGGCGCGCAGCGTCCGCCGCACGGCCTCGGCCCCCTGCCGATGCCCGGCCACCCTCGGGAGGCCGCGGGCCCTCGCCCACCGGCCGTTGCCGTCCATGATGATCGCGACGTGGCGGGGCGCGCCCTGGTCGAGAGGCATCGGAGGACGCACCTCAGACCTGGAGGATATCCTTCTCCTTGGCCTGGAGCATCTCGTCCACTTTCTTGATGTGTTCGTCGGTCAGCGTCTGCATCTCCGTGCCGTGCTTGCGCTGCTCGTCCTGGGAGATGTCGCCATCCTTCTCGAGCTTCTTCAGGTGCTCCATGCCGTCGCGGCGGACGTTGCGCACCGAGACGCGCGCAGCCTCCGCGTATTTGTGGGCGACCTTGCTCAGCTCCTTGCGCCGATCCTGGGTGAGGTCGGGCAGCGGCACGCGGATGACCTGGCCCTCGGTGATCGGGTTGAGACCGAGGCCGGAATCGCGGATGGCCTTGTCCACCGCCTTGACCACGCCGCGGTCCCACACCTGGATCGTGATGAGGCGCGGCTCGGGCACGTTGACGGTGCCCAGGCGCGAGATCGGCTGGTGCTGGCCGTAGGCGTCGACCATCACCGGATTCAGAAGGTCGGCCGAGGCGCGGCCGGTGCGCAGCCCGGCCAGTTCCTTGCGCAGCACGTCGAGCGCGCCCGCCATGCGACGCCGGTATTCGCCGAGGTCCGCTGTTGCCATGGCTTCCTCCCCTCTGTCCCCCGCGGGCGCTTTCAGTCCGTGATGATGGTGAAGCGGCCCCGGCCCTGGACCACCTCTGCGAACGCACCATGCGTATAGATCGAAAAGACCACGATCGGAATCCGGTTTTCCCGCGCCAGCGAGATCGCGGAAGCATCCATCACCTTGAGGTCCCTCGACAATACTTCCATGTAGCTGAGCCGGTCGTAGCGCACCGCGTCCTTCGCCTTGACCGGGTCGTCGGAGTAGACGCCGTCGACCTTGGTCGCCTTCAGGATGGCGTCGCACCCCATCTCGGTCGCCCTGAGGGCCGCCGCCGTATCGGTCGTGAAGAAGGGGTTGCCGGTGCCGGCGGCGAAGATGACGACCCGCCCCTTCTCCATGTGACGGATGGCGCGGCGGCGGATGTAGGGCTCGCAGACGGAGTCCATGGGAATCGCCGACTGCACGCGCGTATGGAGGCCGACGCGCTCCATCGCGTTCTGCAGCGCCAGCGCGTTCATGACCGTCGCCAGCATCCCCATGTAGTCGGCCGTCGCGCGCTCCATCCCGGCCGCGGCGCCGGAGACGCCGCGATAGATGTTGCCGCCGCCGATGACCGCGCAGAGCTCGACGTCCTGATCGTGGACGTCCTTGGCCTCGCGGGCTATGCGTTCCAGCATCTCCCCGTCGAGGCCGTAGTCACGCGTGCCGAGCAGCGCCTCTCCGGAGATCTTCAGGAGAACGCGGCGAAAGACTGCGGCCATGGCCTGTCCCTCCCCGGCCGCCGTCAGCGGCCGAGCTGGGCGGCTACCTCCGCGGCGAAGTCCGACTGCGCCTTCTCGATGCCCTCGCCCAGCGCGTAGCGCACGAAGCCGGTCACCTTGATCGGCTTGCCGATCTCCTTGGCGACGCCCTCGACGACTTTCGACACCCGCGTCTCGCCGTCGACGACGAAGACCTGCTCCAGCAGCACGGTCTCCTCGTAGAACTTGCGGAGCCGGCCCTCGACCATCTTGTCGATGATCGCCTCGGCCTTGCCGCTGGCGCGGGCCTGCTCGCGCAGGACGTCGCGCTCGCGATCGAGCGCGGACGCATCGACCGAGGAGATGTCGAGGAACTGCGGATTCGCCGCGGCGACGTGCATCGCGAGCTGGCGGCCGAGCGCCTCGAGCCGCGCCGTGTCGCCCTCCGACTGGAGCGCCACCAACACGCCGATCTTGCCGAGGCCGGCGGCGGTCGCGTTGTGGACGTAGCTGGCGACGATACCGGCCGCGACCTCCAGGCGAACGGCGCGACGCAGCGCCATGTTCTCGCCGATGGTCGCGATCAGGTGCGTCAGCTCGTCGGCGACGGTGCGGCCGGTCGCCAGCATCTCGCCCTTCAGGCCCTCCATGTCGCCGCCCTTGGCGAGCGCCTTGTCGGCGACGGCCCGGACATAGCCCTGGAAGATCTCGTTGCGCGCCACGAAGTCGGTCTCGGCGTTGACCTCCACCGCCGCGCCCTTCGGGCCCGCGGCGGCGACCCCGACGAGGCCTTCGGCCGCGACCCGGCCCGCCTTCTTGGCGGCCGCCGAGAGACCCTTCTTGCGCAGCCAGTCGACGGCGGCCTCAAGGTCGCCGCCGGTCTCGCCCAGCGCCTTCTTGCAGTCCATCATGCCGGCGCCGGTCTTCTCCCGCAGGTCCTTCACCAGGGCGGCGGTGATCTCGGCCATCGGTCTTCTCCTCGTTCTTCGTTCGATATCTGTTGCCGGTTAAGCGAACGGCGGCAGGGGGCTGCCGCCGTCGCCGTCGTCGCGAATGTCCGCGCGATCAGGCGGTAGCAGGCGCCTCGGCCGGCACCTCGGCCTCCACGGGCGTTGCTTCCGGCTCTTCCTCGGCGAACTCCTCGCCGAGATTGGCCTGCGCGCCGATGTCGACACCGGCCGCCGAGAGCTCTGCCTGGATGCCGTCCAGCACGGCGCCCGAGATGAGGTCGCAGTAGAGATTGATCGCGCGGCTGGCGTCGTCGTTGCCGGGGATCGGCAGAATGACGCCTTCCGGATCGGAATTGCTGTCGATCACGGCGGCCACGGGAATGTTGAGACGGCGCGCCTCCTGGACGGCGATCGCTTCCTTGTTCGTATCGATCACGAACAGCATGTCCGGCAGGCCGCCCATCTCCTTGATGCCGCCCAGCGCGCGGTCGAGCTTGTCGCGGTCGCGGGTCAGCTCGAGACGCTCGCGCTTGGTGAAGCCGCTGGCGTCGCCCGAAAGCCGATCCTCGAGGTCGCGCAGGCGCTTGATCGACTGCGAGATGGTCTTGAAGTTGGTCAGCATCCCACCGAGCCAACGGTGGTTGACGTAGTACTGGCCACACCGCTTGGCCGCCGCCGCGACCGGCTCCTGCGCCTGGCGCTTGGTCCCGACGAAGAGCACCCGCCCGCCGCCGGCGACCACGTCGCGCACGGACTGCATGGCCCGGTGCATCAACGGCACCGTCTGCTCGAGGTCGAGAATGTGGACGCCGTTGCGCGTGCCGAAGATGTAAGGCTGCATCTTCGGGTTCCAGCGCCGCGTGTGATGGCCGAAGTGCACGCCAGCTTCGAGAAGCTGGCGCATGCTGAAGGAAGGCATCGCCATGATCTGGTCCTTTTCCGGTTCTGCCGCCGCGAGCGCTGGTCCGGCCGGAGGCCGGACACCGGAACGGAACCGAAACAGGTCTCGGTTCCGCAAGCCCGCGTGAGGAATGGCGCGCTAGATAGCGGCGACGGGGCGGTTTTGCAAGTCGCGGCGTACTGCGACGAACTCCTGGAAGGTGCCGCCGCCGCGCCGGTCGCGCCATTCGGCATAGGCCCGGTTGAGCGCGCGCTTGTCTTCCAGCGACCTGCGGAAGGCCTCGCGGGTCGCGGGATCTGCGATGCCCATGCCGTCGGCGGCCAGTCGCGCGAGACAGGTGGCATAGCCGCGATCGGCCCGAGCGTCCGAATCGGGCGAATGGCAGATCGATCCGTCGCGCACCCGGTACTCGTGATACGCCGCAGCCGTCACCGGGAGGCCACCCGCCCGGTCGATGGTCCGCAGATTGAACGGCAGATCGTCGCAGAGTTCCACGTCGGCATCCCAGCCCGCCATGCAGTCGCGCCGCACGATCGGCATGATCGGCACGGAGGTCGCGAGGAAGCCGCCGGCGTCGAGCACGCGGTCCCCGCCGTCCTCCGGGAACAGCGTCGCGATCGCGTGGCCGGTCCCGTCCTCGACGACGAGGACGTTGTCGGCGGCGGCCCCGCGCGCCGCCGCAATCGGCACGAGTGCCGAGAGCCGGCCGGGCAGCCAGCGGTCGTCCGCGTCGAGGGGTGCCGCGAAGCCACCCCGAGCCGCCGCCCAGGCGGCGTTGCGGGTACCGGGCGCTCCGGCGCGCGGCCGAGATGTGCGGGTGAATACGATCCGGGGGTCGGCGATGCCGGCTGCCGCCAGAACCATGCGGTAGTCGGCCTCGTCATCGGCCGCGACGACGATCTCCCAGTCGGCGAAATCCTGGGCCAGCACGCTGGCGACCGCCCGGGCAAGCGTCGCCTCGGCGGCATGGGCCGGGATGATGACCGATACGGCGGGCGCCATCATCCCCGCCCGCGATAGGGCTCGACCTGCTGGGGCGGGATCCACAGGCCGTCCGGCGGCGGTCCCGACTGGTAGAAGACGTCGATCGGCATGCCGCCGCGGGGATACCAGTAGCCGCCGATGCGCAACCACAGGGGATCGAGCTCGGCGATCAGCCGCCGGGCGATGGCGACCGTGCAGGCCTCGTGGAAGGCGCCGTGGTTACGGAACGAGCCGAGATAGAGCTTCAGCGACTTGCTCTCCACGAGCCAGCCGCGCGGCACATAGTCGAGCACGAGATGGGCGAAGTCCGGCTGGCCGGTGATCGGGCACAGCGACGTGAACTCCGGGCAGGTGAAGCGCACGAGGTAGCGATGATCCGGATGCGGATTCGCGACGCGCTCCAGCACTGCCGCATCCGGCGATTCCGGCAGCGCGGTCTGCCGGCCGAGCTGCGTCAGCCCGCCGGTCATGCCGCGTCCTCCACCGGCTCGCCCGCGCCCGCCGCCCAGCCGGCGGCGAGATCGGCCGCGTGACCGGCGAAGTCGCCTTCGGCGATCGCCGAGCGCATTCCCGCCATCAGGTCCTGGTAGTAGGTGAGGTTGTGCCAGGTCAGGAGCATCGGCCCCAGCATCTCGTCCGCCTTGAAGAGGTGGTGGATATAGGCCCGCGAATGGCGCGCGCATGCCGGGCACGCGCATGCCGGGTCGAGCGGCTGCGGGTCATCGGCGTGTCTGGCGTTGCGGATATTGAGCGTGCCCGCGCGTGTGAACGCCTGCGCCGTGCGCCCCGACCGGGTCGGCATGACGCAGTCGAACATGTCGACGCCGCGGGCGACTGCGCCCACGAGGTCGGCCGGCCGGCCGACACCCATCAGGTAGCGTGGCCGGTCGACCGGCAGCAGCGGCGCGGTGGCAGCGACGACACGGAACATCGTTTCCTGCCCTTCGCCCACCGCCAGCCCGCCGATCGCGTAGCCGTCGAAGCCGATCGCCCGTAGCGCCGCCGCCGATTCCGCGCGCAGGTCGAGATGCACGCCGCCCTGCACGATGCCGAACAGGCCGTATCCCGGCCGCTCGGCGAAGGCGGCGCGGCTGCGCTCGGCCCAGCGCAACGACAGGCGCATGGAGGCGGCCGCCTGCTCTGCCGTCGCCGGAAAGGGCGTGCATTCGTCCAGGACCATCGTCACGTCGGCATCCAGCAGGTGCTGGATCTCGATCGAACGCTCCGGCGTGAGGCGGTGCGCGCTGCCGTCGAGATGCGACTGGAAGGTGACGCCGTCGTCGTCGATCCGCCGGAGCTTGGCCAGCGACATGACCTGGAAGCCGCCGGAATCGGTCAGGATGGGTCCGGGCCAGTCCATGAAGGCGTGCAGGCCGCCCAGCCGCGCCACCCGCTCCGCCCCCGGCCGGAGCATCAGGTGATAGGTGTTCCCCAGCACGATCTTCGCCCCGGTCGCGCGCACCGCATCGGCCGTCATGGCCTTGACGGTCCCGGCGGTGCCGACCGGCATGAAGGCCGGCGTCTCGATGGTGCCGTGCGCCGTCGCCAGCCGGCCGCGGCGGGCCGCGCCATCGGTCGCCAGCAGCGAGAAGCCGATGCCGGTCACGCCGCCCTCTCGATCAGGCAGGCGTCGCCGTATGAATAGAAGCGGTACCCCGCATCGACGGCGTGGCGATAGGCAGCCTGCATGCGATCGAGGCCCGCGAAGGCGGCGACGAGCATGAAGAGCGTCGATCGCGGCAGGTGGAAGTTCGTCATCAACAGGTCGACCGAGCGGAAGCGGTAGCCGGGCAGGATGAATATGTCGGTCATGCCGGAGAATGGCGCGAGCTCGCCGCCGGCCGAGGCCGCCTCCAGCAGGCGCAGGCTCGTGGTGCCGATGGCGACGACCCGCCCGCCGGCGCGCCGCGTCGATGCCACCGCGGCGACCACGGCATCATCGACCTCGCCCCATTCCGCGTGCATCGGGTGCGACCGCGGATCGTCCGTCTTGACCGGCAGGAAGGTACCGGCGCCGACATGCAGCGTCAGCGTCGCGCGGCGGATTCCCGCCGCATCGACGGCGGCGAGCAGCGCCGGCGTGAAGTGCAGCCCCGCCGTCGGCGCTGCCACCGCCCCGGCGCGCCGGGCGAACAGGGTCTGGTAGTCGGCCGCGTCCGCAGCGCCGGCCCCTTCGGAACGGCGGATGTAGGGCGGTAGCGGCATCTTCCCGTGTCGCTCCAGTGCCGCCATCAGCGCCGCGCCGCCGAGCGAGAAGCGCAGCACCACCTCGCCCCCCTCGCCCTTCTCGGTCACTTCGGCGCCGAAACCTTCGGCGAACGCCACCATATCCCCCTGCCGCAGGCGCTTGGCCGGGCGGGCGAAGGCGCGCCAACGATCGTCCGCCTCGCGCCGGTGCAGCGTCGCCTCGATCGCCGCCGCACCGCGGCGGCCGAGCAGGCGTGCCGGAATCACCTTGGTGTCGTTGCTGACCAGCAGGTCGCCCGGCCGCAGCAGGGACGGCAGGTCGCGCACCAGCCTGTCGTGCAACTCCTCGCCGATCGCCAGCAGTCGCGCGGCATCGCGCGGCCGCGCCGGCTCCTGGGCGATCCGGTCGGCCGGCAACGCGAAGTCGAAGTCGTCGGTGCGCATGGTCGGGCGACAGATATAGGAACGGACGGGCGTCGAAGCGAGCCGACGGAGGTGCCGTCCGACCTGCATTCCTTGAGGCTACGACCGCGCCAACGCCTCGATTCCCTGCCGCATGACCATGCGCGAGCGCCAGAGCACCATTTCCCGCCACTCGTCGGTGTCGGGGTAGAACTGCTTGCGGATCGCGGCCTTGATGCGCCGGGTCTCCGGCGCATCCCAATCGACCGGGCCGCGGTTGTGCAGCCAGTGGTCGTCGCGCAGCGCCATGCGGCCCGATTCCGGCGAATAGGTCCCGTACTCGATGGCGACGAAGGAGACCTTGTCCCCCAGCATCCGCTCCCAGCCGATCTCCCCCAGCCCATGCTTGGGGACCGATGCCGAGGTGCCGAGCTGCGGCTCGGTCACCGACTCGCCCCACCAATCCTTGGCGCGGCGGACGTTGATGCTGCCGACGGTGTGATCGCAGATCAGCTCGCCGTAGCCATAGGGCCCGAGGCCCGTGTGGTAGTCGACGACGCCGACGATGCGCCGATCGACGAGGTGATTTTCACCGACGATGCCCTCCAGCGTGCGGCGCGCCCAGGTCGGCCCCTTGCCGCCGTAGAAGAGGCCGCCCGCATGCGTGTATTGGCCGCCGGACCGGGCGACCGAGGCGGCATAGGCGCCGTGCTTCTCGCGATAGGCGCGGATGCGCTCCTCCGCCGCCTCGTAGGCGGCGCCCGACAGCTCGCGCGGGATATAGGCGTCCGCGAGCTCGTCGTAGCCGGGGTTCTGCGGCAACGCGTTGTTGAAGTCGATGTAGTTGCGGTTGAGGTCGCAGCCCTCCTCGGTGACGCGCCGGATCCAGGCGAAGCCGTGCGGATTGATCGCATGGATCAGAAGCACCGCCACATCCTTCGGCAACGAGCCGGCCGCACCCGAAGCGAGCCAGTCGATCTGGCAGCCGGAGCCGCAGAAGCCCTCTGCGCCGTGCGTGCCCGAGATGGCGACGAGGACGGCGCCGGCGTCGGTCGGCCCGAACCACGCGGTATCGGTCGCCAGCGTTTCGCCGCGCGGCCCCTGGTTGGGATTTTCGAAGCTCTTGCAGCGCCCGCCTGCGGCCGTCACGTCGGCCCGGAACTTGTCGCGGGCCTCGGCATAGTCGGCGGAGAAGCTCCTCTTGATCGACTGCAGGACGTCCATCGACGCTTCCTCTCCCTCGGATCGGTGGCGAAGGGCGGGCTCATCCCGCCCCGCCACCGGCGAGCGTCACGCCGCGAGCGGCATGGATCGCCTCAGCCCGACATACTGCAACTCGGCCAGTACGGCCACTCCCGCCGCCTGGATGGCGACGAATGCCGCGCCCATCGTTGTCGGCGCGATCCAGCCGGAGAGCAGCAGCAGGACGCTGTCGAGCGCCCACAATGCGTTGCACACGACGATTGCCCGGACCGCGCCGGCTGGAACGCTCTCCCGCGTCGCGGCCCACAGGACGAACGCGGCGAAGGGCAGCAGGCCGATTCCGGCCCAGCGCAGCAATGGCTCGGGCACTCCGAGCGGGTCGGCCAGCACGCCCGCGCCCGCTGCCATCACCAGGCCGGACATGGCGCTGACAGCGCCGTCCGCTGCCAGGGCGGCGCGCAGCAATGCGCTGGAGCTGGGATTGGTCCCGTTCATCGTCGATCTCCTCGGTTCCGTGCACCGCCGATGCGATGCGTCGACCGGAAGATCGTCGCTGCCGCGGCGAGCAGCGATTACGCGTGGAGTAAGGAAACCGAGCCGGGCTGAAGTATCTGCATCCGCCGTTCCACTCACGCGCGCCAGCGTGCCCATTTGTCCGTCATGCGATACCAGCCGCCGACGATGGGCAGGAACCATGGCTTGCCGCGATAGAGCGGCCGGGTCGGGAACGGTAACCCGTCGAAGGCGGAAGGCCGGTTCTGACGGCCGAGCAGCTTGAGGGCGACCTGATTGCCGAGATAGCTCGCCATGGCCACGCCGCTGCCCTGGCATCCCATCGCGTAGTGAACGCCGTCATGGACGCCCATGTGGGGCACCATGTCGAAGGTGAAGGCGACGTTCCCGGTCCAGCTATGGGTGATCTTGGTCTGCGCCAGCTCGGGCCAGACGCCCGTCATGAAGCCGTGGAGCACCGGCGCCGCCGTCTCGGGCGTGGTCTGGCGGAAGCTGGCTCGGCCGCCGAACAGCACCCGGCTGCCGTCCGGCGACAGGCGGAAATAGTAGAGAACCTTCTTGCTGTCGGAGAACATCCGCCCCTTGGGCGACAAGCGCCGCGTCACGTCGGCCGCCAACGGTTCGGTCGCGATGATGTAGCTGCCCACGGGGATGAGGCGGCGGCGCAGCCATGGCGTCACGTCCCCGGTGTAGCCGTTGGTCGCTGCCATCACCTCCCGCGCCCGGATCGAGCCCCGTGTGGTCTTGATGACGAAACCGCCCGCGTCGTGCGCGATGCTCTCGGCACGGGCGTGCGAACACAAGGTCGCTCCCGCAGCTTCGGCCGCCGCAGCGAGGCCGCGGACGTACTTGGCCGGATGGAGCGCGCCCGTCCCCTCCACCACCATGCCGCCGTAGTAGTAGTCCGAGCCGATTTCCTCATGCTGGCGCTCGCGCGGCACCATCTCGACAGCCGATCCCGTCACCTCGCGCAGCATCGGCGCCTTGGCCGCCTGGGCGGCGTAGTCCTTGGGCGTGTGCGCGCCGACGAAGCGCCCGCTGCGCACGTAGTCGCACTGGATGTTCTCGCGGCGGATGATGTCCTCGAGATGGGCGAATGAGGCCCAGCCATCCTCGATGATGCGCCGGGCGACATCCTCGCCATGCAGCTTGGCCACCTTGGGGTCGGAGACCTTGAGGCCGCCCGAGACCATGCCGCCATTGCGCGAGCTGGCGCCCCAGCCGATCTCGGCCGCATCCATGACGACCACACGCGTACCGGCACGGGCCAGCGTCAACGCACAGTTGAGGCCGGCATAGCCGCCGCCGACGATCGCGACGTCCGTCTCGTCGGGCAGAGCCGCGTCGAAGCGGGCGGGCGTCGCCGCCTCCCACCAGTAGGGCGTGGTCTTGAATCCGTCGGCAAACAACGGATGGGGCATGTGCTGGCTCTCCCGATTGCGGCCGCAGTCTAGGCGATCGGCCCCGGCCGCCGCTATGGTCGCGGCCGACATGACCGTACGCTACGCCATCTACTGGGCGCCGCCGCCAACCTCGCCCCTCGCACGCTTCGCCGCCGCCTGGCTCGGGCGCGATCCCGAAGGGGGTTCGCCCGACGCCCGCCCGGCGATCGACGGCCTGACGGAATCCGAGCTGTCGGAGCTGACGAGTGAACCCGCACGCTACGGGTTTCATGGGACCCTCAAGCCGCCCTTCCGTCTCGCTGACGGGCGCACGAAAGCGGAGCTCTGCGCCGCCGTGGCGAGCTTCGCCGCTGCGCGTGCCCCGTTTTCGGCACCTCCCCTGGCACTGAAGGCCATCGGCTCATTCATCGCGTTGGTGCCGAACGCCCCGTCGCCCGATCTCGACCGGCTGGCGGCGGACTGTGTCGCCGACCTCGACGGCTTTCGCGCGCCCGCGGGCCAGGAGGAGATCGCACGCCGTCGCCGGGCGAAACTGACGGATCGCCAGGATGCCCTGCTCCTGCGCTGGGGCTATCCCTATGTCATGGAAGAGTTCCGTTTTCATCTGACCTTGACCGGGCGCCTGCCGCCCGAACTGCGCGAGAGCGTGCCGGCGGCGCTGACGCCGCTCGTGGCCCCGTTCACCGACGCTCCCCTGCGCGTCGAGGACCTGACATTGTTCGTCCAGCCGGACGCCGACGCACCGTTCGTCGTGGCCCGCCGGTTCCCCTTGCTGGGATTGCCGGCGGCCATGGGAGATGCCGCATGACCGTCCTGCCCGAGCATGTTCGTCACGCGCTCGTCGAAGCGACCATTCCGGGCCTGCCGGGTCACTATCGCGGCAAGGTGCGCGACAATTACGACCTGCCGGACGGGCGCCGCATCCTGATTTCGTCGGATCGGATCAGCGCCTTCGACCGCATCCTCTGCGCGGTTCCCTTCAAGGGCCAGGTGCTGACGCAGACGGCGCGCCATTGGTTCGAGGCGACGGGCGACATCTGCCCGAACCACGTGCTCGCGTACCCGGACCCGAACGTCGTGGTCGGCCGCCGCCTCTCGATACTGCCGGTCGAGATCGTCGTGCGCGACTACCTGGCCGGGACCACCGGCACCTCGATCCTGACGCTCTACCGCAAGGGCGAGCGCGAGATGTACGGCATGCGCCTGCCCGACGGCATGCGCGACAACGAGCGGCTGCCTAAGCCGATCATCACGCCTACGACCAAGGCCTTCGACGGCGGCCACGACGAACCGCTGACGCCGGACGAGATCATCGGCCGTGGCTTGTTGACCGAAGAGCAGTGGGCGACGCTGACGCGCTACGCCTTCGCCCTCTTCGCCCGCGGTCAGGCGATGGCGGCCGAGCGCGGCCTAATCCTGGTCGATACGAAATACGAGTTCGGGACCGACGCGACCGGTGCGATCGTGCTGGCCGACGAGATCCACACGCCGGACAGCAGCCGATACTGGCTGGCGTCCAGCTACGAGGAACGGTTCAGCCGGGGCGAGCGGCCGGAGAGCTTCGACAAGGATTTCATCCGCGCCTGGGTCGTCGCGCGCTGCGATCCCTACAAGGACGACATCCCGCCGATCCCCGACGAGGTCGTCGCGGCGACCGGCGACGTCTACGTCCGCGCCTACGAAAGCATCACGGGCAAGACCTTCCAGATGCCCGATCTGCGGGAGCCCGTCATCGACCGGATCCGCCGCAACGTCGCCGCCTACCTGTCATGAAAGGTTAACCCAAGGGTTTACATTAGACGGGTGGGCTGATACGCCCACGGCCCGAACCCACCATTGGGAGCCTGAGCTATGCCGACCATCCATGGCCGCCACGCCTGGTACGAGCTGGTGACGTCGGACCTCGACGCCGCACTCGCCTTCTACGGTAACGTCGTCGGCTGGACCGCGAGGGACGCGGGAATGCCGGGCATGACCTACATGCTTCTGTACGCGGGCGACGTCCCCGTCGCCGGCGCGATGAAGCAGCCGGACGAGGCCTGCGCGGCCGGCGTTCCCGTCGCCTGGACGGGCTATGTCGGCGTCGAGGACGTCGACGCCGCGACCGCGAAGGTCAAATCGCTGGGCGGGGCCGTCCACATGGAACCGATGGACATTCCCGGGGTCGGGCGCTTCTCGATCGTCGGCGATCCGCAAGGCGCCGTCTTCGCCCTCTTCACCTGGGGTGACAGGCCACCGGCGCCGCACGCACCGCGCAACACGCCGGGCCACATCGGCTGGCACGAGCTGGCGGCGGTCGATGGCGAGAAGGCGTTCGAATTCTATTCCGCGCTGTTCGGCTGGCGGAAGGGCGACGGGATCGACATGGGGCCGATGGGGATCTATCAGCTCTTCACCAACGGCGACCAGCCGATCGGCGGCATGTTCACCAAGCCGCCCGTCGTGCCGCATCCGTACTGGCTCTACTATTTCTACGTCGCCGATTTCGATCCGGCGGTCGAGCGCCTGAAGGCCGCCGGCGCCCAGGTCATCAATGGCCCTATGGAAGTCCCTGGCGGCGAATGGATCGTTCAGGCCAAGGATCCGCAGGGCGTGATGTTCGCCCTCGTCGGCCGACGCGGCTGAGGGAGGGGGCGGGGCAGCGCGATCGCCGCCCCGCTCCCCTTGTTTCAGACGAGTCCCGCAAGCATCCCGACGCCGGCCACGGCGATCACCGCCCCCGTGGCGCGTGCCGCGATCGGCGCAATCGCACCGCCGAAGCGGCCGACGGCCAGACCGAGCGCGATACCCGCCGCGTGCAACAGCGCGGTCGCCGCGGCGAAGCCCGCCGCATAGGCGAGGCCCGACACGCCGTCGGGCAGCTCGGCGCCATGGGCGAAGCCGTGGAAGATCGCGAAGAAGCCGACGAGCCCCATCGCGACCGCGGTCGTCGGAGCGGCGCGCAGCGCCACGGCGGCGCCCAGCACCAGAACGGAGAGCGCGATCGCGGTCTCGACCGCCGGCAGGCCGACGCCCGCCATGCCGAGCGCGCCGCCCGCGGCCATCATCACGACGAAGGCGGCCGGCACCGCCCACAGGGCGCGACCGCCGAGATGGGCGGCGAACAGGCCGACCGCGACCATCGCGAGGACATGGTCGAGACCGCCCAGCGGGTGCATGAAGCCATGCGCCAGGCCGCCGACATCGCCCGCGCCCGTATGGGCGAAAGCGGATGCCGGCAGCAGCAGGGTGAGCGCGAACGCGGCGAGCGTCCTGGGAAGGGACATGATGGAGCTCCGGGTGGGAGAGGTATCAGGGGCCGCCCCGATCCTACCTCCCTCACCCGTGTCCGCCAGCCCCTTCGCTTCGTTTCGTCAGACCACCCGGAAGTTCTTGAACTGCCAGGGGTCGTCGGTGTCGACATCCTCGGGGAACAGCACGCCGCGGTCCTGCAGCGGGGTCCAGTCGCCGTATTGCCCGACGACGTTGCCGAGATAGGGGGTCATGATCTCGAAGATCCGCTCGTGGTCGATCTCGTCGGCCTCGACTGGCCCCATGCGCGGGTTCTCCATCGCCCAGATCATGCCGGCGAGCACGCCGACCGTGACCTGCAGGCTGGTCGCATTGTTGTGCGGCACCAGCGCACGGGTCTCGTCGATGGTGAGGCGCGAGCCGAACCAGTACGCCTTGCGCGCATGGCCCATCAGCAGCACGCCCAGCTCGTCGATGCCGCTCGTGACCTCCTCGACGATCAGGCGCTGGCGCTTCTGCTGCTCCCAGTTCCGGCCGGCCAGCTCATGCACCGACAGCACCGCGTCGTCGCAGGGATGGTAGGCGTAGTGGCAGGTCGGCCGGTACACCGCCTCACCCGTCGCGTCGCGCACCGTGTAGTAGTCGGCGATCGAGATCGACTCGTTGTGGGTGATGAGGAATCCGTGGATGGTGCCGGCGAGCGGCGTCCAGGTGCGCACGCGCGTCGACGCACCCGGCCGCATCAGGTAGATCGCCGCACCCGAGCCGGTCTCGTGCCGCGCGCCGTCCGCCGGAAAATGCCGCTCATGGGTGCCCCAGCCGAGCTCGGCCGGCTGGCAGCCCTCGCTGACGAAGCCGTCGATCGACCAGGTGTTGACGAACTCGCCCGGGCGCTTCGGCGTTGCGGACACCTGCGTGTCGCGCTCGGCGATGTGGATCGTCTTGACGCCGACGTCCTGGGCGAGACGCGCCCAGCCCTCACGGTCGGCCGGCACGGCCGTCGGCTTGCCGAGGTCGCGCGCGAGGTCGAGCAGCGCCCGCTTCACGAAGTACGAGACGATGCCGGGATTGGCGCCATGCGTCAGCACGGCCGTCGCCTTGCCGGCACCCGCCTTCTTCAGGGCGAGCGCCGTCTCGCGCAGGCCGTAGTTGGAACGCTGCGAGTAGGTCAGGCTCGGGTCGGTGTACCCGCCCGGCCACGGCTCGATGCAGGTGTCGAGGTAGAGGACGTCGCGCGCCTGGCACAGTTCGATCAGCGCCACGCTCGACACCTCGACCGAGAGGTTGACCAGGAAGTCGCCGGCCGACAGCAGGGGCGTCAGCACCTCGACATAGTTCTCGCGCGTCAGCACCTGCTCGATGAAGGTGACGCCGTATTCCTCGGCCACGTCGCGGCCGCGATCGTCGGCGGTGACGATCGTGATCTGCGACGGCGCCATGTCGATGTGCCGGAAGATCAGCGGCAGCACCCCCTGCCCAATGCTGCCCATGCCGACCATGACGACCTTGCCGGCGAAACGGACGTGCTTCATTCCCATCTCCTTGCGCCGGCTCCGCCCTTCCTGTTCGGCGGGCCGGCGATGTGCGGTTGCGTGCTTCAGGCGGCGCGGGCGAGCTGGCCGTAGCCGGGGGTCTCGATCAGTGGCGGGTCGCGGACTTCGACGAGGCGGGCCTGGTCGAAGCCGTTGAAGGCCGTGCGCAGCGCAGCACCATAGGCACCGAGCTGGCCGATCTCGATCCAGTCGCCCTCGCGGACGTCCGCCGGCAGGAGGAACGGGCCCTCCATCCGATCGGCGCTGTCGCAGGTCGGCCCGAAGAAATGGAAGGCCTTCTCCGCCGCGTCGCTGCCGCCGTCCGGGCGGACGAGCCGGGTCGGGAAACGGAAGCGCGGCGCGCCGGCGTCGGACAGGCTGCCGTAGACGCCGTCGTTGACGAAGAGCGCGTCGCCGCGGCGGTGCTGGACCTGGACGACCACCGACACGCCTGGCGCGACCAGCGCGCGGCCGGGCTCCGCCCACAGGCGGCAATGCGCCGGCAGCCCGCTCGCCGCGAAGGCCGTGCGGATGGCCGCCATGAAGTCGCCGAGCGGCGGCGGCACCACGTCCGGGTAGGAGACGGGGAAGCCGCCACCGACATCGAGCACGTCGATCGCCACGCCCGCCTCGGCGGCGACCGAGGCGGCGAGCGCGATGGCGCGCGCGTAGGCCGCCGGCTCCATGCACTGCGAGCCGACGTGGAAGCAGATGCCGACGCGCTCGGCGACGGCGCGGGCGCGCCGCAGCAGCGCGACGGCGGCCTCCGGGGTCGCGCCGAACTTGCCCGAGAGATCGTAGAGCGTCGCCGCCTTGGGCGGGATCAGGCGCACGAAGAGGCCGAGTCCGGCCTCTTCGCCCGTCTCCTCGACGATCTTCTCCAGCTCCTCCATCGAATCGAGGGAGAAGTCGCGGACACCCTGCTCGCGCCAGGCCGAGCGGATCGCGCTGCGGCCCTTGACCGGGTGCATGTAGTGGACGGCGGCCTCTGGAAGGAGCTGGCGCACGAGGCGGATCTCCGCCGGCGAGGCGCAGTCGAAATGGCGCACACCGCCCGCCCAGAGGGCGCGCAGCACGGCCGGCTCCGGGTTGCACTTCACGGCATAGAGCACATCCCCCGGCAATGCCGCGACGAAGTCGGCGGCCGCGCCGGCGAGGACGGACGGCCGCAGGCAATGCAGCGGCTCGTCGGGACGGTTGGCGTGCACGATCGCGTCGACCGCGGGGCGGGCGACGGGACGGCCAACGGGGCGCGCGGCACGTCCGGGGACGGAACGGCGCAACGGCGATACCGCGGAGCGGTGACGCAGCTCGGTCATGGCATCCTCACGACGGCAAGCGCCCAAAGGGCCTGCCGCAGTCGATCCCCGCGCGAACGCGGGAAAGATTTCCGGGGAACAGCGGTGACGAAACGATCGGCCGTGCCCCTCAGGGCCGGCCGTCTTCCGTCACCTCGAACCAGGACGGGATGCGTGCGCTCCCGCGCGGGTCGCAACCATGTCCACCTCCCTCTCGGGACCGGTCCACTTGATGACCGGCTCTGCCAAAAAGGACGCGTCCGTCGTTACGTGACCCGCGTGGGTCATAGGCACGTGCGTGTGCGTCTGAACGCGGCGATATACGCAGTTTCGCCGGGAATGCAAGTGCCTTTCGCAGGTGCAGCGAAATCGGCCCTCATGCGTCGCGCATCAGCGACGCCACGGCCTCGGACGGCACTTCGTGACGGCGCTCCAACCCGTCGACGGCGCCTGCCTTGTCGGCGGCGCTGCGATTCTGGCTGAGCTTCATCTTGCCCTCGATCGATGCGATCTCGATGCGCACGCCGACGATCCCGCGGAGCTGGGCGCGGATGAACTCCTCCGGCGCGTCGCTGGTGCGCCAGGGGGCGGCAAAGGCCGCTTCGTGGGTGTCGGTCAGCCGGTCCACGAGCGCGCGCAGGGCGTCGGCGTCCTCGAACGGCACGAGCCGGCCGGTCGCATGCACCACGGCGTAGTTCCAGGTCGGCACGACCTTTCCGTGCTCGGCCTTGCTCGGGTACCAGGACGGCGAGATGTAGGCGTCCGGCCCGTGGAAGATCGCGACCACGGGCTTGTCCACGTCGCTCGCACGCCATTGCGGGTTGGCGCGCGCGATATGGCCGATGAGCGAGCCGCCCGGCGCCGGTTCGGGATCGAGCAGCATCGGCAGATGGCTGACGATCGGCCCGTCCGCGCCGACGGAGACGAGTGTGGCGAAGGGATGCTCCGCCACGAACGCGTCGAGCGCGGCGCGATCGGTCTCACGGAAATGCTGCGGGTTGTAGAGCATGGCGGACCCTCGTGCCGACCCGGACCCGGGCTGGTAGCACGAGTCCCGCCCCGCCTCACCCCTTTCCGCAGCGGGGCGGCGGCATCAGCCGAGCCCGGGGATCTTCACGGGCAGGTCGCCGAGCTTGATGTCGATCTCGTCCGCCACGGCCTTGGCACCCTTGCCGATGGCGCCGAGGTCACGCGACACGACGGCCGCCGCGAGGCCGACGACGGCGGTCGCGATGCGGATGCCCTTGCGGATGTCGTTCAGCGTCCCGACGGCCGCCTTGGCCTTCCTCGTGACGCCGACGAGTTGGCCCAGCGCCACCTTGGTCTCGTCCAGGACGAGGTCGACGGCCCGGGTAATCATCTCGGTCGAGGCGTTGAGCGCCGCCAGCTCGGCCTTGCCCAGCTCGTCGCGCTGGGTCTCGGAGAGCTTGTCGAAGTTGGCGATCTTCATGTCGCCGATGGCGATCGCCGCGTCACGGAACGCGACCGAAAGCTGGAATGCCTGCTGCGACGTAAGCTGCATGGCTCGCTCCCGCTACGTCAAGGCCTTGGCCGCCTTCTGGATCAGCTTCGCGTACATCTCGAGCTGGTCGAGCAGTGCCTTGCGGCTGATGTCGTCCCGCCCGTCGTAGAGCGCCTGGTGACCCTCGGCGATGTTCTTCAGGATTGCGTCATAGGCTTTGATCGCGGCCTCGCGCGATGCCATGTCGCCCTGACGCAATTCGATCCATTCCTCGAGCGCCGCCTTGCCGGCCGGGTCGCTCGATCGCGCCAGCAGGGTGCGGTAGTGGGCGCGGGCCGCGGCCTGCTCGTTGGCGAGGTCGCCGAGGAAGGCCTCAGCCGCGATGCGCCTGAGGCCGGCGATGACCGTCTGCAGCGGTGCGTTCCCCTGCCCGATCAACTCGCGGAGCTGGCGCTGCCGCCAGCCGTCGGCCGCTGCACGGAGCACGAGATTGGCCAGCGTCACGGCCGCGGTGGTCTCGGCATCGCCCGCGAACCCCGCCTTCGACACGGCGGCGCCGAGCGCGCCGATCTCGGTGTCGAAGACCGGTGCCTTGTCGGACGCGAGCGCGCCCAGCGCGTGCATGTACTCCTCGATCAGGGACAGGCGCGCCGTGATCGCCGCGAGCTGCTCGCGTCGCGCTGCGGCGGCCGCATCGAGGCGAGGATGCTCGCTTGCCGGCTGAAATCGCTTCTGGCGGACCGGTCCGGCCGCATAGTCCTGCGCCAGCTTCGTGTATTGCGCGGAATCGGCCGAGATATCCGCGAACTGGCGGATGGCCGCGAGATCGGCGCAGGCCGCGGTGACGATCGCAACGCAAGCGACGAGAGCCGCGCGCAACGAAACTTTCGTGCTCATGACAGCACCATCCGCGCAATTTTCGCGCGACCGATGCTATAGCGTCCGCTTATGAGGCCGTCCCGGCCAATTCGCTCCGATCCGGTGCGATCGATCTACGGCTTGAACAGGCTGAGGTACTCGAACGCGAGCGTGGCGCCGGCCAGCGCCGTGATCTCCGCCACGTCGTAAGGTGGGCTCACTTCGACCACGTCCATGCCGCGCCAGTCGAGGCCGCCCAGGCGGCGCAGGATCGCCTGCGCCTGCCAGGTCCAGAGCCCGCCGATCTCGGGCGTGCCGGTGCCCGGTGCCTGCGAGGGGTCGAGGCCGTCGATATCGAAGCTGAGATAGGCAGGGCGGCCGCCCAGAACGTCCCGGATGCGCGCCACGACGCCCTCGACGCCGAGACCATGGCAATGCTCGGCGGTGAGGATTGTGACCCCCTGCTCCAACGTCCAGTCCCAGACATCGCGCTGGACAGGCGAGCGGATGCCCACCTGGATCATGCGCCCGGGGTCGACGATGCCTTCGCGGATCGCGTGATAGAAGACCGAGCCGTGGCCCATAGGCTGGCCGAAGCTGTCCGGCCAGGTGTCGACGTGGGCATCGAAATGCGCGAGCCCCAGCGGGCCGGTGCGGCGTGCCAGCGCACGCAGCAGCGGCAGCGTCACCGTGTGGTCGCCGCCCAGCGACACGAGGTGGCCGGAGATGGCGGCGGCTTGCGTCTCGATGCGGCGGATGCTCTCGGCGATGTCGCCGAGAGCGATTTCGAAGTCGCCGATGTCGGCGAGGTCGAGCGACGACGGGCTGGTCCACTGCCACGGGTTGACGCCGTCGCAGAGCATGCGGCTGGCAGCACGGATGGCGGCCGGACCGAAGCGGGTGCCCGCACGGTTGGTCGTGCCGATGTCGTAGGGGATGCCGGCGACGCAGAAGCGCGCGTCGGCATCCCGCCGAGCGGTCCCGAGGAACGTCGGCGGGGTTGCGAAAGTCGGGTTCACGGGCGATGGCCGACGAAGGTGAGGATGTCGCGCTGCAGGGTCGCCAGATCCGCCTGGAGCCTGGCAAAGCCGCCGTTTCGGGCGTGGCTCTCCTCGTCCATGTAGAGGGCGCGGTTGAGTTCGATCTGCAGGCTGTGGCGGCCTTCGGCCGGTCGGCCGTGACGTCGGACGATCTCCACGCCCTTATATGGGTCGTTGATCTTGACCTGGTAGCCCATTCCCGCCACCCGCTCGGCGACGAAGCGGGTGAACGCGGGCGCACAGGTCGTCCCGTCGCGGTCACCCAGCACGAAGTCGGCGCGGCGCGCATGCGGGCCGTCGACCGAAAGCCGGTTGCCCGTGGACTGCATCGAATGGCAGTCGATGTGCCACACCGTGCCGAACTGGCGCTGCCGCTCGTCCAGGACGGCGTCGAGCGCCATGTGGTAGGGGCGCCAGTAGCCGTCGATGCGCGACTCGACCTCGCGGACCGTCAGCTTGCGGTCGTAGATCGGGTGCTGCGCCTTCACCAGTCGCCAGATCAGGCCGATGCCCCGACCGGTCTTGTCACCGGGCGCGACCGGCCCCGGCCACGGCGCGTCGAGCAGCTCCTGATCCATGTCCTCGAGCGCGCGGTTGGGGTCGATATAGGCCCTCGGGAACCGGGCGGCGACAATCGCCACGCCCATTGCCGGTCCGGCGCCCCAGAGCTCGTCGACATAGGCGTCTTCCGCCTGCCGCAGCAGCGCCGGGTCGCAGGCCGGGCGAAAGTCGGCCGGGTACTCGGCACCACTATGCGGCGAATCGAGCACGAGGGGTGCCGGCGCTCCCTCTGGCAAGAGGACGAGGACGGGACCGCTCATGGCGCGATGTCGACGTTGCGCACCGGCTCGCGCGCCTCGGCGCCGGCGATCTGCACGACGACCTCACGCTCCTCCAGCGACGGGCGCACCACGAGCATCAGCGACGCGTCGGAGTGGCTGCGCCGCCGGCCGGCGATGAACCGGTCGGTCCACCAGCCGGCCGAACGCAGGGTGACATGCGGATTCTCGCCGTTCGGCAGGAGCTTGATCGCGGGATAGCCGGCGACGACGACGAGCACGAGCCGCGCGGCGGCGCGGAACATGTCGTCGATCGTCCAGTCGACGTCCTCCTCGGGTACATGCTCCATGACGTCGACGCAGATCGCCGCATCGAAGCGCTCCTGCGGCCAGACGTCGAAGGGCGGATATGCCGGATCGTAAAGCGCGATCTCGTGAACGCCCCACAGCCGCCGCAGGTCGACCGGCGTACCGTCCGTGTCGCGCAGCCGGTCCTGGTCGTGATGGTAGAGGGCGCCCTTGCCCGAGCCGTAGTCGAGCACCGAGCGCGCCCCGACGCGCCGCATGGCCGCCGCGATCATCGGCATGTGGCGCAGCATGGCGTAGCCCGCGAAGATCTCCGACGGCGGCAGGCCCGTCGCCGGATCGCCATTGTCGTGCAGCGCGCGGTACATGCGCACGAGCTCGCGGTAGCGTGGGCTGGGATCGGTCCGCGTGTAGTGCGCGGGCCCGGACGGGTCGGCCGCCATCGGCTCAGCTTCCATCGTTCAGGTGACAGGCGGAAAGCTGTCCCGGGGCGACCTGCTTCAGGGCCGGCACCTCGACCCGGCAGCGGGCCATGGCATGGGGGCAGCGCGGATGGAAGTGGCAGCCCGGCGGCGGATCGAGCGGCGACGGAATCTCCCCCTTCACCGGCTCGAACTGCTTGCGGCGGGTGTCGATGCGCGGCACCTCGGCCAGCAGCGCGCGCGTATAGGGGTGGTTCGGGTTGCGGAACAGCTCCTCGGTGGTGCAGCTCTCGACGACGCGGCCGAGATACATGATGACCACACGGTCCGAGAGATGCTCGACGACGCCGAGGTCGTGGCTGATGAAGAGATAGGTGAGGCGGTACTCCTCACGCAGGCGCATGAAGAGGTTGAGCACCTGCGCCTGGATCGACACGTCGAGCGCGGCCACCGCCTCGTCGCAGACGATGAACTCCGGCTTCACCGCGAGCGCGCGGGCGATGCCGATGCGCTGGCGCTGGCCGCCCGAGAACTGGTGCGGATAGCGCCGGCGGTAGGACGGATCGAGCCCGACCCTTCGCATGAGGTCGTCGACGTAGGAATCGGCGTCGGCCGCGCGCACGATGCCGTGGACGCGTGGCGCCTCGCCGATGATGTCCGACACGCGCAGGCGCGGATTGAGCGAGGCGAAAGGGTCCTGGAAGATCATCTGCACGGCGAGCGCCGCGCGCTTGGCCTCCGGCCCCGCGAGGGCGGCCACGTCGCGGCCGCGGTAGAGGACGCGGCCGTCGCTGGGTGCGTGGATGCCGGCGACGATGCGGCCGAGGGTGGACTTGCCGCAGCCCGATTCGCCGACCAGGCCGACGACCTCACCCTCGCGAACCTCCAGGCTCACGCTGTCGACGGCGCGCACCACCTCCTCGCGCAGGCCGGCGCCCAGCATATTCGCGACCTTGGCGGCGGCGTCGAGCGGCTTGGAGAAGCGCTTGGAGACACCCTCCAGGGCGATGATCGGCGTGACGACCCCGGTCATGCGGCGACGGCCTCGAGATGGGGATGGACGCAGCGGGCGAAGCGGCCGGGCAGCAGCTCGGCCATCGGCGGCGGCTCGGTGCAGGCGGCGTCCGCGCGCGGGCAGCGGGTGCGGAAGCTGCAGCCCTTCGGCAGGTCGAGCGGCGACGGCGCCATGCCCGGGATCTGGTTCAGCGGCCGTCCCCGTCGATTGCGGCTCGGCACCGAGCCGATCAGCCCGCGCGTATAGGGGTGGAGCGGCCGGTCGAGCACGCGGTCGACCGGACCAGATTCGACGACCTTGCCCGCGTACATGACGCAGATGTCGTCCGCGAGGCCGGCGACCACCGAGAGATCGTGGGTGATCCAGATGAGCGCGGTTCCGACCTCGCGGCAGAGCTTCTGGGCCTCGAACAGAATCTGCCCCTGGATGGTCACGTCCAGCGCGGTCGTCGGCTCGTCGGCGATGATGAGGTCGGGCTTGTTGAGCAGCGCGATGGCGATGGCGACGCGCTGGCGCATGCCGCCGGAGAACTGATGCGGATATGACCGCAGCCGCTCCTCCGGCGACGGGATGCCGACCTGGCCCAAGGCGTCCCGCGCCCGGGCGAAGGCCGTCGTCCGGTCGATCTTCCCATGCGCCTGCAGCGCCTCGATCATCTGTGTGTCGATGCGCAGGACCGGGTTCAGCGTCATCATCGGATCCTGGAAGATCATCGCGATCCGATTGCCGCGGAGCGCCCGGAGACGATCCTCGGATGCCTTCGCCAGGTCCTCGCCGTTGAAGAGGATACGGCCTCCGGCGACACGTCCCGGTGGATCGACCAGCCCCAGGATCGAGAAGCCGGTCACGGACTTCCCCGATCCGGACTCACCGACCAGGCCCAGGATTCGCCCCTTGTCCACGGAGAAGGAGACGCCGTCGACGGCCTTCAGCACGCCGCCGCGCGTGTGGAACTCGGTCCGGAGATCCTCGACGACGAGGGTCGGCGGATGCGCGGCCGTCACTTGCGCAGCCGCGGGTTGAGGACGTCACGCAGCTGATCGCCGACGAGGTTGATGCTGACGATCGTCACCAGCAGCGCCACGCCGGGGAAGAAGCTGATCCAGTACTTGCCGCTCAGCATGTACTCGAAGCCGTTGGCGATCAGCAGGCCGAGCGATGGCTCGGTGATCGGCAGGCCGATCCCGAGGAACGACAGTGTCGCCTCCAGCGCGATCGCGTGCGCGACCTGCACCGTGCCGACCACGATGAGCGGCGGCAGGCAGTTCGGCAGGAGGTGGCGGAAGACGACGCGGCCATGGCTGAGCGCAAGGCAGCGGGCCGCCTCGATGTATTCCTTGCGCCGCTCGACCAGGGCCGTGCCCCGGATGGTTCGGGCGTAGTAGGCCCACTGCACGGCGACCAGCGCGATGATGATCTTGTCGATGCCCTGCCCCAGCACCGCCACCAGGATCAGCGCCAGCAGGATCGCCGGGAAGGAAAGCTGAAGGTCGACGACGCGCATGATGAGGGTGTCGACGCGGCCACCGAAATAGGCGGCCAGCAGCCCCATCGACGAGCCCAACAGCATGGCCAGCACGCCCGACGCGACGCCGACCGCGAGGCTGATGCGGATGCCGTAGAGGATGCCGCTCAGCATGTCGCGACCCTGGTCGTCGGTGCCGAGCCAGAAGACCATGCCGTCCATGCTGCGGCTGCCGGGCTCGAGCCGGCCGTCCATGATGTCGAGCTGGGTCAGGTCGTAGGGGTCCTGCGGCGAGATCAGCGGCGCCAGCAACGCCAGCACCACGATGATCGCGCAGCCGACGAGGCCGACCACCGCCAGCCGGTTCTCCCGGAACTCGACCCAGAAGCGCTTGAGCGGCGAGACGACGGCCGGCGCCGGCTCGGCCGGCGCAGCGTCGATCCGATCGGGCGTGGTGACGGTCACGACTTCATCTCCTTCAGCCGCACCCGGGGATCGAGGACGGAGTAGAGGACGTCGACGACGAGGTTGATGATGATGAACATCGACACGGTCACCAGCAGGTAGGCCACGATGACCGGGCGATCGAGCTGGTTGATCGAATCGATGATGAGCTTGCCCATGCCCGGCCACGCGAAGATCGTCTCGGTCACGACCGCGAAGGCGATGACCGATCCCAGCTCCAGCCCGAGGATCGTGACGACCGGAATCATGATGTTCTTCATCACGTGGACGAAGATGACGCGGCCGGTCGGCAGGCCCTTGGCGCGGGCGAACTTGACGTAGTCCATCAGCAGGTTCTCGCGCATCCCGGCCCGGGTCAGGCGAATGACGAGCGCCATCTTGAAGAGGGCCAGGTTGAAGGCCGGCAGGATGATGTGCGCGAGGCCGTCCCGGGTCAGGATGCTGAGGCGCATGCCCAGCACCTCGACCGTCTCGCCACGGCCCGTGGACGGGAGCCATCCGAGATGCACGGCGAACACCATGATCAGCATCAGCCCGACCCAGAACGTCGGCAGGCTGAAGCCCAGGATCGAGCCGGCCATGATCGCCTTGCCGCCCAACGAATCCGGCCGGTAGCCGGCCCACATGCCGAGTGGGATGCCGATCAGGATCGACATGCCCATCGCCGCGATCGCCAGTTCGAGCGTCGCCGGCATCCGCTCGACGATCAGCTGGAGGGCGGGCGTCGAGAAGGCGAAGGAGCGCCCGAGATCGCCCGCGACGGCGCGCTGCAGGAACACCAGGTACTGCTCCCAGAGCGGCAGGTCGAGGCCGAGCGCGCGGATCGCCCGCTCGCGCTCCATCTGGTCCGCCTCGGGGCTGATCAGGATGTCGATCGGGTTGCCGATGGCATAGACGCCGACGAACACGATCAGCGACATGACCAGCAGCACGACGACCGCCTGCATCAGACGGCGGATGAGGAAGACGGTCATCGGCGCACCATGCGAATGGACGATGGCCGGCCGCGTCGGACCACGCTGCCGGCCATCTCGCCGCCTATGCGCGCGTCAGCGGCCGGCCCGCTTCACGCCCATGGCGAGGGTCGACTCGTCGGTCCGGGCCTCGTACTTGAAGCCCTTGCGGGTCGCCCAGTTGTTGATGTTGTAGTGCAGCGGGATGATGCCGACGTCGAGGATCGCCGCCTCGGCCGCCTGCTGCAGCAGCTTCTCGCGCGCCGCGTCGTCGACCGTGCGCAGGGCCGCCTCCAGGAGCTGATCGACCTTCGGATTGCTGTAGCGGCCGCGGTTGGACGGGCCGTTGCCCTTCTTGGGATCGTAGGTCGCCAGGAGCGACCGCAGCGGCGAGGAAACCTCGCCCGTGCCGGACCCCCAGCCCCAGAGCATGAAGCTGAACTCGAGCTTGCTCGCCCGCGGCGAGTAGGTGGCGAAAGGCAGCGCCTCGACCTTGGTGGTGATGCCGATGCGGCTCAGCATCTGCGCGACCGCCTGGGCGACCTTCTCGTCGTTGAGGTAGCGGTCGTTGGGCGAATGCAGCGTGATCGAGAAGCCGTTGGGGTAACCCGCTTCGGCAAGCAGCTTCTTGGCGCTGTCGGGATCGTACTTCTCGACCTTGAGATTGGGGCTCGTGCCGAAGAACCCGTCCGGCAACAGTTGGGCTGCCGCGATGGCCTGCCCTTCCATGACCCGCTCGACGATCGCCGGCCGGTTGATGGCGATCGACATCGCCCGGCGGACCCGCACGTCCTTCAGCGGGTTCTTGCCGAGCGGCTGGCCGTCCTTGGCCCGCACGAACGGGCTGTCGTCGCGCGAGGCGTCCATCGAGAGATAGATGACGCGATTGGACACGACGCTGGAGATCGAGACGTTCTTGTCCTTCTTGAGCCGCTCGAAGTCGGCGGTCGGCACCTGGTCGATGATCTGCACGTCGCCGGACAGCAGGGCGGCGACGCGTGCGGCCGAATTGGTGATCTGCTTGATCGCGACCTTGTCCCAGTCGGGCTTCTGGCCCCAGTAGCCGTCGAACTTCTCGAGCTCGACACGGTCGCCGCGAACGAACTGCTTCAGCTTGTAGGGGCCGGTGCCGATCGCCGCCTTGCCGGTGTTGAAGTCCTCGGTCGGCGCGCGCTCCATGCCGTCGGAGATGATCGCGAAGCCGCTCATGAAATTCGGCATCAGCGGGAACGGCGCGTTCGTCTTCAGCTGGATGGTGTAGGGATCGATCACCTTGGTCTCGGTGATCTGGCCGGTGAAGATGCTGAACGAGGACGGGCTGTTGGGGACCCAGGGGATGCGGGAGAGCGTCGCCACGACGTCCTTGGCATCGAAGTCCGAGCCGTCGTGGAATTTCACGCCCTTGCGCAGCTTGAACTCCCACGTCGTCTCGTCGATGGCCTTCCACGACTCGGCCAGGTCCGGCACCAGTTTCTGCTTCGCGTCCTGGTCGATCAGGCGACCGAAAATATGGCGCGTGACCATGTTGTTGGTCGCGACGTTGTGATAGTGCGGATCGAGCGCCGACACGGCGCCCCCCAGCGCCATGGTCAGATCGGCCGCCGCCGCGCCGCCGGCGGACGCCGCGAGCGCCGCTGCGAACAGAACCGCAGAGCGTGAAATCCTCATCCCCAATCTCCCCGTGTTTTGTGTCGTGACCGCCGCAGGGACGGTTAAAGACGGCACCATCGCCGAAATCGCCCGGCGAATCAACGCGAGCGGTCGTCCGGCACGGGCGATGCAAGGGCAGCGGCAGCGGTGGCGGCCGAGGGCGGGCTCGGCCATATTGCGGTGCCGCGTCGGAACCCGCGGCAGCAGGAAGGTGTCCCGTGACGCGTCCCTCTCCGGCCAGCCTTGAGATGATCCGTCGGCTGGTCGGCTTCGACACGACCAGCCGCAATTCCAACCTCGAGCTGATCGAATGGATCAGGCGCTACCTGACTGATCACGGGATCGCGTCGGAGCTGTTCCACGACGACGACGGCCGCAAGGCGAACCTGTTCGCCACGATCGGCCCCGCCGACCGCGGCGGTGTCATGCTGTCGGGCCACACCGACGTCGTGCCGATCGACGGCCAGGAATGGTCGACGGACGCCTTCGACGTCGTCGAGCGTGACGGGCGGCTCTACGGCCGGGGCACCACCGACATGAAGAGCTTCGTCGCCGTGGCTCTGGCCATGGTGCCGCGCTTCGTGGCGGCGCGGCTCGCGACCCCGGTCCATCTCGCCTTCTCCTATGACGAGGAGGTCGGCTGCCTCGGCGTGCGTCGGATGATCGAGGCGGTGGCCCGGCGCGACATCCGCCCGACCGCCTGCATCGTCGGCGAGCCGACCGAGATGCAGGTCATCGTCGCCCACAAGGGCAAGCTCAGCATCCGCTGCGACGTCCGCGGCTTCGAGTGCCACTCCTCGATCTGCCACACCGGGGTCAATGCGGTGGAGGCGGCAGCCGAGGTGGTCGCCTGCCTGCGGCGGATCGGTCGGCGCCTGCGCGACGACGGCCCGCACGACCCCGCCTTCGACCCGCCCTACACGACCGTCCATACCGGGACGATCGCCGGCGGCACGGCGCTCAACATCGTGCCCAAGGACTGCGCGATCGAGTTCGAGTTCCGCTACCTGCCCGGCCAGGACCCGCGCGCGCTGCTGGCCGAGGTGCAGGACCATGCCGAGCGCGTGCTGTTGCCGGAGATGCGCGCGGTGCGCCCAGACACGGGCTTCACCTGGAGCGAGATGTCGGCCTTCCCGGGGCTCGGCACGCCGGAAGACGCGCCGGTGGTCGAGTTGGTGCGCGGCCTTTCCGGCGCCAACCGCACGGGCAAGGTCGCCTTCGGCACCGAGGCCGGCCTGTTCGAGGCGGCCGGCATCCCGACGGTGGTCTGCGGTCCGGGCAGCATCGACCAGGCGCACAAGCCGAACGAGTTCATCGCCCTCGACCAGGTGGCCGCGTGCGAGGCGTTCCTCGGCCGCCTCGTCGACCGTCTCGTCGCCTGACCCCGCCTCCGGGAGCCACCATGACCACTGCCCCCGAATACGCGATCGAGATCTCGCCGGTCGACATTTCCCCCTATCGCACCGGCAACACGGGCATCGAATACGCCTGGACCTTCGACAGCGGCCGCCCCGGCCCGCATGTGATGGTCAACGCCGTCATTCATGGCAACGAGCTGTGCGGCGCCATCGCCGTCGATTTCCTCTTCCGCGAGAATGTGCGGCCGAAGGCGGGCAAGCTCTCGCTCGTCTTCTGCAACGTCGCCGCCTATCTCTCCTTCGACAAGGCGCGGCCCGGCGTGTCGCGCTATGTCGACGAGGACATGAACCGGGTGTGGAGCCCGGAAGTGCTGGACGGTCCGCGCAACAGCGTGGAGCTGGCCCGCGCCCGGACGCTGCGGCCCCTGGTCGACACGGTCGACGTCCTGCTCGACATCCACTCCATGCAGCACGCGACTGCCCCGCTGTCACTGGCCGGGCTCACCACGCAGGGCCTGGCGCTGGCACGTGCGATCGGCGTGCCGGAGCTGATCGTCTGCGACGAGGGTCATCGGGCGGGTCGCCGCCTGCGCGACTACGGCGATTTCGGGATCGAGGGCCATCGCCGCTCGGCGGCCCTGGTCGAATGCGGCCAGCATTGGGAACGCTCTTCCGCGGACGTCGCCATGGCGTCGACGCTGCGCTTCCTGCGTCTCCACGACATCGTCGACGACGGCTTCCTCGCTCGGCACCTGCCGGCGGCCGCGCCGCCGCCGCAGCGCACGGTGCGCGTGACCGAGGCGGTGACGATCGAGGGCGACCGCTTCGCTTTCGTCGAGCCCTTCATCGGCCTCGAGGTGATCGAGAAGGCCGGAACCACGATCGCCACCGACGGCGATCGCCGCATCGTCACGCCGTACGATCGCTGCATCCTCATCATGCCGAGCCGACGCCTCTCCAAGGGCAATACCGCCGTGCGCCTCGGCCGCTTCATCGACTGAAGCGGGGTGGCCCTGTCACCGAGACGCCGGCCGGGCGGCCGGCGAGGACGCGCAAAGCCGGTCCCGCTGCCCGATGTCCTGCGTGCGCTGGCGATCGGCAGCGCGGGCGGGACGGCCTTCTGGCTGCTGAAGCTGCCCTTGCCGTGGATGCTGGGCGCGATGACCGCGTGCATCGCGGCCTCGATCTCCGGCGTTCCGCTCGGCGTGCCGCGCTGGCTCCGCTCGTCGCTCGTCGTCGT
>JBFWXJ010000006.1:0-38656 GCA_050187535.1 Alphaproteobacteria bacterium | reverse complement strand
ATGAAGCCGGACATCATCGTCATGGACGAGGCGACGGCGGCACTCGACGCGCGCACCCAGGACACCCTGATGCGCCGCGTCCTGGAGACGCTTCCGGAAAGCGCCATCGACAGCGTCGGCCACCGCACCGAGCTGGAAGCGTTCCACGACCGTCGCCTGACCCTGGCGCGGCGCGAGGAGGGCGCCCGCCTCGTCCGCGACGAGCGCATCGGCCGCCTGCGGCCGACCGCGGGCTGGCTCGTCCGCCGGCTGTCGCGGCGCGACGGCAAGGGGACGGCGCCGCCGAGGGCCGCCTGACGGGGGGTCAGTTGCGCAGCGGAATCCAGCTGTGCAGGGACAGCCCGCCGTCGAGCACCACGGTGGACCCGGTCATGTAGGAGGAGAAGCGGTCGGACAGCATCACCGTCGCCATCGCCGCCACCTCCTCCGGCCGCCCGACGCGGCGCAGCGGCACGGCACGGGTCGGCTGCTCGTCGTGCCAGTTCTTGTCGATCCATCCCGGCGCCAGAGCGTTCACCCGCACGCCGAAGGGCGCCAGCGAGCGCGCCATCTCGCGCATCAGCATGGTCATCGCCGCCTTGGCGGTGCTGTAGTGAGCGAGGTTGCGCGGCGTCTCGGCATGCAGCGACGTGAGGAAGAGGAAGCGCCCGGGCAGCCGGGCGCGCACCATGGCCTCGCCGAATATCCGGCCGAGCCGCCGGGCGGCGACCACCCCGACCTCGAACTGTGCGTCCCACGCCGCATCATCGGAGCGGAACAGCGTCTCCGTCTCGGCGGTGGGGGGCACAGCGGCATGGACGACCATGTGCGCGGGCCCGCGCGCCGCCACGACGCGGCGCAGGCCGGCATCGGTCTCCCTACGCTGGGTGAAGTCGACCACCTCCAGCTCCGCCTCGCCCCCGGCACCGGCCACCGCGGCGACGACCGCGCGCCCGCGCTCCGCATCGCGGTCGAGGATCACCACCCGTGCACCCTCGGCCGCCAGGGCCCGCACGATCGCCGAGCCGATCATGCCCGCGCCCCCGGTGACCACTGCCGTCTCGCCGGCGAAAAGGCCTCCGGAGGCGGCGGTCACAGCAGCCGGCCCTGTCCGGGATCGTCGGGCGACGGGCGGGGCGGTGCGCGCGAAGCTGCGGGCGCCCCGCGGTCGATCGTGGCGCCGACCGTCCCGTCGGAGAAGCGCAGGGAGACGGACTGACCCGCGCGCGTGTCCGCCCGGCGCGTCACCGGCTGGCCGGCGGCGTCGCAGACCAGGACGAAGCCGCGCTCCAGCACGCGCTCCCAGGAGAAGCTTTCGAGCAGTTGCGCCTGCTGCGCCAGCCGCTCGGCCGCCCGCGCCACGCGCATGGCACCCGCCGCGACGAGGCGCTCGCCCGCCGCCCCGACGTCGCGCCCGCCCCGCTCCACCGCCTGGCGCAGGCCGCGGTCGGCGAGCCGCGGCGCGAGCCGGTCGAGGCCGCCCTGATGGCGCAGCACCGCCTGGTCGGCGGCGCGGGCGAGACGGTCACCGAGGCCGTCGGCGCGCAGGCGCGCCTCGCGCAGGACGTCGCGCGGATGGCGCAGGCGAACCGCGAGGCCGTCGAGGCGCTGCCCGCGCTCGGGCACCAGTCGGGCGGCGGCGATGGCCAGCCGCTCCGTGCGGTCGTCGACGACCTGCTCGCGCGCGCGCAACAGGGCGTTCGCGTCCGGCAGGCCGCGCGCGAGGCCGTCGACCGCGGTGCGGGCGTGGCGAAGATGGGCGGCGATGCAGCTCGACAAGCGGGCGCCGGCCTCGCCGAGGCGCGCCAGCAGGTCGGCGCGCACAGGGACCGCCATCTCGGCCGCCGCGGTCGGCGTCGGCGCGCGGACGTCGGCCGCGAAGTCGACCAGCGTGGTGTCGGTCTCGTGCCCGACGGCGGCGATGAGCGGGATCGCCGATTCGGCCGCCGCACGGACCACGACCTCCTCGTTGAATGCCCAGAGGTCCTCCAGGCTGCCGCCGCCCCGCGCCACGATCAGCACGTCGGGCCGCGGCACCGGGCCGTCCGGGGCGAGCGCGTTGAAGCCACGGATGGCGGCCGCCACCTGGGCGGCGGCCGTCTCGCCCTGGACCGCGACCGGCCACAACAGGACCCGGCGCGGAAAGCGGTCGGCCAGCCGGTGCAGGATGTCGCGGATGACCGCACCCGTCGGCGAGGTGACGACGCCGATCACCTCCGGGAGGAACGGGAGTTTCCGCTTGCGCGCGGGATCGAACAGGCCTTCGGCGAGGAGGCGCTTGCGGCGGTCCTCCAGGAGCTTGAGGAGGGCGCCCTCGCCCGCCATCTCCATCGCCTCGACGACGATCTGGTACTTGGAGCGGCCGGGATAGGTCGTGAGGCGGCCGGTCGCCACCACCTCCATCCCGTCCTCCGGGCGGACGGCCAGCCGCGCGGCCGTGCCGCGCCAGCAGACGCCGTCCAGCACCGCGTCGGCGTCCTTCAGCGCGAAATAGAGATGGCCCGAGGAGTGGCGCTTGAAGCCGCTGATCTCGCCGCGCACGCGGACCCAGGCGAACTCCTCCTCGATCGTCCGCTTCAACCGGAGCGACAGCTCGCTGACCGAGTATTCGGGCAGGTTGGGCCGCTGGTCCTTCTCGTCCATGGCGGCCATGCTACAAGAGCGCCCCTTCCATCCGCCACCGGCTCCGGGAAACCCGAATGCGCATCCTCGTCGTTGGCTCGGGCGGGCGCGAGCACGCGCTCTGCTGGGCGATCGCCGCCTCGCCGCTCTGCGACGCGCTCTTCTGCACTCCCGGCAATGCCGGGATCGCGGCCGTGGCGACCTGCCTGCCGGTCGACGTCATGGACTTCGATGGCATCCTGCGCGTCGCCCGCGACGAGCGGATCGACTTCGTCGTGGTCGGCCCCGAAGCGCCGCTGGTCGCCGGGCTGGTCGACCGCCTGGAGGCCGCCGGCATCAAGACCTTCGGGCCGAACGCGGCGGCGGCCGCGCTGGAGGGCTCGAAGTCGTTCATGAAGGATATCTGCTCGCGCCACGGCGTGCCGACGGCGGCGTGGCGCCGCTTCGGCGACGCCGCCGCCGCGCGGGCCTGGGTGGCCGAGCGCGGCGCCCCGATCGTGGTCAAGGCGGACGGTCTTGCGGCCGGCAAGGGCGTCACCGTCGCGCGCACCGTCGACGAGGCGTTGGCCGCGGTCGACGCGGCCATGGTCGACGGCGTCTTCGGCACCGCCGGCGCGGAGCTCGTGATCGAGGACGTGCTGGAGGGCGAGGAGGCGAGCTTCTTCGCGCTGGTCGACGGCACCAACATCGTGCCGCTGGCCGCCGCCCAGGACCACAAGCCGGTCGGGGACGGCGACACCGGCCCCAACACCGGCGGCATGGGCGCCTATTCGCCGACGCCCGCCGTGGACGAGGCGATGGCCGCGCGCATCATGGACGAGATCGTCCGGCCGGTGGTCGCCGCCATGGCGGCCGAGGGGCGGCCGGTGAAGGGGGTGCTCTTCTTCGGCCTGATGATCGGCCCGGCGGGGCCGAAGCTGATCGAGATCAACGTGCGCTTCGGCGATCCGGAATGCCAGGTGGTGCTGCCGCGCCTCATGTCCGACCTGCTGCCGGCCCTGATCGCCACCGCCGACGGCGTGCTCGACGACTTCGACCTGCGCTGGTACCCGCATACCGCGCTGACCGTGGTGATGGCGACCCGCGGCTACCCCGGCCCGTACCCGAAGGGCACGGAAATCCGCGGCCTCGAGCGCGCGGCCGCCCTGCCCGACGTGGAGGTCTTCCACGCTGCCACCACCCGCGACGGCGACCGCATCCTCTCGGCCGGCGGCCGCGTGCTGGCGGTCACCGCCACCGGCGCCACCGTCGCGGACGCCCAGTCGCGCGCCTATGCGGCGGTGGATGCGATCGACTGGCCGGACGGCTTCTGCCGCCGCGATATCGGCTGGCGGGCGGTGAGGCGGTGACGCGCAAGGCGGTCCGCCGAGTCACTTGCAGGATCGGGTTCACAACAATAATTGTACAATCCTTGTTATTCTGACGGTCGGAGGCCGACCATGAACGTATCCGTAGGGCGGCGTTGGGAGTCCTTCATCGAGACGGCGGTCGGGTCGGGCCGATACGGCTCCGCCAGCGAGGTCGTGCGAGAAGGCCTGCGTCTCGTCGAGGAACGCGAGCGCCGGCTGGACGCATTGAAGAGCGTATTGGCACGCTCGATCGCGGCCGGCGGAGAGGCGACGGAGGCGGACATCGACGAGGCGGTCGAAGCAAAGATCGCAGAGATCGCAGGCACAGGCCGTTGACGTGCCGCGCCTGCGCTATCTCCTCGCGGCGCAGCGCGATCTGGTCGACATCGTCGAGCATATCCTGCGGCGCGGGGGTAGCGCCGGCGTAGCCAGGAACTTCCAAGCTTCGCTCCGCGAACAGTGCCGACATCTCGCGTCTCTGGCGGGCACTCTCGGCACCCCGCGCCCGGAGCTCGGCGAAGGAATGCGGAGCTTCCCTTGCCGCGGCTAGTTCATCTTCTTTCGCTATGCGAAGGGTGAGCTGCAGATTATCGACATCCTCGAAGGGCATCGGGATGTCGACGCCTTCTTCGGTCATGACGGCTCGACGAGCATGGACGTGATCGACGACAGTTGACGCGGCACGTGGTTCCGGTTGCCGCGGTGCGCGATGGTCAACTCGCTGCGAGGAAGAGCTCTACGTTGACATCGTAGGGGCCACGATCGCCCGGTGCCGGCCTCCCCCTCACAGCATCGTCGCCAGCACCCGGTCGGGCGGGCGGTGGCCGTCGGCGAAGGTCTTCACGTTGACGATGACCTTCTCGCCCATGGCGATGCGGCCCTCCAGCGTGGCCGAGCCCATGTGCGGCAGCAGGACGACGTTGTCGAGGCGCAGCAGGCGCGGGTTGACCGCGGGCTCGTGCTCGAACACGTCGAGGCCCGCACCGGCGATCTCACGGGCCGCCAGCATGCGGGCGAGCGCGGCCTCGTCAATGACCTCGCCGCGGGCGGTGTTGACGAGGATCGCGTGCGGCTGGATCAGCTTGAGGCGGCGGGCCGACAGCAGGTGGAAGGTCGCCGGCGTGTGCGGGCAGTTGACCGACAGCACGTCCATGCGCGCCAGCATCTGGTCGAGGCTCTCCCACCACGTCGCCTCGAGCTCGGCCTCGACCTCGGGGTGGAGGCGCTTCCTGTTGTGATAGTGGATCGACATGCCGAAGCCGCGGGCCCGCCTGGCCAGCGCCTGGCCGATGCGGCCCATGCCGATGATGCCGAGGCGCCTTCCGCCCAGCCGGCGGCCCAGCATGAAGGTCGGCCCCCAGCCCTGCCACTTGCCCGAGCGCACGACGCGCTCGCCCTCGGTCAGGCGGCGGGCGACGGCGAGGATGAGCGCCATCGCCATGTCGGCCGTGTCCTCGGTCAGCACGCCCGGCGTGTTGGTGACGACGATCCCCCGCGCCTGGGCCGCCTTGAGGTCGATGTGGTCGACGCCGGTGCCGAAGGACGCGATCAGCTTCAGTCCGGCGCCCGCCCCGTCGATCAAGGCCGCGTCGATGCGGTCGGTCACCGTCGGCACGAGGACGTCGGCGTGGCGCATGGCGGCGGCCAGCGCCGCTTCGTCCATCGGCTGGTCGTCGACGTTCAGACGGGCGTCGAACAGCTCCATCATCCGCGTCTCGACGACGTCGGGGAGCTTGCGGGTGACGACGACGACTGGCTTTCGCGCGCGCTGCATGTTCCGTCCCGAGAGGCGCGCCCGCGATCGCCGGGAACGGGCGCGCGCTTCCTTGACCCGGCTCGGCCGCGGAGGTTAACGCATCCCCATGGGCATCCGCAGCCGCGCATCGGCGACATTCGGGCGGGCGGCCGCCGCGCTGGTGGCGCTCGCCCTTTTCGCCGGCGCGGCGTCGGCCGCCGACGATTCCAACCTGCCGGTGCCGCGCTTCGTGACGCTGCGCTCCGAAGAGGTCAACGCGCGCGCCGGCCCCGGCACCCAGTATCCGATCGAATGGCGATTCCAGCGCCGCGGCATGCCGGTCGAGATCATCGCGCAGTTCAGCCTGTGGCGGAAGATCCGCGACTGGCAGGGCGCGGAAGGCTGGGTGCACCAGAACCTGCTGACCGGGCGGCGCGCCATCGTCGTCATGGGCATCATGCGCACGCTGCGCCGGCGCGCGTCGGAGGACGCGAGCCCGGTCGCCCAGGTCGAGCCCGGCGTGATCGGCCGCCTGCTCGAATGCGATCCCGGCTGGTGCCGCGTCGAGGCGCAGGGCTATCGCGGCTGGCTGAAGCGCACCGAGCTGTGGGGCGTCTATCCGGGCGAGAAGATCGAGTGACGGGCGGCTGCGCCCGCGGCGTCACCGGCGGGCAGCAGCGATTGCACGACATCGAGAAAGGCGCGGATCACCCGGCCCGCCCGCCGCTCGCGCAGGATCACCACATGGGCATAGGTGAAGACCGCCGCGTCGGCGATCGGCAGCGCGCATAGGCGCGGGTCGGGCACGAACTCCGCCTCGGACACGTAGCCGATGCCGAGCCCGTGGATCACCGCCTCGCGGATCGCCTCCCGGCTGCCGATCTCGACCACGATCTCGGGCACCACCGCGGCCGCGCGCAGCGCAGCGTCGAAGGCGTGGCGGGTCGTCGAGCCCGGCTCGCGCACGATCATCCGCTCGCCCGCGAGGTCGGCCATCCGCACGCTGCCGCCGCTCGCCAGCCGGTGGTCCGCACGGGTGAAGACGACGACGGGGTGCCGGCGGTAGGGGATCGCCAGCAGCCGGTCGTCGTCGTCGATATGGGCCAGCACCGCCACGTCGGCCCGGTAGTCACGCAGCGACTGCAGCGTGTCGGCCGAGTTGCCGAGCGAGACGGCGAGCGTGACGCCGGGATAGCGCCGGTTGAAGGCCGCCAGCATCTCGGTGACGTGGTAGGGACCGACGGCAGCGATCCGCAGATGGCCCGCCTTGAGCTCGCGCGACTGCGCCAGATACTCGAGCGCCTCCTTCTCCTCCGCGAACATCCGCGTGGTGATCGCCAGCAGGTCGCGGCCCGCCTCCGTCAACTCGACCCGGCGGTTCCGGCGATGGAAGAGGAGGATGCCGAACTCCGCCTCGAGCGCGGCGATCTGGGCGGTGAGCGTCGGCTGGCTGATCGCCATATGGGCGGCCGCGGCGGTGAAGCCGCCCGCCTGTGCGACGCCGTGGAACGACCGCAGGTTGGTGTAGCGCATAGAACAGAACTATCGATTCGTCCGGAAAAATCAATTTGTGCCGGGTCGCCGGACGGGCGAGCCTGACTGGCCGAGGCGCGGGACCGGCGACGGCCGGCGGATGCGACGCCCGGTGCGGAGGGGGCGCGTCTTGGGCTGGAGCTACCACAATCCGGTGCGGATCGCGTTCGGCGTCGGCGCCTTCGCCGACCTGCCGAAGACGATCGCCGGTCGTCCCTGGGCGCTCGTCACCTATCCGATGGAGATATTCGCCGACCTCGGCCGCCGGCTCGCCGCCATGGCGGGGCCGCCGGTCGCGGTGGTCGACGACGTCGCGGCGAACCCCGATTTCGCCGACCTCGGCCGGTCCTGTCGGCACTTCGGCACGGCGTCGCCGACGCCCGGCGTGGTGGTGGCGCTGGGCGGCGGGTCGGTGATCGACGCGGCCAAGGTGCTGGCGGCGAGCGGGGGCGACTTCGACCGGGTGCGCGATCACCTCGTCGCCGGCGCGCCGCTGGACGAGGCGCGCATCGTGCCGATCCTCGCGGTGCCGACCACCGCCGGAACCGGCAGCGAGGTCACCTCCTGGGCGACGGTGTGGGATGCCGCGGCGGGGCGCAAATACTCGCTGGCCCATCCCCGCCTCTACCCCGAGGCGGCGATCGTCGATCCGGCCCTGACGTTGGGCGCGCCGCGCGCGCTGACGCTGGCGACCGGGCTGGACGCCCTCTCCCACGCGCTGGAGAGCCTGTGGAACCGCAACGCCAACCCGGTCTCGGCCGAGTTCGCGATCACCGCCGCGCGCACCGTCCTGGATGTGCTGCCGCGCCTCGTCGACCGGCCCGGCGACATCGGCCTGCGCGAGGCGCAGTCGCGCGCGGCATTGCTGGCCGGGCTCGCCTTCTCCAACACGAAGACCGCGCTCGCCCACAACATCTCCTACGACATCACGCTGGCGCAGGGGACGCCGCACGGCATCGCGTGCTCGTTCTGCCTGCCGCAGGTGATGCGCTGGGCGATCGGCCGCGACGGCGAATGCGATCGCCGGCTGGCGGCCATCTTCGGCTCCGATCTCGCCGCGGGCGCCGATCGCCTGCAGGCGTTCCTGGAGGGCCTGGGAGTGGCGACCGATCCCGGCTCCCACGGCATGGACGACACCGCCTGGGCGCGCCTGATCGCCAAGGCCTCGGCCGGCGAGCGCGGCCGCAACTTCATCGGGAGGCACGATCTCGCCGCCGACTGAGCGGGCCGATACAGCACGCCGACAGCGCACAAAACCAAAAGGGACGAGGGAGAGAGACCATGGAAACGACCCGTCGAGGCTTCCTGCAATCGACCGCGCTCCTCGCCGCCGGCCTGTCCGGCATCGGCGCCGCGCGTGCCCAGACCACCGTGCTTCGCGTCGGGCTGATCCCGTCGGAGGATTCCCGCGCCATGCTGGAGGCGAGCGCCCAGCTCATGGCCGCGATCGAGAAGAACCTCGGCATGAAGGTCCAGGGCTTCGTCGCGACCGACTACAACGGCGTGATCGAGGCGCTGCGCGCCGGGCACATCGAGGTCGCCTATCTCGGCCCGTTCTCCTATGTGCTGGGCACCACCGTGGCACCGATCGAGGCGTTCTGCACCGCCGAGACGGCGAAGGCCGGCCGCACCTACTATCACAGCCAGATCATCGCCCTGAAGGAGACGGGGCTGACGAAGCTGGAGGACCTGAAGGGCCGCACCTTCGCCTTCGTCGACCCGTCCTCGACCTCGGGCCACCTCTTCCCCAAGGCCGGCCTCATCAAGGCCGGCATCGACCCCGACAGGTTCTTCGGCCGGGTGCTGTTCACCGGGTCGCACGACGCCAACGCGCTGGCCGTCGCCAACAAGCGGGTCGAGGCGGCGACCATCGCCGACCGCATCTATGACGCCGCCGTCGCCAAGAAGCTGATCGACCCCGACAAGGTGCAGGTCGTCTGGCGGTCCGGCCCGATCCCGGAATCGCCGACGGTGTGGCGGCGCAACCTGCCCGACGAGCTGAAGGCCCGCGTGCGCAAGGCCTTCCTCGACATCCGCGACATCACCTGGGCCGACCAGGGCAAGCTCAACCGCTTCGTCGAGACCAACGACGCCGCCTACGACGTCATCCGAGAGACGGCGAAGGTGCTGAACCTCGACCTCAAGAAGATGAAATAGCGCGGGGACCGGCCGGGGATCGCCCGATGATCGAGATCCGGGGCCTCGCCAAGTCCTTCGCCGGACGGCAGGTCCTGCACGGGGTCGACCTCCGGGTCGCCGCCGGCGAGTTCCTGGTCGTGCTGGGGCCGAGCGGTGCGGGCAAGTCGACCCTGCTGCGCTGCGCCAACGGCCTCCTGCAACCGGACGGCGGCACGATCGCCATCGACGGCCGCTCCATCGCGACCGGCAGTCTCGGCCGGCGCGACGAGCGGCGGCCGATCGCCATGATCTTCCAGCACCACAACCTCGTGAAGCGGCTGACGGTGCTGAAGAACGTGCTGGTCGGCCGGATGCACGGCATCCGGTCGCTGCTGGCGCTGGCCCAGCTCTTCCCCGAACGCGACGTCGAGATGGCACTGGCCTGCCTGCGCCGCGTCGAGCTGGAGCACAAGGCGCGGGTGCGCGGCGACCGCATCTCCGGCGGCGAGCAGCAACGCGTCGGCATCGCCCGCGCGCTGGCCCAGGAGCCGGCCGTGATCCTGGCCGACGAGCCGGTCGCCAGCCTCGACCCGAAGACCGCGCGCATCGTGCTGGGATACCTGAAGGGCATCTGCAAGGAATCCGGCATCGCGGTGATCTGCAACCTCCACCAGGTCGACTACGCGGTGGAGTTCGGCGAGCGCATCGTCGGCCTCTCGGGGGGCGCCATCGTCTTCGACGGGGCGCCCGATGCGCTCACGGCCGAGATGGTCCACCGCATCTATCCCGGGCTCGAGGACCCGGGCATCGCGCGCGTGCTGCGCCGTTCGCCGGGGATCGTCCCGGCCGCCCTGCCGGCCGCGGCCGGCGCCTGACCCGGAGGCAAGCCATGGCGATCGCCCGGCAGACCTTCCTGATGAACCCGCCGCAGGGCCGCCTCGGCTGGGGTGCCGCATGGATCTGGGGCGGGGCGGGCGCGCTCTTCCTCGCCTGGACGGCCGAGGGAGCGCAGATCAACCTCGCCAACCTCGCCGGCGGCGTGCCCTACATGTGGGACTTCCTCTCCCGCATGCTGCCGCCCAACTGGGCCTTCATCGACCGGCTGTGGGCGCCCGCCCTGGAGAGCCTGCAGATCGCCGTGTGGGGCACCATCCTCGGCGTGCTCCTGGCGCTGCCGTTCTGCTTCTTCGCCGCGCGCAACCTGTCGCCGCACCCCGCGATCTTCCACGTCATGCGGCAGATCCTGAACGCGATGCGCGGCATCAACGAGATCATCCTGGCGCTGATCTTCGTCGCCGCCATCGGCCTCGGCCCGTTCGCCGGCGTGCTGGCGCTGGCCGTCCACGGCGCCGGGATGCTCGGCAAGTTCTTCGCCGAGGCGATCGAGGACATCGACGAAGGGCCGCTGGAAGCCTTCCGCTCGGCCGGGGTCGGCCGCTTCAAGACGATCCTCTTCGGGGTCATGCCGCAGGTGCTGCCGGCATGGCTGGGCACGATCTTCTATCGGCTGGAGACCAATGTCCGGCAGGCGACCGTGCTCGGCATGGTCGGCGCCGGCGGCATCGGCTTCGAGCTCGTCTCCAGCATGAAGCTCTTCAAGTACCAGGACACCGCGATGTGCATCCTGGTCATCCTGGCCCTGGTGCTGGTCGCCGACTTCCTGTCGTCACGGGTGCGGGCGATGATCCGGTGAGCGCACCGCAGGGACGACGGCCGGGGCGCCAGCGGGCGCGTCGATCCTAGGCGAAGTCCTGTGCCAGCGCGCGGCGGACCTCGTCGGGGAGGACCGCCATGTGGGCGTATTCGGGGTGGGAGAAGCCGACCACGACCTCGGTGCCGTCGGCCGTGAACTTCGCGACCTGGGCGTCGGTGAAGGGGAAGTGCACGAACTGCACGGAGGAGGCCTTGCCGCTCTCGTCCGTGCGGTCCTGATCGGCCTCGGGCACGCCCTTCACCGTCTCGCCGGCGAAGCGCAGGAACGTCGTCTCCTCGATCCCGCCCAGGCGCGCCAGCGAGCGGGCGCGGCGCAGCGGGTCGTCGATCTCGATCATGATCGTGGCGACCAGCTCGCGGCCCTTGGGGATGAGCGGATTGTAGGCGCGCAGCTCGTCCGGCACCTGCTCGTCGCCACCCTTCTCGATGAACAGCATCTCATGGACCTGGTGCCACATCGTCTCGTAGCTCTCGAAATGCCAGGTCGTGAACGGGCCGACGGCGACGCGGCGGAGCCGCTTGATCGCCGTCACGTGCTTGCGGTGCTCGCGCCGGATGCGGGCGTAGTCGACGGCGGGCATGATGTCCGCGCGGGTGATCTCGCGCTTGGTCGCGGCCATGGGAAGGCCTCCTTCGGGGTCAGGCGAGGCCGTAGGCGCGCGCCATCAGCAGGATGGGATGGGCGACCAGCTCGATCGCCGGCTTCTCGCCCTCCAGGCGGTCGACGCCCTGGGCGAGATGCGTCCCGGCGAGCGGGCATTCCGACGCCATGAACGCCTTGCCGGACTTGGCCGCCTGCCGCGCCGCCGGCTTGCCGACCTTGAGCGCGGTCTCGAAATTGCCCTTGAGCACGCCCCACGAGCCGCCGTGGCCCGAGCACCGCTCGATCACGGAGACGCTCGCCTCGGGGATGAGGCGCAGCATCTCGGCCCCCTTGGCGCCCATGTTCTGGGCGCGGGCATGGCAGGCGAGGTGCAGCGCGACGCCGCCCGGCAGCGGCGACATGCCGGGTGCCAGCCCCTCCTTGCGGGCGATGTCGACCACGTACTCGGAAAGGTCGAACGTGGCCGCCGCCAGCCGCTTCACACCGGCGTCGCCGGGCAGGATGAGGGGCCACTCGAACTTCAGCATCAGGGCACAGGACGGCGTCAGTGCCACGATGTCGTGGCCGGCATCGACCAGCGGCAGCAGGGCCGCCGCCACCGCGCGCGCGTTGTCGGCGACCCGGGCGACGTCGCCGTGTTCCAGCTGCGGCATCCCGCAGCAGCGCGGGTAGACGACCTCCGTCGCGACTCCGTTGCGCGCCAGCACGGCGCGCGCGGCCTCGCCGACGGCGGGGTTGTTGTAGTTGACGAAGCAGGTGGCGTAGAGCGCCGCCTTGCGGCCGTGGGCGGGTGCCGCGGCATCGACGGCCGGCGCCGACGAGCGGGCGCGCGCGGTGAAGGTCTTGCCGTGGAACTTCGGCAGCTCCGCCGCGCGGTCGATATGGGCGACCTTCTCCATCAGCGGCCGCGTCAGCCCGTTGCCGGTGTCAGACGCCCAGTTGACGAGGGGAGCGGCCAGCCGCGCCAGCTTGCCGTTGCGGTCGGTCTCCGTCAGCTGCCGGTCGGCGAAGGGGACCTCGCCCCGCTTCAGCTCGGCCGCGCGGTAGCGCAGCATGAGGTGCGGGAAGTCGAGGTTGAATTCGTGCGGCGGCACGTAGGGGCACTTCGTCATGAAGCACATGTCGCAGAGCGTGCAGGCATCCACGACCGGCTTGAAATCGGCGCTCTTCACCTCGTCCAGCTCGCCCGTCGGCGAGGCGTCCACGAGATCGAAGAGCCGCGGGAAGCTGTCGCACAGATTGAAGCAGCGCCGGCACCCGTGACAGATGTCGAAGACGCGCCTCAGCTCGGCGTCGAGCTTCTCGGGATCGGTGAAGTCGGGGCTTTCCCAGTCGAGCGGATGGCGGGTGGGCGCCTCCAGGCTGCCTTCGCGCATCGCCTGCTCCTCGGGTCGGGGGTCGTTCCGGCGGTAGGGGGCGAGGCGGGGATCCCGAAGGAGCCCCGCCCACCCGATTCAGGCGCGAGAGAGGCTCACGCGCCGATGGTGTCGAGCGCCTTCTGGAAGCGGCCGGCGTGCGACTTCTCGGCCTTCGCCAGGGTCTCGAACCAGTCGGCGATCTCGTCGAAGCCCTCTTCGCGGGCCGAACGCGCCATGCCCGGGTACATGTCGGTGTACTCGTGCGTCTCGCCGGCGATGGCGGCGCGCAGGTTGTCGGACGTGCCGCCGATCGGCTTGCCGGTCGCCGGGTCGCCGGTCTCCTCGAGGAACTCGAGATGACCGTGCGCGTGGCCGGTCTCGCCCTCGGCGGTCGAGCGGAACACCGCGGCGATGTCGTTGTAGCCCTCCACGTCGGCCTTCTGGGCGAAGTAGAGGTAGCGGCGGTTGGCCTGCGACTCGCCGGCGAAGGCGGCCTTCAGGTTGTCCTCGGTCTTGCTTCCCTTGAGCGACGGCATGTGCGTCCTCCTGTTGCGACCCGATATCCCTGGACGGAGTGTGGCGAACACCCTCCGTGCGCTAGGGATATGGCAGACAGGCAGGACGGATCAAGCTGTTTGGAACAATTCCAAACAGATTTTATCTTATTGAGAATGCGTCTTATTTCGCCGTCGGCGAGGAGGCGCGCAGGATCACGTCGATGCGCGTGACCTCGGTGCCGGGCGGCAGCTCCGGCAGGCCGCGCACGTCGATCTGCGCCGCCGGCACGTCGACCAGCCGACCGTTCGCCTCGAAGAAGACGTGGTGGTGGTCCGAGACGTTGGTGTCGAAATAGGACCGTCCCGCCTCGACGACGACCTCCCGCATGAGACCGGCGCGGGTGAACTGGTGCAGCGTGTTGTAGACGGTGGCGAGCGAGACGCGGATGCCGGCCATCGCCGCCTCGTCGTGGACCTGCTCGGCCGTGACGTGGCGATCGCCGCCCTCGAACAGCAGCTTGGCCAACGCCAGCCGCTGCCGCGTCGGCCGCAGCGATGCGGTGCGAAGGCGGTCGAGCGCGGCGGCGTATGGTCTCGATTGGGTCACGTTATCGCATATAGGGCGTTCCGCGCGCCCTGTGAAGCCCGGGCGTCGGTCAGTCCCCCGTCTCGATGCGGGCGACGAGCTGGCGGACGGTCGGGATGAAGCCGTTGCGGTAGAAGGGGTCGCTGCCGAAGCGGTAGGCGTTGTGGCCGGCGAACATGAGCTGCTGGTCGACGTCGTCGGAGTGGCTGATCGCCTGCAGCGTCTTCTGGATGCAGAAGGACCGCGGGTCGGCCTTCTTGCCGGTCGTGCCGGCCTCGTTCTGCGCCCAGTTCGAGAAGAGGCAGGCCGAGAGGCAGCCCATGCAGTCGATCTGGTCGGTGCGGATCTGCTCGGCCTCGGCGGGCCGCACGAAGATCAGCGTCGAATCGGGCGTGCGCAGCGCCTCGGTGAAGCCGGCCGCCACCCAGCCCGCGGCGTGGTCGCGGTCGGAATGGGTCAGGTAGACGATGCGGCCGCGCGCCCCCGTCGGGAACGGCGTATCGTGCTCGCCGACCGCCTCGACCGAATAGGCGACCTGGCGCTCGTTGCGGCCCTTCAGCTCGTCGAGGAAGGGGTTGTGGACGGCCGACGAGTAGAAGCCGGTCGGCGAGAACCGGTTGAGGTAGACGTCGCCCTCCTGGAGCGTCAGGAGCTTGCGCTTCCAGGCGTCGGAGATCGGGCTCTCCTGGGTCAGCAGCGGCCGCGTGCCGTACTGGAAGGCGACCGGGCCGATTTCCGGATTGTCGAGCCAGTGCTCCCACTCGCGCAGGTACCAGACGCCGCCCGCCATCACCACGGGGATCGCGTTCAGGCCGTATTCCGCCATCGTCGTGCGCAGGTCGCGCACGCGCGGATACGGGTCCTCCGGCCTCTCCGGGTCCTCGCTGTTGGACAGGCCGTTGTGTCCGCCCGCCAGCCACGGGTCCTCGTAGACGACGCCGCCCAGCCAGTCGGAGAACTTGTGGTAGGCGCGTTTCCACAGCGCGCGGAACGCGCGGGCCGAGGAAACGATGGGATAGTAGTGGACGCCGTAGCGCGCGCAGATCTCGGCGATCTTGTAGGGCATGCCGGCGCCGCAGGTGACGCCGTGGATGAGGCCCTTGGCCCCCTCCAGGACGCCGTGCAGCACCCGCTCCGACCCCGCCATCTCCCACAGCACGTTCATGTGGATGGGGCCGCGCCCCTCGGATCGCTCGTGGGCGATGCGCGCCTGGGTGATGCCGCCCTTGATGGCGTAGGCGAGCAGCTCCTCGTGGCGCTCGCGCCGTGTCCGCCCGGCATAGAGCTGCGGGACCGGCCGTCCCTCGGCGTCGTAGGAATCGGCGTTGACGCCCGAGAAGGTGCCCACACCCCCGGCCGCCGCCCAGGCGCCCGAGCTCTCGCCATTGGAGACGGAGATGCCCTTGCCGCCTTCGACCAGCGGCAGCACCTCGCGCCCGGAGATGACGACGGGATTGAGCGTCCTCAAGTGCGTGTCTCGACGATCGGCCGGCGGCCGGCAGGGAAGGTCATCGCGATCATGACCGCCTATATAGTTCGGCCCGCACCGGCTTGGCGAGGCGGGCTCATGGCACGACGGGGAGGATCGCCTCGGGCCGGTCGCTGCAGATGCAGTCGACGCCCCAGGCGTAGAGGGTGCGCGCCCGCTCCGCCTCGTTGACGGTGTAGACGAGCATCGGGTAGCCGGCGCCGCGCACCGCCGCGACGGCGGCGTGGTCGAGCTGGCGATGGCTGCAGTGGAAGGTGGCGCAGCCGAGCGCCTTCACCCGCGCCCGCCAGTCGGGCGGCGGCGCGCCGACGAGCAGGCCGCGCGGCAGCTCCGGCGCCGCCTCGCGCGCGGCCGCGAGGCTGGCCTCGGCGAAGCTCGAGAGCAGCGGCGGCGGCCGGTCCGCGGGCCAGCACCGGCGAATGACGGCGCAGGTGGCCGTCGCGGTCTCCGCCTCGCGGCCGGCGCAGGGCTTGATCTCGACGTTGATGCCGAGGCCGAGCGCCAGGACGAGGTCGAGTGCGGCCTCGAGCGTCGGCACCGCCTCGCCCGCGAACGCGGGCGCGAACCGCACGCCCGCGTCGATGCCCGCCAGCGCGGCGGCCGGCGTGGCGGCGACGGCCCCGGTGCCCGTCGTCGTGCGGTCGAGCGTGTCGTCGTGCATCAGCACGACGACGCCGTCGGCCGTCAGCTTGGCATCCACCTCGACCCAGCCGGCACCGAGCGCATGCGCCCGGCGCAGGCCGGCCAGCGTGTTCTCCGGCGCCGACGCGGCGGCCCCGCGGTGCCCCACCACTCTCGGCAGGGCCACGCGGGGCGAAGCGGCGGGCATCATCCCGCCTGCTGCTGCGGCGCCTCGGCCTTCGCGGCCTGCTGCAGGTCCTCGCCGGTCGCCTGGTCGACGACCTTCATCGACAGGCGGACCTTGCCGCGCTCGTCGATGCCCAGCACCTTGACCTTCACCGGGTCGCCGACATTGACCACGTCCGTCACCTTGCCGACGCGCTGGGGCGCCAGCTCGCTGATGTGGACGAGGCCGTCGCGGCTGCCGAGGAAGTTGACGAAGGCGCCGAAGTCGACCGTCTTCACCACCTTGCCGGTGTAGACCACGCCGACCTCGGGCTCGGCCACGATGCCGCGGATCCAGTCGATCGCCTTCTGGCTGGCGGCCACGTCGACGGCGGCGATCTTGATGGTGCCGTCGTCCTCGATGTCGATCTTGGTGCCGGTCACCTCGCAGATCTCGCGGATCACCTTGCCGCCCGAGCCGATCACCTCGCGGATCTTGTCCTTGGGGATGTTGATCGTGGTGATGCGCGGCGCGTTGCTGCTGACCCCCTCGCGCGGACGGGTCAGGGCGTTCGCCATCTCGCCCAGGATGTGCAGCCGGCCGTCGCGCGCCTGGGCCAGCGCGTCGCGCATGATCGACTCGGTGATGGACGTGATCTTGATGTCCATCTGCAGCGAGGTGACGCCCGTCTCGGTGCCGGCGACCTTGAAGTCCATGTCGCCCAGGTGATCCTCGTCGCCGAGGATGTCCGAGAGGACGACATAGCGGTCGCCTTCCTTGATCAGGCCCATGGCGATGCCGGCGCAGGGCCGCGGCAGCGGCACGCCCGCATCCATCATCGAGAGCGACGCGCCGCAGACGGTGGCCATCGACGACGAGCCGTTCGACTCGGTGATCTCCGAGACGATGCGGATCGTGTAGGGGAAGGCCTCCTTGGCCGGCAGCAGCGGCCGGATGGCGCGCCAGGCGAGCTTTCCGTGGCCGATCTCGCGCCGCCCGGGGCTGCCCATGCGGCCCGCCTCGCCCACCGAGTAGGGCGGGAAGTTGTAGTGCAGCATGAAGTGCTCGCGGTACTCGCCCTCGAGCGCGTCGATGATCTGCTCGTCCTGGCCGGTGCCGAGCGTGGTCACGACCAGCGCCTGGGTCTCGCCGCGGGTGAAGAGCGCGCTGCCATGCGCCCGCTTCAGGACACCGACCTCCGACACGATCGGGCGCACGGTGCGCACGTCGCGGCCGTCGATGCGCCGGCCGGTGTCGAGGATGGCGCCGCGCACCACGTCGGATTCGAGCGACTTGAAGATCTTCTGCGCGGTCTCGCGCTCCTCCTCGGGGAGCGAGGCCAGCGCCTTCTCCTTGGCGGCACCCACCTTCTCGTGGCGGGCCTGCTTCACCGGCTCCATGTAGGCGTCACGGAAATCGGCCGAGAACGCCTGCAGCTTCTCCTGCACCGTGGCGACGAGCGGCGACTTCTGCGGCATCGCCCACGGGTCCTTGGCCGCCTTCTCGGCGAGCCGGATGATCGCGTCGATGATCGGCTGGAACGAGCGGTGGCCGAACATGACGGCCTCCAGCATCACGTCCTCGGGCAGCTCGCTGGCCTGCGATTCGACCATCAGCACGCCTTCCTGCGTGCCGGCGACGACGAGGTCGAGGGCCGACTTCTCCACCTGCTCGGCGACCGGGTTCAGCACCAGCTGGCCGTCGATGTGGCCGACGCGGGCGGCACCGACGGGGCCGAGGAACGGCAGGCCCGAGAGCGTCAGCGCCGCCGAGGCGCCGACCATTGCGACCACGTCCGGATCGTTCTCCAGGTCATGGGAGAGCACGGTGCAGATGACCTGCACCTCGTTGAGGAAGCCCTTGGCGAAGAGCGGGCGGATCGGCCGGTCGATCAGGCGGGAGACCAGCGTCTCCTTCTCCGTCGGGCGCCCCTCGCGCTTGAAGAAGCCGCCCGGGATCTTGCCCGCGGCGAAGGTCTTCTCCTGGTAGTTCACGGTGAGCGGGAAGAAGTCGATCCCGGGGCGGACCGACTTGGCGCCGACCACGGTGCAGAGCACGGTCGTCTCGCCGTAGGTCGCCATCACGGCGCCATCCGCCTGGCGGGCGATCTTCCCCGTCTCCAGCACGAGCTTGCGCCCGCCCCAGTTCACTTCCTCGCGTTGAATGTCGAACATTCCTTCATCCTTCCTGCGTGGGCCGGCGGCTTCGCCGTCACGGCCCCGGTCGACGGCGCGCGGCCATCCGCCCGCCGCCGCGCCCGGTCCTTCCGGGCGCCCGATCATGGGCCGGCCTCCGCCCGGAGCCGGCCAGGTCCTGTCGCATCTCCGATCGGGCGGAGATGCGCGGGTACCGCGGCGCCGCCCCAGGACCCCCCTCGGGGGCCCGCGGCGCCGCGCCCGGTTATCGGCGCAGCCCGAGCCGGCCGATCAGCCCCTCGTACCGCTTCACGTCCTTGCCCTTGAGGTAGTCGAGCAGGCGGCGACGCTGGCCAACCATCATCAGGAGGCCGCGGCGCGAGTGGAAATCCTTCTTGTGCGTGCCCAGGTGGTCGGTGAGCTGCTTGATCCGCTCGCTGAGGATCGCGACCTGGACCTCGGGCGAGCCCGTGTCGCCTTCCTGGGTGGCGTAATCGCGGATGAGCTCCTGCTTGCGCGCAGGCGTGATCGACATCGTCGGCTCCTTGGTTTCTAGAGGTTCATCACGCGCATCGGCCGGAGCAGCCCGCCCCGCACTTCGGCCATGGCCACCAGCCGTCCGCCCGCATGGGCCGAGACGACGGCACCCTCGCCGAGCACGTCGAGCCGGTCGCGTTCTTCCGACCGGCTCGGCGACACGGGAGCACCGTGCCGCAGACGTTCCGCCTCCGCTTCCGTAAGGGCCAGTGCCGGGATGTCGTCCAGCGCGGTCGCGACGGGAAGCAGATGCGCGAGAATTGCGGCCTTATTGCAGAGATCGTCGCCCTCCGCCAGCGAAATCGCGTTTGTCAAGTCGAACCGGCCGACGATCGTCCGGCGCAATGCGGCGACATGGCCCCGGGTCCCGAGGCGGCGCGCGAGGTCACGCGCGAGGCTGCGCATGTAGACGCCCTTGCCGCAATCGACCTCGAGCTCCGCGCCGTCGGCATCGGCGGCGACGAGCGCGATGCGGTCGATGCGCACCCTGCGCGGCGCCATCTCCGGCGCCGGCTCCGCCGCGTCGCGGGCGTGGGCGCGCGCCATCGCATAGGCGCGGCGGCCCGCGACCTTGATCGCGGAGTAGGCGGGCGGCGCCTGCATGATCTCGCCCTCGAAGTCGGGCAGCGCGGCCGCCACCGCGGCCGCGTCGGGGCGGACGGGGCTGGTCGCCGTCACCTGGCCCTCCAGGTCGTCGGTCGCCCGCTCCTCGCCCCACGCGACCCGCATGCGGTAGCGCTTGGCGCCGGCCATCGCCCAGCCGACGGTCTTCGTCGCCTCGCCGACGGCGACCGGCAGCACCCCCGTCGCCAGCGGGTCGAGGGTCCCGCCGTGGCCGACCTTGGCGCCACCCAGCGCGCGGCGCACGCGGGCGACGACGGCGGTGGACGTCATGCCGAGCGGCTTGTCGACGACGAGCCAGCCATCCGCCCGGACCCTTTCGGTCGGGCGGCGCTCAGCTGCGTCCATCGTCGCGGGGATCCTCGCTCCCGGGCCCGGGGTCCTCGCCGTCGAGGTCACGGGCCACTTCCGGCCGGCGCAGCAGGCCGTCGATCCGCTGGGCGTTGTCGAAGGAGGTGTCGAGCGCGAAGGAGAGTTGCGGCACCACGCGCAGGTCCATCTCGCGCGCCACGACCCCGCGGAGGTACGACGCGGCGCGGCGGAGGGCCGGTAACAGGTCGGGGCCGCCGGCGCCGCCGAGCGGCACGACGAAGGCCGTCGCGTTGCGCAGGTCGGGGCTGACACGCACTTCGGTCACGGTGATCGAGGCATCGTGCAGGCCCGGGTCGTGCAGCTCGCCGCGCGCCAGCACGGCGGCCAGCACGTGGCGCAGCTCCTCGCCGACGCGAAGCTGGCGCTGGCTCGGCGGCCGCGGACCGGAGTCGCGGTGGCCGCCTGCGCCGCCGGAGCGGCGCGTCATCACGATCGCTCCAGGGGTGCGAAGCGGGAGGCGGGTCGGCCCGACGCGCTCAGCCGAGCGCGCGGGCGACCTCCTCCATCTCGAAGCACTCGATCACGTCGCCCGGCTGGATGTCGTGATAGTTCTCGAACGCCATGCCGCACTCGAAGCCTTCCTTGACCTCGCGGACCTCGTCCTTGAAGCGCTTCAGCGTCTTGAGGCTGCCCTCGTGGATGACGACGTTGTCGCGCAGCAGGCGGACCTTGGCACCGCGCTTCACGACGCCCTCGGTGACGCGGCAGCCGGCGACCTTGCCGATCTTGCTGATGTTGAAGACGTTCAGGATCTCGGCGTTGCCGAGGAACTGCTCGCGCAGGGTCGGCGACAGCATGCCCTGGAGGGCCGCCTTCACGTCGTCGACCACGTCGTAGATGATCGAGTAGTAGCGGATCTCGACGCCGTCGCGCCGCGCCATCTCGCGGGCCTGCGGGTTGGCGCGGACGTTGAAGCCGATGATCAGGCCGTTCGACGCCTTGGCCAGCGTCACGTCCGATTCGTTGATGCCGCCGACCGCGCCGTGCAGCACGCGCACCGCCACCTCGTCGGTGCGCAGCTTCGCGAGCGAGGCGACGATCGCCTCCAGCGAGCCCTGCACGTCCGACTTGACGACGATGGCCAGCTCCTTGGCCTGGCCCGTGGCGATCTGCGACAGCATCTCCTCGACGGTGCCGCGCTGGCCGGCGGCGGCGACCTGGTCGCGGCGCCGGCGCTGGCGGAAGAGGGTGACGTCGCGGGCGCGGCTCTCGCTGTCGACGACCGAGAAGTCGTCGCCCGCCAACGGCACGCCGTTCAGGCCCAGCACCTCGACCGGCATGCCGGGCGTCGCGCTCTCGACCCGCTCGCCACGCTCGTCGAGCAGCAGGCGCGCGCGCCCCCACTCGCTGCCGGTGACGAAGATGTCGCCGACGCGCAGCGTGCCGCGCTGGATGAGGACGGTGGCGACGGCGCCGCGGCCGCGCTCCAGCTTGGCCTCGATGACGACGCCCTCGGCCGGGCGATCGGGGTTGGCGCGCAGGTCGAGCAGCTCGGCCTGCAGGAGGATCGCCTCCTCCAGCTTGTCGAGGTTCGTGCGCTTGATCGCCGAGACCTCGACGTCGAGCACCTCGCCGCCCAGGCCTTCCACGATGATGCCGTGCTGCGTCAGCTCGGTGCGCACCCGGTCGGGGTTGGCGTCCGGCCGGTCCATCTTGTTGATGGCGACGATGATCGGCACCTTCGCCGCCTGGGCATGGCGGATCGCCTCGATCGTCTGCGGCATGACGCCGTCGTCGGCCGCCACGACCAGGACGACGATGTCCGTGACGTTGGCGCCCCGCGCGCGCATCGAGGTGAAGGCCTCGTGGCCGGGCGTGTCGATGAAGGTGATCTTCCGGCCGCCCGCCAGCGTCACCTGATAGGCGCCGATGTGCTGGGTGATGCCGCCCGCCTCGTGGGCCGCCACGTCGGTCGTGCGGATCGCGTCCAGCAGCGACGTCTTGCCGTGGTCGACATGGCCCATGACGGTGACGATCGGCGGCCGCGGCGTCAGGTTCTCGGGCGTGTCCACGTCGCCCTTGAGGCCGATCTCGACGTCGGCCTCCGAGACGCGCTTCACGTTGTGGCCGAACTCGGCCACCACCAGCTCGGCGGTGTCGGCGTCGATCGGCTGGTTGATGGTCGCCATGACGCCCATCTTCATCAGCGCCTTGATGACGTCGCCCGAGCGGGCGGCCATGCGGTTGGCCAGTTCCTGGACGGTGATGTTCTCCGGCACCACGACGTCGCGCACGATCCGCTGGTCGGCGGACGGCATGAACTGGGCGCGGCGCTCCTTCTCCTTGGCGCGGCGATAGGCCGCGAGGCTGCGCACGCGCTCCGCCTCGTCGGTGTTCAGCGCCTGGGTGACGGTGATCTTGCCGCCGCGTCGCCGCGGCTCGTTGCGCTTGGGCGCGACCACCGCGGGCCGCTTGGGCGGCAGGGCCATCCCACCGGGACGGCGCGCGCGCGCCGCGGCGTCGCCCTCCTCCTCGGTGGCGGAGGCCGCGATCTTGCCGGCCGCGGTCAGCGCCACCGCCTTGGCGGCGGCGGCATTGCCGGCGCGCTCGGCGACCTTGCGGCGCTCCTCTTCCTCGACCTTGCGCTTGGCATCCTCTTCGGCCTTGCGCTTGGCATCCTCTTCGGCCTTGCGCTTGGCCTCTTCCTCGGCCTTGCGCTTGGCCTCCTCCTCGACCTTGCGCCGGGCCTCCTCCTGCGCGTGCAGGCGGGCCTGCTCCTCGGCGCGGCGGGATTCGTCGATCTCGGCCTGGCGGCGGACCTCTTCGTCCTTGATCGCGCCCTGCAGGGCCCGGGTGCGCGCGGCGCGCTCCTCGGCCGTCAGCATGCGCTGCGGCGCACCGCCGCGACGCGAGCCGCCGTCGCCGGATCCCGGCATGTCGCGCGCGATCTCGCCCGGCGCCAGCGTCCGCTTCTTCCGCACTTCGACCTGGACGGTCTTCGTGCGGCCATGCGGGAAGCTCTGCCGGACCTGGCCGGTCTCGACGGGCTTCTTCAGCTCGAGCTTGCCCGAGCGGGCGAGCGTCAAGGGCTTACGATCGGTCTCTTTGGTCTCGCTCATGTGATCCGTTTTCACTTCCGCCCGCTTCGCCCGTCACCACCCGCCGTACCCGCGCCCTCCGGCCCGCCGGAGCGGAATCCGGCGAGGCGGGCCACGTCGGCCGCCAATGCCCTGGCCAGACGTCCGGGCGCGACTGCCACATGCACGGCACGATCGCGCGCAAACGCCTGTCCCAGCTCGTCCGCGGTCAGCACGCGGACGACTTCGCCGTCGCCGCGCTCCCGACCGAGCTTTGCCGTGCCGTGCGGGGATGCGTCGCTCGCCTCGACGATGAGCGCCGCCCGCCCTTCGGCCATCCAGCCTCTAACCTTCTCGAACCCTGCGACGGCCTGTCCGGCGCGGCGTGCCAAGCCGATCCAGTCCAGGCATCGCGCCACCAGCCGGGCCTCGATGCGATCCGGCAGGTCCGCCGGAACCGTCACCGCCGCCCCCGCCGCTTTCGCGAACAGCCGGCGCGCCGTTGCACGGGCCACTATATCGCGACGGGCGGTCAACCACAAACCCCGGCCGGGCAACCGGCCCTCGATATCGGCGATCACCGTGCCGTCCGGCGCCACCGCGAAGCGCACGAGCCGCTCCTTGGGCAGCACGGCACCCGTCGCGAAGCAGCGCCGCGCCGGCCCGCGGTCGGCATCGGCATCCGCCGCGACGGCGGCGGCCGCCTCGGCCGCCATTTCGGTACGCGCCGTCAGGACGGCTCCGCCTCCTCGGACTCGAACCAGTGGGCGCGCGCCGCCATGATGATGGCGTTGGCGGCATCCTCTTCGAGCGCGTCCTTGCCGACGATCTCGACCAGCTCGTCGCCCGCGAGGTCGGCCAGGTCGTCGAGCGTCTTCACGCCCTTCTCGCCCAAGGCCACCAGCATCTGCGGGGTCAGGCCCTCGATCGCCGCGACGGCGTCGTCGACGCCGAGGTCGCGACGCTTCTCGTCGAACTCGGCGTCGCGCTTCTCGAGGTAGTTGCGGGCGCGCGTCTGCAGCTCGCTCGCGATGTCCTCGTCGAAGCCCTCGATGCCGGCCAGGTCCTCGGTAGGCACGAAGGCGACCTCCTCGACGGAAGTGAAGCCCTCGGTGACCAACAGATGGGCGATGACCTCGTCGACGTCCAGGGCATCGATGTACATCTGCGAGCGCGAGCGCACCTCTTCCTGGCGGCGCTCGGACTCCTCGGCCTCGGTCAGGATGTCGATGTCCCAGCCGGTCAGCTGCGAGGCGAGCCGCACGTTCTGCCCGCGCCGCCCGATGGCGAGGCTGAGCTGCTCGTCCGGGACCACCACCTCGATGCGCTTCTGCTCCTCGTCGAGCACCACCTTGGCGACCTCGGCCGGCGCCAGCGCATTGACGACGAAGGTCGCCGGGTCGCCCGACCAGGGGATGATGTCGATCTTCTCGCCCTGCAGCTCCTGCACCACCGCCTGGACGCGGCTGCCGCGCATGCCGACGCAGGCGCCGACCGGGTCGATGCCGCTGTCGTTGGAGAGCACCGCGATCTTGGCGCGGCTGCCGGGGTCGCGGGCGACCGACTTGATCTCGATGATGCCGTCGTAGATCTCCGGCACCTCCTGGGCGAACAGCTTGGCCATGAACTGCGGATGCGTGCGCGACAGGAAGATCTGGGGCCCCCGCGCTTCCTTGCGCACGTCGTAGATGTAGGCGCGCACCCGCTCGCCGGTGCGGAAGCTCTCGCGCGGAACCAGCTCGTCGCGGCGCAGGATCGCCTCGGCGCGGCCGAGATCGACGATGACGTTGCCGAACTCGACGCGCTTGACGAGGCCGTTGACGATCTCGCCGACGCGGTCCTTGTACTCGCCGTACTGGCGCTCGCGCTCGGCGTCGCGCACGCGCTGGACGATCACCTGCTTGGCGGTCTGGGCCGCGATGCGGCCGAAGTCGATCGGCGGCAGCGGGTCCGACAGCACGTCGCCGACGGCGGCGTCGGGCTTCCAGCGCTTGGCCTGGTCGGGCGTGAGCTGCGTCGCCTCGTTCTCGATCTCGTCGACGACGGTGCGGCAGCGGATGAGGCGGATTTCGCCCGACTTGCGGTCGATCTCGGCCCGGATGTCGTATTCCTGCCCGTACTTGGAGCGGCCGGCCTTCTGGATCGCCTGCTCCATCGCCTCGATCACCTCGTCGCGCTCGATCCCCTTGTCGCGGGCGACGGTGTCGGCGACCTGCAGCAGCTCGGGCCGGAACATGGTGGCAACAGCTTGCATCGGCTCTTCACCTAGTGGGCGGCGGCGGCCGGAGCGGCCGTCGCGGCGATGAGATCGTCGGTCAATATCAGCTTCGCGCGCTGGATGCGCGCGAGCGGCACACGGAACGTCGCATCGGCGGCGCGCAGCACCACCGTATCCTCCTCGATCCCGGCGATCCGCCCCTGGAAGCGGCGGCGCCCGTCGATCGGCCCGTCCGCCTCGACGCGGGCCTCGAAGCCGGCGAAGCGGACATAGTCGTCGGCGCGCACCAGCGGGCGGTCGATCCCGGGCGAGCTCACTTCCAGCGTGTAGGCGCCGGGCAGCGGATCGGCCACGTCGAGAAGTGCCGACACGTCGCGGCTGATGAGGGCGCAATCGTCGACGGTCATCGGCCGCCGGTCGGTGCGCTCGGCCATGATCTGCAGGGTCGGCCGGCCGCCACCGGAAAGATGGACGCGCACGAGCTCGTACCCCATGCCCTCCAGGGCGGGTGCGATCTCGCGTGCGATGCGGTCCGTCGCCGCGTCCCCGCCGCGACGGGGCGCGTCCTCTATAGCCATGACGAAAAGCGGGCCGGAACCCACCCCTTCCAGAGCCGATACAGCGATACGTGGAGATGGCGCGTCTTATAGTGAACGGGCGGCAGCCGCAAGGATTTCGTCACATGTGGGAGGTGGTGCCGTCCATCGCCGGGAGATGCGTTTCGTCAGCGCGGCCCCCGGGCGAAGCGCAGGTACCAGCCGCGGCGGCCCGCCCGGATAGCCTTGCCCTCGTAGCGGGTGGGCGGCCAGTCGGCCGGGCGGATGCGCCAGTCGTCGGGGCCGCGCGCCAGCCAGCGGAAGTCCGGATGCGCCGTCGCGTGCTCAAGCATCCAGTCGAGATAGTCGAGGTCGTCGGTGGCGAGCCTGAGCTCCGCCCCGTCGCGCATCACCCGGGCCAGCCGGTCGAGGTTGGCGGTGGAAACGAAGCGGCGCTTGTTGTGGCGCGCCTTCGGCCAGGGGTCGGGGAAGAGCACGAAGGCGCGGCCGACCACGCCGTCCGGCAGGGCATCGATCAGGTCGCGGGCGTCGTCGGGATGGATGCGCACGTTGCCCATCGCCCCGGCCCCGAGATGGCCCAGCAGCGAGACCACCCCGTTGACGAAGGGCTCCGCGCCGAGGATGCCGACGTCCGGATGGTGGGTGGCCTGCCACGCCAGGTGCTCGCCGCCGCCGAAGCCGACCTCGAGCCACCAGTCGGCGAAGCCGCGGCCGAACCAGCGCGCGGGATCCACGCGCTCGCCCGGGGGCGGCAGCTCCATGGCGTAGGCGGCGAGGCCGGAATCCAGGCGGTCCTTCTGGCCGGCCCTGAGGCGGCGGCCCTGGCGGCGACCATATAGGATGCGACGCTCGGTCATGGGCGTGCGGGATGGCTGGCGGATACGGTCATTCGACGTTCGGGAAGGGCCCGGGGGCCGATCGGCGGGACGGGCCAAGGAAAGTGGCTCGCGGGAGGGGCGGGCGCAACCCCTGCGAAAATGCCCCGCCGGCGGCGCAGCCGCCCCGTTGCAGCGCCGCGAGGTCCTCTTATATATCCGCTCGACCGTAGGGGATAACGGTCCCCGAATCCGTACCAACAGCTTCCTGGGGGTTCTGGCGGTGCCATAGCGGCCGCCGGGGCCTGCTGCGAGAGGAGAAGAGCGCAATGGCGAAAGTGATCGGCATCGACCTCGGCACGACGAACTCCTGCGTCGCCGTGATGGAGGGCAAGGCCGCGAAGGTGATCGAGAACACCGAGGGCGCGCGCACGACGCCGTCGATGGTGGCCTTCACGGAATCGGGCGAGCGCCTGGTCGGCCAGGCCGCAAAGCGGCAGGCCGTGACCAACCCCGAGAACACGTTCTTCGCGATCAAGCGGCTGGTCGGCCGCCGCCATGACGATCCGCTCGTCGTCAAGGACAAGGGGCTCGTCCCCTACCGCATCGTCAAGGGCGACAACGGCGACGCCTGGGTCGAGTCGCGCGGCGAGAAGTACGCGCCCAGCCAGATCAGCGCCTTCATCCTGCAGAAGATGAAGGAGACGGCCGAGGCCTATCTGGGCGAGCCGGTGAGCCAGGCCGTCATCACGGTCCCCGCCTACTTCAACGACAGCCAGCGCCAGGCGACCAAGGATGCCGGCCGCATCGCCGGCCTCGAGGTCCTGCGCATCATCAACGAGCCGACGGCGGCGGCGCTGGCCTACGGGCTGGAGAAGCGCGGCAGCGGCACGATCGCGGTCTACGACCTGGGCGGCGGCACCTTCGACGTGTCGGTGCTGGAGATCGGCGACGGCGTCTTCGAGGTGAAGTCGACCAACGGCGACACCTTCCTCGGCGGCGAGGACTTCGACCGGCGGATCATCGACTACCTGGCCGACGAGTTCAAAAAGGAGTCGGGGATCGACCTGCGCGGCGACCGGCTGGCCCTGCAGCGCCTCAAGGAGGCGGCCGAGAAGGCCAAGATCGAGCTGTCCAGCGCGACCCAGACCGAGATCAACCTGCCGTTCATCACGGCGGACGCGTCCGGCCCGAAGCACCTCAACATCAAGCTGACCCGCGCCAAGCTCGAGGCGCTGATCGACGACCTGGTGCAGCGGACGGTCGAGCCCTGCCGTGCGGCCTTGCGCGACGCGGGCCTCAAGGCGTCGGAGATCGACGAGGTGATCCTGGTCGGCGGCATGACCCGCATGCCCAAGGTCATCGAGACGGTGAAGACCTTCTTCGGCAAGGAGCCGCATCGCGGCGTCAACCCGGACGAGGTGGTGGCCGTCGGCGCGGCGATCCAGGGCGGCGTGCTGAAGGGCGAGGTCAAGGACGTCCTGCTGCTCGACGTGACGCCGCTCTCGCTCGGCATCGAGACGCTGGGCGGGGTGTTCACGCGCCTCATCGACCGCAACACGACGATCCCGACCAAGAAGAGCCAGGTGTTCTCCACCGCCGAGGACAATCAGACGGCGGTGACCATCCGGGTCTTCCAGGGCGAGCGCGAGATGGCGGCCGACAACAAGCTGCTCGGCCAGTTCGACCTCGTCGGCATCCCGCCCGCACCGCGCGGCATGCCGCAGGTCGAGGTCGGCTTCGACATCGACGCCAACGGCATCGTCAGCGTCCAGGCGAAGGACAAGGCGACGGGCAAGGAGCAGCAGATCCGCATCCAGGCGTCGGGCGGCCTCGGCGAGGCCGACATCCAGCGCATGGTGAAGGAGGCCGAGGAGCACGCCGAGGACGACAAGCGCAAGCGCGACCTCGTCGACGCCCGTAACCACGCCGATGCGTTGGCCCATTCGACCGAGCGCAACCTGAAGGAGCACGGCGACAAGGTGCCGGCCGACATCCGCTCGGAGATCGAGCGTGACGTCCAGGCGCTGAAGGATGCCCTGGCCGGCGAGGATGCCGCCGCGATCAAGGCGAAGACCGACCAGCTGTCGCAGTCCGCGATGAAGCTGGGCGAGGCCATGTACAAGGCGCAGCAGGCCGAGCAGCCGGGTGCCGCGCCGGGCGGTGGCCCCGCGGGCGGCGCGTCCGGGTCCGAGAAGGACAAGGTCGTCGACGCCGACTTCGAGGAGGTCGACGAGAGCAAGAAGAACCGGCGCGCGTGAGGCGCGCCCGGTCCGGCGATGCGAGTGCCGCCCCGTGCCGACCGCGGCACGGGGCGGCTTCGTTTCGCCCCTGATCTGCGGCCGGGACACCATCCCGCCTGACCACCACCCGGACCACGAAACGGACCGATGGCCAAGCAGGACTACTACGAGACCCTGGGTGTGGCGCGCGACGCCGACCAGGAGGAGCTCAAGAAGGCGTACCGCAAGCAGGCGATGCGCTGGCACCCCGACCGCAACCCCGGTGATGCCGAGGCCGAGCGGCGCTTCAAGGAGGTGAGCGAGGCCTACGACGTCCTCAAGGACGATCAGAAGCGCAGCGCCTACGACCGCTTCGGGCATGCCGCCTTCGAGGGCGGCGCCGGTGGGGCGGGCGGGCGCGGCGGCTTCGACTTCGCCCAGGGCTTCGCCGACATCTTCGAGGAGATGTTCGGCGACGTGATGGGCCGGCGCGGCGGCAGCGGCCGCGGCAGCGACCTGCGCTTCAACCTGGAGATCACGCTGGAGGACGCCTTCCGCGGCGCGGAGAAGACGATCCGCGTGCCGACCCATGCCGCGTGCGAGGCGTGCAACGGCTCGGGCGCGGAATCGGGCTCGCGGCCGGTCAACTGCCCGACCTGCCAGGGCCAGGGCAAGGTGCGCGCCCAGCAGGGCTTCTTCACCATCGAGCGCACCTGCCCCGCCTGCGGCGGTGCGGGCCGGGTCATCGAGAAGCCCTGCAAGTCGTGCGGCGGTGCCGGCCGGGTGCGCAAGGAGAAGACGCTCTCGGTCGCGATCCCGCCGGGAGTCGAGGACGGCACGCGCATCCGCCTGCAGGGCGAGGGCGAGGCGGGCCTGCGCGGCTCGCCGCCGGGCGACCTCTACATCTTCCTCGCCATCGCGCCGCACCGCTTCTTCCAGCGCGACGGCGCCAATGTCCATTGCCGGGTCCCGATCCCGATGACGACGGCGGCGATGGGCGGCCCGATCGAGGTGCCGACCCTGGACGGCACCTTCGCCAAGCTGAGCGTGCCGGCCGGGACCCAGTCGGGCGCCCAGTTCCGCCTCAAGGGCAAGGGCATGTCGGTGCTGCGCTCGGCCGCCCGCGGCGATCTCTACGTGCAGGCCATGGTCGAGACGCCGATGAACCTGACCAAGCGCCAGCAGGAGCTGCTGCGCGAGTTCGACGGTGCGGGCGGCAAGGACAAGACGAGCCCCGAATCCACCGGCTTCTTCCAGAAGGTGAAGGAGTTCTGGAGCGACCTGAGGGAGTGAGGACAACGGCAGGCGGGAGCGTGGGACGAGGGCAGCTGCGTCCCTCGACGATCGTGCGATCGATCGGCCTACACCAGCTGCGGCTGCAGCGCCTCGGTCTCCTCGCGCAGGATCGCGAGGTATTGGTCCGACAGCGAGCGCTCGGCCGCGTCCTCGATCCAGGCGGCGACGCAGATCGCGCCGATGATGGTGCCGTCCCAGCGCCGCATCGGCAGCGCGATGGCGCGATAGCCGCGGCGGATCTCCTGCTCGGTCACGCAATAGCCCTGGGCCCGCGCCTCCTCGATGGCGCGGCGGATCGCCTGCTTGTCGGTCACCGTGAAGTCGGTGAGGTTGCGCGGCTCCAGCCGGGCGAGCCAGGCGTCCAGCGCCTCGTCCGGCAGGCCGCCCAGGATGATGCGGCCCGCCGCCGTGCAGAAGGCCGGGCGGCGCAGGCCGATGGTGGGCGCCAGCGCGATCGGGTTGCCGTGCATGGAATGGGCGATCATCACGATGTCCTGGCCGTCGAGCACGGCGGCGAAGCAGGACTGCTCGGTGCGCTCGCTGACGCGCTCGCAGGCGGGCTGGATGATCCGGGTCGCGAAGTTGGAGCCGAGATAGGCCGACGCCAGCGTCATCACCTGCGGCGTCAGGCTGAAGACGCGGCCGTCGCTCTTCACATAGCCGAGGCAGGAGAGCGTGTAGAGGGCGCGGCGCACGCTGGGCTTGGGCAGGTCCGTCGCCCGTGCCACGTCGCTCAGCGTCATCTGCCCGCGCTCGCGTCCGAAGGCGGAGATGACGCGCAGGCCGCGCGCCAGCGCCTCCAGGAAGTCCGGCCCGTGGCCGGCCGCCTTGCGCCGCTCGGCGTCCTCGGCGCGCAGGCGGGCCATCGTCAGGCCCCCGCTGCGCGCAGGTCGAAGCCGCCGTCGGCAGCTTCCTCGGGCGTGGGCGAGCGCCCGGCCGTCAGCAGGCGTCGGCCGGCGATGTGGTCGCCGGGGCGGTTCACGGAGTCGATCGCGACCAGCCGATCGTCGCGATAGTAGAAGAAGGAAAAGCGACCGGATTCCGGGTCGCCGCGCACGACGTGGCGCGTCCACCCTTCCGCCAGGCCGACCATCTGCAGCTTCAGGTCGAACTGGTCCGACCAGAACCACGGCACCGCCTCGTAGGGCGTGGGCCGGCCGGCGGCTACGGTACCCGCCGTCTTCGCCTGGTCGACCGCGTGCTGCACCGATTCCAGCCGCAGCGATCGGCCGGCGAAGGCGCTGGGGTGGCGGCTGCAGTCGCCGGCCGCGAGGATCGCCGGATCGGCGGTCGAGGCGAAGCGGTCGACGACGATGCCGTCCTCGCAGGGCAGGCCCGCCGCCTCGGCCAGTTGCGTGCGCGGCACGACGCCGATGCCGACGACGACGAGGTCCGCCGGCAGCACCGTGCCGTCGCTGGTCTCGACGCCCGTGACCCGGTCGCCCTCGCCCCGGATGGCGGCAGCGGTGGTGCGGAGCCGAAGATCGACGCCGCGCGCGCGGTGGATACCCGCAACGTGCAGGGCGAGCGGGGCAGACGCCCGCGCCAGCAGCCGGTCCCCCGCCTCGAGTACGGTCACCCGCTTGCCCAGCGTGGCGAGCGCGGACGCAACCTCCAGACCGATATAGCCGCCGCCGATGACGACGACGTCGCCCACCTCCGGCAGCCGGTCGCGCACCATGATCGCGTCGTCGAGATTGCGCAGCGCCACGACGCCCGCGCGGTCGATGCCCGGCACCGGCGGCAGGCGCGGCGCCGCCCCGGTCGCCAGCACCAGCCGGTCGTAGGGGATGCGGCTGCCGTCCGCGGTCTCGACCCGGCGCGCGATCCGGTCGATCGCGACGGCCCGCGAGCCCAGCGCCAGGTCGATATCGTTCTCGCGATAGAAGGCCTCGACCCGGATCGGCAGGGCATCCGCCTCGACCTTGCCGAGAAGAAAGCCCTTGGAGAGCGGCGGCCGCTGGTAGGGCAGGTGCGGCTCGTCGGCGACGAGGCGGATCGGCCCGTCATGGCCGGCCGCGCGCGCCGAGGCCACGACCTGCGCGCCGGCATACGAGCCGCCGACGACGACCAGCGTGCGCGCCATCGCGAGGGGCTCCGTCCGGGCGCTCAGACCTGCCGGTCGGGCAGGCGCACGATGATGCCGTCGAGTTCGGCCGTGACCGGCACCTGGCAGCCGAGACGGCTGTTCGGCCGGCGCTCCGCGGCAGTTCCGCCCAGCATCTCCTCCTCGTTCTCGTCCGGCGGCGTCAGAAGGCCGAGGAACACGTCGTCGACGTAGCAATGGCACGTGGCGCAGGAGCAGCAGCCGCCGCAATCCGCGTCGATACCTCGCACGTTGTTCTGGATGGCGCCCATCATGATGCTCGTGCCGGCGGCGACCGTGACCTCGCGGCGCTGGCCATCGGGCTGGAAGTAGACGATGCGGGGCATGGGAGTGACAGGTCCTTCTGCCTCTGGCGGAGAGCGGCCGTCCCTCAGGGGCGGACGGCCCAGGCGGCGTCGGCGGCGACCTGCAGGCTGACCGCATCGCCGACGCGCGCGGCCCGCATGGCCGGCGCCTCGACGTTGAAGCGCATTCCACCCGATTCCGCCAGCCCCGCCGTCTCGGCGACGATCGAGCGGCGCGGCCCGCGGAAGATCCCGTCGACCACCCGGCCGGTCCAGGCGATGCGTCCGTCGGCGGGTGTGGTGTCCAGATCGCCCAGCACGACGTTCTCCGGCCGTACCATCATCAGCACGTCGGCCCCGGCGGCGAACGGCTCGCCGGCGCGGCAGCGGCCGCGCCAGCCGCTTCCTTCGACCGCCAGCACATGGTCGCCGTCGCCCGACGGACGGCTGTCGACGACGCGCGCCGGCAACAGGTTGGGCGCCCCGAAGAAGGCCGCGACCTCGCGGCTGGCCGGGCGCTGGTAGACCTCCTCGGGCGTGCCGATCTGTAGGATGCGGCCGTGCTGCATGACGACGACCCGGTCGGAGAGCGCCATCGCCTCCTCCTGGTCGTGGGTGACGTAGAGCGTGGTGATGCCGAGCCGGCGCTGCAGGGCACGGAACTCGTCGCCCATCTGCGCGCGCAGCCGGGCATCGAGGTTGGAGAGCGGCTCGTCCAGCAGCAGCACCGCGGGCTCGAAGACGAGCGCCCGGGCAATGGCGACGCGCTGCTGCTGGCCGCCCGACAGGGCCGGCGCCGGCCGGTCGGCGAAGCGCTCCATCTCGACCAGCCGAAGTGCGGCCTTCACCTTCTCCGCCGTCTCCGCCTTCGGCGCGCGGCGCACCGAGAGCGGATAGGCGACGTTGTCGAAGACGGTCATGTGCGGCCAGATCGCGTAGGACTGGAACACCATGCCGAGCTGGCGCTGGTCGGGCGGCAGGAAGAAGCCCCGGTCGGCGTCGCTGACGACCCGGCCGCCGATGGCGATGCGCCCGGTGTCGTTGCGCTCCAGCCCGGCGACCATGCGCAGGGTGGTGGTCTTGCCGCAGCCGGACGGGCCCAGCAGTGTCACGAACTCGCCGTCGGCAATCGCGAGGCTGACGCGGTCGACGGCGGCGACCAGCCCGAAGCTGCGGCCGACCCCCTCCAGCACCACACCCGGCATGGTCCGCCTCCCCTCTATTTGTAGAGCTGCTTGGAGAGCTCCAGCATCTCGTTCTGGCGCGGCGGATCGGTGGTGCCGAGCGCCTTGGTCGCCAGGAACGGCTGCATGTCCGGGGCGGCGCGCTCGATCACGCCCTTGACCACCGGGTTGTAGCCGGCGTTGGCGAAGACGAGCTGGGATTCGATCTCCAGGAAGTGGTTCATGAAGACGCGCGCGGCGTTGGGGTGCGGAGCGCCCTTCAGCACGGCGAGGTCGAAGCGGACGTAGGGCCGCCCTTCCTCGGGCACGATCACCTTCACCGGCAGGCTCTTGATCTGGGTGTAGTACGCCAGCGAGAACGGCATGTAGAGCGGGAACTCGCCGCGCGCCAGCCGCCGCTCGTTGTTGCGGATGTCGCGCGAGAAGACCGGCTTCTGGGCCGCGAGCTTCTCGTGGAAGCCGACGCCGAAGGTGTCGTGCATGACCATGAAGAAGACGGCCCCGCCGCCCAGCGCCCGGACATCGTCGGCCAGGATCTTGCCGCTCCATTTCGGGTCGAGCATGTCCTTCCAGCTCTTGGGCTCGTCCTGCGGCTTCACCAGGTTACGGTTCACCAACAGCGTGTAGCTGGTGACGTCGGATGGCAGCAGCGTGTCGTCGGCGACGTAGGGCGCGATCACGTTGGCCGCGTTCGGCACGCCGCCATGGGGCTGGAAGGCGCCATCCTGGCGCATCAGCCAGGTCGTGGTGCTGCCATTGTGGTGCACGTCGCCGAGGAAGCGGCCCGCCGCCTGCTCGATGCGCACCCGCTCGCGCACCTCGCTGGCACGGGCCTCCAGCGACTCGAAGCGGATGCCGTACTTCGCTTCGAAGCTGCGCCCGACCTCCTTGTAGAAGGGCGAGCCGACGGCGGCGGTGTAGACCACCACCTTGCCCTCCTTCTTCGCGGCCTCGACCACCTTCTGCCAGTCGGCGTCGGCCTCGGCCGCCGCCGGCAGGGCGAGCGCGAGCGTTGCCGCGGCGGCGGCCAGGATCGTCTTCAGCATCGGCGTCCTCTCCCCGTTCATTTTGATCACAAGGCGCTGATCCGCTTCTTGATGAGGCGGAGCTGGACCCAGCGGAACAGCAGCACCAGCACCAGCATGAAGAGGCCGATGACGCTGACCTCCTCCGGCTTGCCGCCGGTCCACATCTTGAGCATGACCACCGAGAGCACCTCGGTGCCGCTGGAGTAGAGCAGGATCGAGGCGCTGAGCTCGCGCATGATCCCGAAGAAGGTCAGCACCCAGCCGACCGCGAACGCGGGCCAGGCGAGGGCCACCAGGATGCGCCACAGCGTCTGCCACCAGCCGGCCCCGTGGACGCGCGAGCATTCCTCGAGGTCGTTGGCGATCTGGGCGTAGGCGGCCGAGGTGACGCGCACCGCAACCGGCGTGCCGAGCGCGATGTAGGCGAGCAGCAGCGCCCACAGCGTGCCGTAGATCGGGATGCCCTGGGGCAGCATCGCGAAGCCCCAGAGGAAACCGATGCCCAGCACCATCCCCGGCATCATCCAGGGCAGCCAGGCCAGCACGTCGATCAGTCGCCGACCGCGCCAGCGCGTGCGCGTCGTGACGTAGGCGACGATGGCGCCCAGCACCATGGTCGCCGACGCGCCGGCGACGCCCAGCGTCATGGTGTTGCCGAGCGCCGTCCAGAACTCGCGGTTGTTCCAGACCCCGCGGTAGTGGTCGAGCGTCAGCATGTCGAGCTGGTAGAAGCCGAAGAACTGGAAGAACGAGCCGAGGATGAGCTGGCCCACCGGCAGCGCCACGGTCGCCAGGAAGAAGAGGATGCAGATGGCGAAGGTGACCCAGCGCATCCAGCCGAGCCGCGTGACGGCCGGCGCGTAGCCCTTGCCGGTCACCGTCGCGAAGCTGCGCCGGCCGAGGATGCGCCACTGCCAGACGACCAGCAGGAACATCGTCACCATCGCGGCGAAGCCCAGCGCCGTCGCCGACTGGTACTGCGGTTGCGACTGGTGGTGGATCAGCTCGTAGATCTTGGTCGTCAGCACCTGGATGCCGACCGGCGTGCCGAAGAAGACCGGCGATTCGAACGCCTCGATGCCGCGGATGAAGCTGAGGATGAAGGCGCTGGTGGTGACCGGCAGCATCAGCACGAAGGTGATGCGCCAGAAGGTCTGCGCCCGGGTCGCCCCCGACATGCGGCTCGATTCCTCCAGCGCCGGGTCCATGGCGCGGAAGGCGTCGACGACGAACAGGAAGATGAACGGCGTCGAGTACTGCATCATGTGCCAGACGACGCCGCCGTACGAGAACACGTCGACCAGCACGGTGTCGGAACCGGTCAGCCACTGCCAGACGAGGTTGATGGAGCCGACCTGACGGTTGCCCAACATGCCCCAGGCGGTCGCCGTCAGGATCGGCGGGATGAAGAAGGGCAGCGTGATGAGCGCCTCCAACGTGCCGCGGGCCGGCGTGTCGGTGCGCGCCACGATCCAGGCGAGCAGGATCGCCAGCGCCAGCGACAGCAGTGTCTTGACGAGCGAGATGCCGACCGTGTTGGCGATGACGACGAGGTTGTCGGCCGAGAAGAGCGCGGCGTAGCCGTCGAGGTTGTATTCGCCGGCGACGCCGGGCGGGGCGGAATGCAGGCTGCCGTAGAACAGCATCGCCATGGGGTAGACCGAGAGGAATCCCAGCACCGCCACCAGTGCCGCGATGCCGATGGCCCGGCCGATCCCGGGAGTGCCGCCCAGCAGGCCGCGCGGCCGGGCGGTAGCGTCCACCGCCAGCCCGGCGCGCCGTTCGAGCGCAGCCGATCCCATGCTTCCTCCCGTCTCCCGCGGGTTCGGCCGTCCGGAAACGGCCGCCCGAGGTTTCCCTGTGGGCGGTCTGCCGCCGCCGCGACACCGCCCGTCCGTATTCGGACGGGCAGCGCCTATCGGCCGATGCTTACTCCGCCGCCTCGGCGCGGATCAGCATTCCGAGCGGGCTCTTGGCGTCCTGCAGCTTGCGGCGATAGGCGTCGTACCAGTCTTCGCTCGTCGGTCCGACGAAGGAGCCGCCGCGGGCGCCGCGGTAGATGTCCGGCCGGTCGACCGTCGGCGGCACCTTGCCCTCGTTCTGCAGGGCACGGGCGGCGGCGATCAGGCGACGGCGGGTGATCATGATCATGCGGTCGCTGGGGGCGAGGTGCTCCATCGAGCGGTCGACGATCTCGCCCATGCACTCGACGGCGGCCTGGTCCTGCCGGCCGATGCCCTGGATCCCGGTGTAGCTGACGTGGCGCTGCGCCTCGCGGTCGATGAAGTAGTCGTTGTCGCGTCGCGCCTCGAGCCGCCAGCGGCCGTACCAGTCGTTGGACCGCGGCAGATACTTCATGTCCGGCGCCAGCCCGGGGATCCAGTCGCCGTTCTTCAGCGTCTGGAGCGGCGGCGTCTTCTTCTTCCACTGCACGTTGTAGACCATGGTGTGGGTGTCATCCATCGGCACGTTGATGGTGCACGCCACCTGGTCCTCGAAGCTGCCGTTCGGGGTGAAGGTGAAGAACGGCATCAGGTAGTGGGCGAAGCGATAGTAGCGGGTGCCGGGCTCGGCCTCGCGATGGGCCGCGTACATGGTGCCCCACTCGGTCTCGCGGGCGCTGTAGTCGGGCGCGCGGTCGACCACGCCCCAGCGGTGCATGGTGTTGGGGTCGACGTCCTCGACCTTGACGTGGCCGATATGCAGGAAGCCGAAATGCGAGGTGTCGATGTCGCCTTCCAGCGACTGGAACCAGTTGCACTCGCGCTGGTGGGCGCGGATCTGCCGCTCGTCCTCGGGCAGCATCAGGGATTCGATCTCCGGCAGCGGCGGCGCCACGGCGCGGGGGCCCATGTAGGTCCACACGAAGCCGGCGCGCTCGACCGTCGGGTAGGCCTTGTTCTTGACCTTCTCCTTGAAGTCCTGGTGCGGCGGCACGTTCGGCATGTCGACGCAATTGCCGTCCACGTCGAATTTCCAGCCGTGATAGACGCAGCGCAGCCCGCCTTCCTCGTTGCGCCCGAAGAACAGGGAGGCACAGCGATGCGGGCAGCGGTGCTCCATGATGCCGATGCGGCCGTCGGTGTCGCGGAAGGCGATGAGCTGCTCGCCCAGCAGCAGGAGGCGCATCGGCTCGCCATCCGGCTCCAGCTCGGAGGAGAGGCAGGCCGGGATCCAGTATTGCCGCATCAGCTCGCCCATCGCCGTGCCCGGGCCGATGCGCGTCAACGTGTCGTTGTCCTGCACCGAAAGCATCGCGTTTCCTCCGTCCCGACCCAATTTCGTCCGTTGACCGGACAGTTGTTCGATTCTAAGGCAAAGTCGCAACCCTCTCAAGGACTGGGCAAGGGATGGCCCGGAGATCGGGTCGATTTCGCAAGTACTGTCAATATTGCGTCGCATTTGCGTCTTCATGGCTTCGTCGTCTGATCGCCATGCCGGCTTGCATGGGCGCCGCCGCTGTGGCTCCCTCGCCGGCCATTCGAGGGAGGAACCGATGGGCGACGTCAGGATCGCGGTGGCCGGTGCCAGCGGCCGCATGGGCCGCATGCTGATCGCGGAGATCGACCGCACGGACGGCGCGGTGCTGACCGCGGCCAGCGAGCGCCCGGGCAGCAATGCGCTGGGCGCCGATGCGGGCGTCCTGGCCGGAATCGGCGCGCGTGGCGTGCCGGTCGGCGACGACGCGGCGGCCCTGCTGGCGGCGGCCGACGTCGCGATCGACTTCACCGCCCCCGCCGCGACCGTGGCGCTGGCGAAGCTGGCCGCGGCGTCGGGCAAGGGTCTCGTCATCGGCACCACCGGCCTCGCGGCCGCGGACCGGGCGGCGCTGGACGCCGCCGCCCGGTCGGCGCCGATCGTCTTCGCGTCGAACATGAGCCTCGGCGTCAACC
>JBFWXJ010000005.1:0-39015 GCA_050187535.1 Alphaproteobacteria bacterium | reverse complement strand
ACGCGGACCGCGTGCTCGAGAAGATCGACGAAGAGCTGAACGAGATCGCCGAGGCCCGCGCCGAGGGCGACGCGGACCATATCGCCGACGAGGTCGGCGACCTCATCTTCGCCGTTGCCAACTTCGCACGAAAACTTGGCGTCGACCCGGAAGTAGCTCTGAGAAAAGCGAATTCGAAATTCGATAGACGCTTCCGTGCCGTCGAATCCGGGCTGCGGGCCGCCGGCCGGCGGCCGGAGGATGCGACGCTCGAAGAGATGGAAGCGCTATGGCAGGACGCCAAGCGCGGCGACACCTGAAGAAACCACCACAAACCATTGAACGGAGGACGATAATGATGCTCGACGCGAAACAGCTCACGGTCTTCGTGACGGGCGCGACCGCGGGCTTCGGTGCCGCCACCGCCAAGCGCTTCGCTGCCGCCGGTGCCAAGGTCGTGATCTGCGGCCGCCGCGCCGACCGGCTGGAGGCGCTGAAGGCGGAGATGGGCGGTGCGCGCGTCCACGCCTTCCCGCTCGACGTGCGCGACCGCAAGGCGGTTCAGGCCGCCGTCGATGCATTGCCGGCGGAGTTCGCGGCGGTCGACGTGCTGGTCAACAACGCCGGCCTGGCGCTCGGCCTCGAGCCGGCCCACAAGGTCTCCCTCGACGACTGGGAGACCATGATCGACACCAACATCAAGGGTCTCGTCTACTGCACGCGCGCCATCCTGCCGGGAATGGTCGAGCGCGACCGCGGCCACGTCATCAACCTCGGCTCGATCGCCGGCACCTACCCCTATCCGGGCGGCAACGTCTACGGCGCGACCAAGGCCTTCGTCGCGCAGTTCTCGCTCAACCTGCGCGCCGACCTGCTGGGCCAGCGGGTGCGCGTCACCAGCGTCGAGCCCGGCATGTCGGAAAGCGAGTTCTCCGAAGTGCGCTTCAAAGGCGACAAGGACAAGGCGAAGGACGTCTACAAGGGCGTCCAGCCGATGACGCCCGCGGACATCGCGGAGACGATCTTCTTCGTCGCCACCCTGCCCGCCCACGTCAACATCAACCGGGTCGAGATGATGCCGGTGATGCAGGCCTTCGCGCCCCTGGCGGTGAAGCGGAGCTGAGGGCGACCTACACCCGCTCCTCGGCCGCACCCACCAGGATGCGGTGGACCGTCTCCCACGCGGCGCGGTCGGGAGCGAGAAGCAGGCCGCCGTCGATCGTCGTCGGCAGGTAGGTCGAGCCATCGAGGCGGGCGCTGTAGCCGCCCGCCTCGGCGTGGATGAGCTGCCCCGCGGCATGGTCCCAGGGCAGCAGCCGGTGGTAGAGCGAGAAATGGCTCTGGCCGCGGACCAGGGCCAGGTATTCCTGCCCCGCGCAGCGGAGCTGAAATACCGACCCGACCCTGTCGGTGCGGCCGGCGATCTTGCGCACCAGCGGCCGACGGCCATAGCGGAAGCTGACCGCGCCGGACATCGCCGCGGGGTTGTCGGGTCGCGCGACCCTGAGCCGCTCCCCGCTGCTCCAGGCCCCCGCACCGCGCTCCGCCATCGCGGTGGCGCCGGTGAGCGGATCGTGGATCCACGCGGCCACGGCATGGCCGCCCGCGACGAGAGACACCATCACCGCGAAGAGCGGCAGCCCGGCCGCGAAGTTGGCGGTGCCGTCGACGGGGTCGATCACCCATGCCGGGGCATCGCCGGCGAGCCGATCGAGGACCGTAGGGTCCGCGGCGACCGCCTCTTCCCCGACCACCGTCGAGCCCGGCAGCAAATCACGCAGGCGCGCATCGAGCGCACGCTCCGCCGCCTCGTCGGCGACCGTGACGAGGTCACCCGGCTTCTTGCTTCGCACATCACCGCCGGAAAGCCGGCGGAAGCGCGGGACGATCTCCTGCCGCGCCACCTCGGCGATGATGGCCTCGACCGCCTCGATGTTCATCGGACGGCCGTCATGGCGATGGGACGGTGACGCTGCGAGAAGCGCGCAGCGTCGGCGGGATCGAGTCCGACGCGCAGCCGCGCCACCTCCCCCTCGTCCGTCCGCGCGATGACCTCGCCATGGCCGTACAGCCACGCGATGGCGCCGCCGTCCCGGACGTCGATCTCGACGTCGTGAATGGTGCGCGCTGCGCCCAGGCGCATGTCGATCAGTGCCGACAGGCCGTCCAGCCCCTCGCCCGTCACGGCCGAGAAGGCCGCCGCATCGTCCCGGCGTGCGGCCTGGCTCAGGACGACCGCCTTCTCCTCGTCCGGAAGGAGGTCGATCTTGTTCAGCCCCTCGATCATGCGGGCCGGCAGCGCCTCGGCCAAGCCCAGCTCGCCCAGCACTTCCTCGACATCGGCCTTCTGGGCCTCGGCGTCGGGATGCGAGACGTCGCGGACATGAACGATGAGGTCGGCGGCCGTCACCTCCTCCAGGGTGGCGCGGAAGGCCGCGACGAGCGTCGTCGGCAATTCCGAGATGAAGCCGACGGTGTCCGACAGGATCGCCTTGCGGCCGGACGGCAGCACGATCAGCCGCATCGTCGGGTCCAGCGTCGCGAACAGCAGGTCCTCGGCCATCACCGAGGCGCGCGTCAGGCGGTTGAACAAAGTCGACTTGCCGGCATTGGTATAGCCGACCAGTGCGACGACCGGATACGGCACCCGCTTGCGTGCCTCGCGATGCAGGCCGCGCGTGCGCTTGGTGTCCTCGAGCTCCCGCTTGATGCGCACGATGCGCTCGCCGATCAGGCGCCGGTCCATCTCGAGCTGGCTTTCGCCGGGTCCACCGAGGAACCCGAAGCCGCCGCGCTGCCGCTCGAGATGGGTCCACGACCGCACGAGGCGCGATCGCTGATAGGTCAGCGCGGCCAATTCGACCTGCAGGCGCCCCTCATGGGTCCGGGCGCGGGCGCCGAAGATTTCCAGGATCAGGCCCGTGCGGTCGATGACCTTGGCCTTCCACGCCTTCTCGAGATTGCGCTGCTGGACCGGCGTCACCGCGGCGTCGACGACGACGACCTCCACCGGCTCCTCTTCGATCCGCTTGGCGATGCGCTCGACGGCGCCGCTGCCGAACAGCGTCGCCGGACGTGGCTGGTCGACGCGCACGACCTCCCCGTGCGCGACCCGCAGATCGATCGCAGCGGCAAGGCCGACAGCCTCGGCGAGTCGGGCTTCGGGGCTGCGCGGGTCGTCGCGACCGGCGCGCAGCGCAGGATGGAGAACCAGCGCGCGGCCCGCGGCGGCGGATGTCCCATCGCCGCGGGTCCCGTCGGTGTCAGTGCTCGGAGTCGTCCTTACCCCCGTCGAAGAGCTGGATCGGTTGCGCGGGCATCACGGTCGAGATCGCATGCTTGTAGACGAGCTGCGAATGCGCGTCCCGGCGTAACAGAACACAGAAGTTGTCGAACCAGGTGATGATGCCTTGCAGCTTAACCCCGTTGACGAGAAAGACGGTCACCGGCGTCTTGTTCTTGCGAACGTGGTTCAGGAAGACATCCTGGACGTTCTGATTCTTTTCCGACGACATAGCAGTGGTTCCTGCATGGTTGTTGGGGCCTTGCGACCCGGGGAGGGTTCTACCCGGCACCTGCCGTCGAGGCAAGTCTCGTGCCGGGTAACGACGCGGCTAGAAAAGGGCAGCCAGCGCCGGGCAACCGGTAAGATGGAGGCGCGGCGGCCATCTTTCAAACTCCGCACCCAGTATCGTCTCGTCACGCAGAAGCACCGGTACGCAGCCCGTCGACATCGCGCATTCCATGTCGATCCCGGCATCGCCGACGAACCACACATCAGGCCCGGGTGCGATGCCGCTGCCGTCGAGGGCCGCCAGCACCGGATCCTTCGCCGGCTTGTCGAAGGCCGTGTCGTTGGCACCGACGATCCGCGCGAACCTCGGCGTCCAGCCGAGGTGGTCGGCTTCGGCCCGCAGGTACCCGCCCGACTTGTTGCTGACGATGCCGAGCCGGATGCCGCGCGCCGCGGCGGCGTCCAGCATGGCCGCAGCCCCCGCCATCGGCCGCAGGCCTTCGAGATGGCGAGCGGCGAAGGTCGAATAGAAGATGCGCTCGGCCTCCGCTGCGCGGGCGCCGAACATCTCGGGGAACGTGTCGCGGGCCGACTTGCGCACGCGGCCACGGACCTCGGCCTCGGTCCATTCGGCCTGCCCCATCGCCGCGAGGGCGGCATTGAGCGCGGTCGCGATGACCGCCCAATTGTCGACCAGCGTGTTGTCCCAGTCGAAAAGAATGGCTCGCGGCAGCGGCAGTGCCGTGGTCATGCCCTCCCCGCCTGTTCCGACATGTGCGCCAGGTAGGACTCGCGGAGCGCCTTTGCGACCGAACCGGGCTTCCCGTCGCCGACCGTGGCGTCGTCGATTTTCACGATCGGCGTGACGAAGGCCGTGGTGCTGGTGAGGAACGCCTCGCGCGCCTTTCTGGCCTCCTCCACGGTGAAGGGCCGTTCGACGAACTTCAGACCCTGCTGTGCGGCGATGATGTCGAGCACGGCGATGCGGGTGATGCCGTTCAGGATCGCGTTGTCGGCACGCCGCGTCACCACTTCGCCCGCCTGGGTCACGATCCAGGCATTGGTCGACGTCCCCTCGGTCACCGTGCCGTCGCGCTCGTCGACCTGCCATGCCTCGTAGGCACCGGCCTCGCGAGCCTGTTGCTTGCCCAGGCAATTCGGCAGCAGGGCCACCGACTTGATGTCGCAGCGTTCCCAGCGGATGTCGGGGATGGTGATGACCTTGACGCCGTCGCGCACCAGGGCCGGGCTCGCCGGCTTGGCACGCCGCGCCGTCATGACGACCGACGTCTCGGCCTTGGCGGGGAATGCATGGTCGCGTGGCGCCACGCCCCGGGTCATCTGGATGTAGATGATGCCGTCGCGCACGCGGTTGCGGCGGACCACCTCGCGCATGACATGACCCAGCGCCGCGCGCCCCATCGGCTCGGCGATGCGCAGCTCCGACAGCGAACGCTCCAGCCGGTCGAGGTGCCCCTCTTCGTCCACCAGTGCGCCCCGCGAGACCGCGATCACCTCGTAGATGCCGTCGGCGAACTGGTAGCCGCGGTCCTCCACATGGACGGCGGCGTCGGCATGGGGGACGTACTGCCCGTTGACATAGGCGATGCGCGACATGGCACGGACCTCGTGAGGCGAAAGGCTCAGAAATACTCCAGGCGCACGGCGAACATCTTCTCCACCTTGCGCACCGCGCCCGGCGCGGCCATCAGCACGACGCGATCCTCGGCTTTTATCACGGTCGAGGCGCGCGGGATGATGACCGTCTTGCCGCGGACCACGGCGCCCAGAATGATGCCGTCCGGCAGGTCGATCTCGCGCAGCGGCCGGCCGACGAGCGGCGACGTCTCCATCGCGTCGGCCTCGATGATCTCGCCGAACCCTTCGCGCAGGGAATGGACCGCGCGGATGCGGCCGCGACGCACGTGCTGCAGGATCTTCGAGACCGTGATGGCACGCGGGTTCACGACGGCATCGATGCCGAGGTTGGGCACCAGCGGCTCGTAGGTGGGCTTGTTGATCAGCGTTACGACCCTGGGCGCGCCGAGGCGCTTGGCGAGCAGCGAGGAGAGGACGTTGACCTCGTCGTCGTCGGTCACGGCGATGAATGTCTCGGCCGTGGCGGCGTTCGCCTCTTCCAGGATCTCCGTGTCCAGCCCGTCGCCGTTCAGGACGATCGCGTGGCCGGCACGCTGGCAGAGCTCGGTCGCCCGCGTGCGGTCGAGCTCGATGATCTTGACCGAGACCTGCGGGAAGCGCTCGGCGATGTCCTGTGCCAGGTAGAGGCCGATATTGCCACCACCGACGATGACGACGCGCCGACCCGGCTGCTCCTCGTGGCCGAACGCCATCATGGCCCTGTGGACGTGCCTGGCGTCGGCGACGAAATAGACCTCGTCGCCGGGCAGCACCATCTCGTCGCTCTCGGGAATCAGCGCCCGACCGTCACGCACCAAGCCGACGACGACGATGTCGAGATCGGGAAAGAGGCCGGGAAGCTGGTGCAATGGTGTGTTGACGACGGGGCATTCGCTGGCGCAACGCACCCCCACGACCTTCACCCGCCCATCGGCCAGGGTGACCACGTCGAAGGCCCCCGGCACGTCGAGCCGGCCGGTGATGGCGTGGGCGACTTCGATCTCCGGCGAGATCGTGACGTCGATCGGCAGATGATCCCGCGCGAACAGCTTGCGCCATTCCGGCTGGAGATAAGCCTGTGCCCGGATGCGGGCGATCTTCGTCGGCACGTCGAAGAGGGCATGGGCGATCTGGCAGGCGACCATGTTCACTTCGTCGGCATAGGTCACCGCGATCAGCATGTCCGCGTCGGCCGTGCCGGCCTCGGCGAGCACGCTCGGATGCGAGGCGTGGCCGACGATCCCGCGTACGTCGAGCATGTCGGAAAGGCGCTGGACCAGCTCCGCCGACTGGTCGATGACGGTGACGCTGTTGCCCTCGCCCGCGAGATAGCGCGCGATGCTGGAGCCGACCTGCCCCGCTCCGCAGACGACGACCTTCATGGGCCGGCCTTCAGGGAGCCGTCTTCAGCGGCCGCTCGTCGCCGTTCACGCCGAGCGACTTGAGCTTGCGGTGAAGGGCCGAGCGCTCCATGCCGACGAACGATGCGGTGCGCGAGATGTTGCCGCCGAAGCGGGTGAGCTGCGCCAGCAGGTACTGGCGCTCGAAGACCTCGCGCGCCTCGCGCAGCGGCAGGGTCATGATCTCGCCGGCCTTGTCCCAGCGCAGAACCGCCGGCGTCGTCGCACCGATCTCGCTCGGCAGCATGTCCGCGCGGATCGCCTCGCGGCCGTCGCCCGGCGCCATGATGAGAAGCCAGTCGATGACGTTGCGCAGCTGGCGCACGTTGCCCGGCCAGTCGTAGGCCTGGAGGGCGGCCAGCGCATCCTCGCCCAGCGTGCGCGGCGGCAGGCCGGAGGTCTCGGCGGAGCGCGCCATGAAGTGGCGCGCCAGGACGGGGATGTCCTCGCGCCGCTCGCGCAGCGACGGGACCCGGATCGGCACGACATTCAGGCGATAGTAGAGGTCCTCGCGGAAGCGGCCGGCCGCCATCTCGCCCGTGAGATCGCGGTTGGAGGAGGCGATGACCCGGACGTCGACCTCCACCCGGGTGGAGCCGCCGACGCGCTCGAAGGTCTGGTCCTGCAGGGCGCGCACGATCTTGCCCTGGGTCTCCAGGGGCATGTCGGCGACTTCGTCGAGGAACAGCGTGCCGCCATGGGCGAGCTCGAAGGTCCCGACCTTGCGCCTGCCATCGGCGCCGTCGCTGCCCTCGGTCCCGAACAGCTCGATCTCCAGTCGGTCCGGCCGCATCGTCGCGCAATTGAGGACGACGAACGGCCCCTCCGAGCGTCGCGAGCGGGCATGCACCAGACGCGCGACCACCTCCTTGCCCGCTCCCGCCGGGCCGGCCACGAGCACCCGGCTTCCGGTCGGCGCCACGCGGTCGATCGCCTGGCGGATTTGCGCGATGGCGCCCGACACGCCGACCAGATCCGCCGCGCCGCCGGCGCGCAGCCGCAGCTCCTCGTTCTCGCGTCGCAGCCGCGCCGCCTCGATCGCGCGCTCGACCAGGACCAGCAGGCGGTCGGACTTGAACGGCTTCTCGACGAAGTCGTAGGCGCCGAGCTTGATGGCGGAGACCGCCGTCTCGATCGTCCCGTGACCGCTGATCATGATGACCGGCAGGTTGGCGTGCTCGCGCCGCAGCACCTCGAGGATGCCCATGCCGTCGAGCTCGCTGCCCTGCAGCCAGATGTCGAGGATGACGAGGCTCGGCCGGCGCGCGCGCACCGCCTCGATGGCCGAGCGGGAGTCGGCCGCCTCGCGGGTGGCGTGGCCCTCGTCGCGCAGGACCCCCGCGATGAGCATGCGGATGTCCGACTCGTCGTCGACGATCAGGATGTCATGCGCCATGGGTGCCGGCCTTTCTTGCGGCCGTGTCCGCATCCGTCAAGGATGATTCCATGGCCTGGGCCGGCTCCGCCAGTGCGGCTGCGGCGGGCGGGAACACGAGCGTGATGCGCGCCCCGCCCCCGTCGCGGTCGTCCAGCAGCAGGTCACCGCCGTGGTCTTCCATGATCTTCTTCACGATGGCGAGCCCGAGGCCGGTGCCTTTCGCCCGGGTGGTAACGTAGGGCTCGGTCAGCCGTTCCCGCCCCTCGCGCGGCAGCCCGCGGCCATTGTCCTCGACCACGATGCGCGCGCCGGCCTCGTCGACGACGAGCGACACGTCGATCGCGCCGGGTGGCGGCGGCTCGGACTTGTCCCGTCCGTCGATCGAGTCGGCGGCATTCTGCAGCAGGTTGGTCAGCGCCTGCGCGACCTGACGGCGGTCGCAGCGCAGCATGGCCGGCGCACCGTCCGGCAGCGACAGGCCGAAGCGCAGGTCCGGCCGCGCGCTGCGCTGCAGGAAGACCGCCTGGCGGCAGATGTCCCCGACATTCTCCGGCCGCAGCACCGGGGCCGGCATGCGGGCGAACGCGGAGAACTCGTCGACCATCCGGCCGATGTCGCCGACCTGGCGGATGATAGTGTCGGTGCAGAGCTGGAAGGTCTCGGGATCGCTCGCGATTTCCTTGCCGTAGCGCCGCTTGAGGCGCTCGGCGGAAAGCTGGATCGGCGTCAGCGGATTCTTGATCTCGTGGGCGATACGCCGCGCCACGTCGGACCATGCCGCCTTGCGCTGGGCTGCGAGCAACTCGGTCACGTCGTCAAAGGTGACGACGTAGCCCTGCGTCGCGTCGGCGGAGCGCTCGGCGGCGACACGGACGATCAGCGTGCGCTTGCGGCCCTGGCGGACGATGTCGATCTGGCCCTCGCTGGTCCGCGACTCGCCCGAGCGCGCCCGGGCCAGCAATTCGGCCATCTCCGGCACTGCCGAGGCTAGGTCGGTGCCGATCCACTGGTCGAGATCGACGCCGAGCAGGTCGCTGGCCGAGCGGTTCGGCAGGTGGATCGCGCCGTCGCCGTCGAGGCCGACCACGCCGGCCGAAACGCCGGCCAGCACCGTCTCGGTGAAGCGCCGGCGTATCTCCAGCTGACGGTTGGCCTCGATCAGCTCGCCACGCTGGGTCTGGAGCTGGCGGGTCATGCGGTTGAAGGCACGGCTCAGCGTGTCCAGCTCGTCGCCCGTCTTGCGCTCGTCGACGCGCACGCCGAGATCGCCGCCGCGGATCCGCTCCGCCGCCTCGACGAGGCCGCCCAGCGGCCCCGCGAGGCGGTTGGCGAGCAGCAGTGCGGCCCATATGGCCGCCAGCAGCAGCAGCAGCGCGACCACGAGGAAGACTAGGCCGAAGGTGATCTGGATGCCCGATCGCTGGCCTTCGAGCTTGGTGTATTCCTCGACCGCGCGCTCGGTACGCTCGAGGTGGCCGATCACCCGCGGGTCGATGAAGCGACCGACATAGAGGAAGGCAGCCCCCTCCTCGTCGAGGCGCGTCAGCGCCCGGACGCGGTCGTCGCTGTCGCTGGTCAGCACCGAGATGGAACCGGCCCGTGCTTCGGCCATCGCCCATTCCGGCACCGGCTCGAACTCCAGCGCGAAGCTGATGCTGGAGCGGGCCATCACCCGGCCGATCCGGTCGAAGACGATCGCCTCGCTGAGCGAGCGCAGCCGCGCCTGTGCGGTGACGATCTGGTTGAACCGCTGCGGGTTGCCGATCAGCGACGGCGCCTCTCGGTTGAGGTCCGCCGCCATCGCCGCGATGTCGGCACGGATGACGTTCTGGTGCTCCTCCAGATAGGCATGCGCGACCGCGCGCGATTCGAAGACGGCTGTACGGACCGTTTCGCTGAACCAGTTCTGGATGCCGAAATTGAAGAAGAGGAACGAGAAGAGAGCGACGACCACCGTCGGCGTGACGGCGAGCAGGCTGAACAGTGCGACGAAGCGGACATGCAGCCGCGCCCCCGCCAGCCCTCTTCGCCGCTCGACCCACAGCGCCACCAGCCGGCTGGCGACGAGCGCGCCCAGCGCCAGCAACAGCACCATGTCGAGGTTGAGCAGGACGAGGACCGTCGCCGGATCGCCGCCGAAGGGCGGCTTGCTCGTAATGACGACATAGGTGGCGATGCCCGACGCGAGCGCGGCCACCGCCAACGCGGCCGCCAGCTTGCGGCCGAGCCCGAGCCTCGCCAGCCATTCGATTGCCCGCTTCGGTGGCGTGCTGCCGCCGACGGCGGAATCCGTGGCCATCTTACCGTCCGCCAGCGCACGATCCGCGCCGACGGCGCGAATCCGACGTAATTATCTTACGCCGCGGACGACTTGAATGTCCAATTCACGGATCTTCTTGCGCAGCGTGTTGCGGTTGAGGCCGAGCAGCTGGGCGGCCCGGATCTGGTTTCCCCGCGTCGCCGACAAGGTCAGCGAGATCAGCGGCCGCTCGACCTCGCGCAGCACCCGATCGTAGAGGCCGGCCGCCGGCAGTGCCTCGCCATGCGCAGCGAAGTAGTCCTTGAGATGGCGCTCGGCCGCCGCACCCAGCCCCTCGCCGGCCGGTTCCTCGGTCGGCGCAGCGTTGTTCGCCGCGACCTCGGCCAGCTCCTGCTCGATGACGTCGACGCCGATCACCTGCTGCGCGTAGAGCGCGGCCAGCCGCCGGACGAGGTTCTCCAGCTCGCGCACGTTGCCGGGCCAACGATAGGACTTGAGCCTGTCCATCGCCGCCTGGTCGATGGTCTTCAGCGGCAGTCCCTGCTTGGCGGACTGGGACAGGAAATGGCGGACCAGCGCCGGCACGTCCTCGGTGCGCTCGCGCAGGGGCGGCAGCCGGATCGGTACGACATTAAGGCGGTAGAACAGGTCCTCTCGGAAGAGGCCCTGGCGGATCATCTGGCGCAGGTCGCGGTGGGTGGCGGCGACGATGCGCACGTCGGTGCGAATAGGTGTACGGCCGCCGACGGCGGTGTACTCGCCCTCCTGCAGGACGCGCAGCAGTCGCGTCTGCGCCTCGATCGGCATGTCGCCGATCTCGTCCAGGAACAGCGTGCCGCCATGGGCCTGCTCGAAGCGCCCGGCGGAGCGCGTCGTGGCGCCGGTGAATGCCCCCTTCTCGTGGCCGAACAGCTCGCTCTCGATCAGCTCGCGCGGGATGGCCGCCATGTTGATGGCGACGAACGCGCCGCTGCGCCGCTTGCCGAAATCGTGCAGCGCGCGGGCGACCAGCTCCTTGCCGGTGCCGGACTCGCCGAAGATCATCACGGTCAGGTCGGTGCCCATCAGGCGGGCGAGCACACGATAGATCTCCTGCATCGCCGGCGAGCGGCCGATGAGGGGAAGCTGCTCGTCCGGTTCGCCGGCATCGCCCTCGGCCGCCGGCTTCGGGCGGGTCAGGGCCCGCTCGACGGTCGCCACGAGCTCGCGCAGGTCGAAGGGCTTCGGCAGGTATTCGAAGGCGCCACGCTCGGTCGCCTTGACGGCGGTCAGGAGCGTGTTCTGCGCGCTCATGACGATGATCCGCATCTCCGGGCGGACCTTGCGGATGCGCGGCACGAGGTCGAGGCCGTTCTCGTCCGGCATGACCACGTCGGTGATCACGAGGTCCCCCTCGCCGTCCTCGACCCACCGCCACAGCGTGGCGGCGTTGCCGGTCGTCCTGACGTCGTGACCGAGGCGTCCCAGCGCCTGGGTCAGGACGGTCCGGATCGCCCGGTCATCGTCGGCGACGAGAATGGTGGAACCCGCCATCAGCTCTCTTCCTCTTGGTCGACCATCGGCAGCTTGATCCGGAACACCGTGCGCCGGGGCATGCTGTCGAACTCGATCAGGCCGCCGTGGTCGTCGACGATCTTGGCCACGAGAGCCAGCCCGAGCCCCTTGCCGCCGTGCTTCGTCGTGACGAAGGGATCGAACAGGTGCTCGCGCAACGCCTCCGGGATTCCAGCGCCGTTGTCCTGGACGCTGACCACGAGAGGCAGGTGCAGCCGGCTCTCGCTGCCCGACACTGCAAGCCGCACGCCATGCTGATAGCCGGTGCTCAGCACGATCTCGCCACCCTGCTCGGGAACCGCCTCCGCGGCGTTCTTGACGAGGTTGAGAAAGACCTGGACCAGCATGTCGCGGTTGCCCAGCACCGGGGGCAGCGACGGGTCGTAGAGCTCGACGAAGCGGATCCCGCGCGCGAAGCCGCTCTCCGCCAGCCGGCGGACATGCTCCAGCACCTCATGGATGTTCACGGCCGACCGTCGCAGCGGCCGGCTGTCGGAGAACACCTCCATGCGGTCGACCAGTGCGCAGATGCGGTCCGTCTCGTCGCAGATGAGCCGGGTCAGCTCGCGGTCGGCGGTGCCGACGCTCTGCTCCAGGAGCTGGGCGGCGCCGCGGATTCCGGAAAGGGGATTCTTCACCTCGTGCGCCAGCATCGCCGCCATGGCACTGACCGAGCGTGCCGCGCCGCGATGGGTGAGCTGGTGGTCGATCCGATCGACCAGCGAGCGCGGCTGCAGCGTGACGACGCAGAGCGGCGTGCCTTCGGCCAGCATCGCCGCCTGTACGGTGACGAGCTGCGGCCCGGTCCGCGGCGTGTCGACGCCGACGCCGTGCTCGACCATCCGGCCACCGGTCTCCTGCGCTTTCGCGACCAGCGCGCAGGCGGGGCTGTCGGCCGGCAGGAGGGAGTCCAGGCGGCGGCCGACCATGGTCGCCGCCCCCATATGGAAGAACTGCTCGGCCGCCGGGTTCACATAGCGTACGAGGCTCGCCTGGTCGACGACGAGCACCGGATCGGCCAGCGTCGCCAGCACCGCGGCGGGATCGACCTCGGGCCTGGACACGCGCCTGGCCCAGGCGACGGCGCGGCGGGCCATCAGGCCGCCATCCGCTCGAGGAGCGGATCGTAGAATTCCCTAACGGCGGCACGCACGGCATCTGGGTCGGCCAGCTGGTTCACCCTGCCGCGGAACTCGGCCGATCCCGGCAGGCCCTTGCTGTACCAGGCCACGTGCTTGCGGGCGATCATGACGCCGGTCTCGGTGCCGTAGTGGGAGAGCATGGCGTCGTAATGCTCGAGCACGATGTCGCGCTGCGTCGCGACGGGCGGGTCGGGCAACCGACGGCCCGTCCGCAGGAACTCCATCGCCTGGCGCAGGAACCATGGGCGGCCGTAGGCCCCCCGGCCGATCATCACGCCGTCGGCGCCCGACTGCGCACGTATCGCGGCCACGTCCTCCAGAGTCGTCACGTCGCCGTTGGCGACCACGGGAATGCCGACCGCCGCCTTGACCCGGGCGATGAAGCTCCAGTCGGCATGGCCCGCATAGAACTGGCAGCGGGTACGTCCGTGGATCGTCACCATGCGGATGCCGCTCTCCTCGGCGATGCGGGCGAGCCGCGGCGCGTTGCGGTTGGCATCGTCCCAACCGGTGCGCATCTTCAGTGTCACCGGCAGGTCGACCGCCTTCACGGTCGCCTCCAGGATGCGGGCCGCATGCGCCTCGTCGCGCATCAGCGCCGATCCCGCATGGCCGTTGACGACCTTCTTCACCGGACACCCGAAGTTGATGTCGATGATCTTCGCCCCGCGGTCGGCGTTCAGCTTTGCCGCCTCGGCCATTACGTGCGGCTCGCAGCCGGCGAGCTGCACCGCCATGGGCTGCTCCTCCGGCTCGCTCTCGATCATCCGCATGGTCTGGCGCGTGTGCCGGATCATCGCCTCGCTGGCGATCATCTCCGACACGACGAGGCCGGCACCGTGGCGCTTCACGAGGCGGCGGAACGGCAAATCCGTCACGCCCGACATCGGGGCGAGGATCACCGGATCGGACAGCTCGATGGGACCGATTGATATGCTCATTCTATGGGCATTTCGCGGAATTGCTTAGTTGTTAGGCACACTATCAAGTTTTTGCTGCACCGCAACTAAAGAATTGGTGATGCAATCAGGCGCCGCCGCGACCGAGCAACACGTCCGTCACGAACTTGACGCCCGGATAGCCCAGCGTCAGCAGCAACCACGCGACCAGCACCACGCGCGCGCCACGCCGGCCGCGGATGCCCCAGCGGGCATGCGCCGCGAGGAGGACCGTGATCACCAGAAGGGTCGACACGGTCAGGACCGTCTTGTGGTCGATATGGAACCAACGGCCGGTGTTGGCAACATCGAGGCCGATGCCGGACACGATCCCGATCCCCAGCACGACGGCGGCGGCGCCCAGCGCCCGGAAGGCGATGCGGTCGCCGTCCGTGACCGCCGGCAGGCGCCGAGTGAGCGGTGTCGGCCGCTTCCATCGCAGGGCGGACTCCTGCAGGACGACCGCCAGCGCCGCGAGCGCCGCCAGGCCGACCAGCGCGTAGGTCGCGACCGCCACCGCGATATGGACCCACAGCCAGCCCGACGGTCCGAAACGCAGCGGTTTCTCGGGGGCGTGGTCCCAGATCAGGGCCAGGGCCGCCAGAACTCCGAGATAAGGCAGCACCAGGGGCCCCAGGCGGGCGGCCGCGCGGTCTACCGCCGTCAGCAGCGCGAAGGCAGCCGCGGTCGCGGCGATCGCTGCCCAGAGGGCGAACGAGAAGCCCGTGCGCCAGCTGCCGTCGCCCAGGCTCGCCACCCGCACCGCCGGAGCCGCGATGGCGAGCATCAGCGTCGCCCAGAATACGAGGTCGGGGCCCGCGCCCGGCGGCCTGCGCCATACCGCAACCATGGCGGGGAGGAGCGCGAGCAGCGTCGCCGCCGGCAGGAACGCGTGAAGGGGCATAGGTTCCTATACCATCGCCCGCGCTTGTGACGGGAGAGGCCCCTTCCCCGCCGCCCCTTCCCCCGCGACCGCCCAGCCACTAGGTTCCCTTGCGAATGGAACGGACCGTCGCCCTCGTCGTCGCCGCCGGCCGCGGCACGCGCTTCGGCGGCGAGCTGCCGAAGCAGTATTGCGATCTCGCCGGCCGTCCCGTGCTGCGCCATGCCGCCGAGTCACTCCGTCGCCATCCTGCCGTCGACGCGGTGCGCGTCGTCATTCACCCCGACGACGCCGATCTTTATGGTGCGGCCACCGCTGGGCTCGACCTGCTGCCGCCGGTCGCGGGCGGCGCCTCCAGGCGTCAATCCGTGCTCAACGGCCTGGAGAGCCTGGTCGACCTCGCACCGGAGCGCGTGCTCGTCCATGACGGCGCCCGTCCCCTGGTGGACGGGGCGATGGTCGACCGGGTGCTCGCGGCGCTGGATGGTTACGCCGGTGCCATTCCGGCCGTCCCGGTGGCCGATACGCTGAAGCGGGCCGCGGCCGACCGCTCGATCGCCGCGACGGTGCCGCGCGACGGTCTCTGGCGGGCGCAGACGCCGCAGGCATTCCGCTTCGCCGCGCTGCTGGCTGCCCACCGAGCCGCATCCGGGGTCGCGACCGAACCGACCGACGACGCCCAGGTGCTCGAGGAGATCGGCGAGAAGGTGGCACTCGTGATGGGCTCGGAGGACAACATCAAGATCACCCGAGACGGCGACATCGCCCGCGCTCTCCACGCACTGATGCCCGCGGGCGAGACCCGGGTCGGGACCGGCTTCGACGTGCATGCGTTCGGCGACGGCGACCACGTCTGGCTCGGCGGTGTGCGCATTCCGCACGACCACGGCCTCGTCGGCCATTCCGACGCCGACGTGGCGCTGCATGCGCTGACCGACGCCATCCTCGGCGCGATCGGCGCTGCCGACATCGGCGCGCATTTCCCGCCCAGCGACCCGCAGTGGCGCGGCGCGTCGTCCGACCGCTTCCTCGCCCATGCCGGCGGTCTGGTGGCCGAGCGTGGCGGGGCCGTCGTCCATGTCGACCTGACGATCGTCTGCGAGCGCCCGCGCGTCGGGCCGCACCGTGAAGCGATCATCGCCCGCGTGGCGGATATCCTCGGCCTTCCGGCGTCGCGCGTCAGCGTCAAGGCGACGACGACCGAAGGGCTCGGCTTCACCGGCCGGCGCGAGGGTATCGCTGCACAAGCGGTTGCCACGGTTCGACTGCCATGAGGGTCCGCCCGCCACTCCCGCTGCGGCATCCGGCGGTGCTGGTGGCGACCGGGTTCGGCGTCGGTTTCGCACCAAGAGCGCCCGGAACATGGGGATCGCTCGCGGCACTCCCGTTCGGCTGGGCGCTCCTGCACGCCGGCGGGCCGTGGCTCCTTGCTGCCGCCGCGGCCGTGATCCTGATGGTCGGTGCGGTTGCCACCGACATGCTGCTGGCGCGCGGGGCCGCGGATGATCCGGGCTACGTCGTGGCCGACGAGATCGGTGGCCAATGGCTGGCCCTGCTGCCGGCGGCTCCGGATCTCGAGACCGTCGCCGCCGCCTTCGTCCTCTTCCGCCTGTTCGACATCGTCAAGCCCTGGCCGATCGGCTGGCTGGACCGCCGGATCAGCGGCGGCGTCGGCGCGATGCTCGACGATACGGTGGCGGGCTTCGCCGCGGCGGCGGTGCTGATGGGCGTGCTATGGTTCCTACGATGACCGACGATCTGAACCACACGTTGGCCGAGCTGGCTTCGGCCGTACTCGCCGAGTGCCGCGAACGCGGGGTCCGGGTGGCGACGGCCGAATCATGCACCGGCGGGCTCGTGGCGGGCACCCTGACCGACATCGCGGGTTCATCGGACGTGGTCGAGCGTGGCTTCGTCACCTATTCCAACGAGGCCAAGACCGAGATGCTGGGCGTGCCCGCCAGCCTGATCACGCAGGTCGGTGCGGTCAGCGCAGAGGTCGCGCGGGCGATGGCTGCGGGCGCGCTCGAGCATTCGCCCGCCGACGTCGCGGTCTCGATCACGGGCATCGCCGGCCCTGGCGGTGCAACCCCGGCGAAGCCGGTCGGGCTCGTCCACTTCGCCGTTGCGCGCCGCGGCGCCACCATCCGCGACGAGCGTCACGTGTTGCCCGGCGACCGCGCCGCGATCCGCCGCCGGGCGGTCGCGATCGCGCTCAGGATGATACGGGAGGCGGCGGCGGCTTGATTGCAGCCGCACTGCCGTAGAGCTCGCGCGCACGCGCTTCGAAGGCGCCGACCATGCGGCGCACCGCCTCGTGGAACAGCGCCTCGATGAGCATCTGGAGCGTCCGCGAACGGAACTCGAACTCCAGGAAGAAGTCGATCCGGCATCCGGCCTCAACCGGCTCGAAGTTCCAGTGGTTGCGCAGGTACTTGAATGGGCCTTCGCCGTAGGTCACGGCGATGCGGCGCTTGGGTTCAAGCATGACGCGCGAGGTGAACCGCTCGCGGATCATGCGAAATCCGATCATCAGGTCGGCGACGACCGTGTCGGCGGTGCGGCTGCGGACGCGCGCCGCCACGCACCATGGCAGGAACTCGGGATAGCGCTCGATGTCGGCGACGAGATCGTAGAGCTGGTCCGGGGTGTACGGGAGCACCCGCTGCTCGGCGTGGGTCGGCATCGCCTCGCCGGCTGGCGTCAGGCGGCGCCGGAGAGCCGCGCCGCGCGCGCCTCCCGCATACGCACGAAATCGTCGCCCGCGTGATAGGACGACCGCGTCAGCGGCGATGCCGACACCATCAGGAAGCCCTTCGCATAGGCGTGCGTCTGAAGGCTGGCGAACTCCTCGGGCGTGACGAAGCGATCGACGCGATGGTGCTTGGGCGTGGGCTGCAGGTACTGGCCGATGGTGAGGAAGTCGACGTCGGCGGCGCGCAGGTCGTCCATGACCTGCAGCACCTCCTCCTTGGTCTCGCCGAGCCCGACCATCAATCCGGACTTGGTGAAGATCGCGGGATCGAGGCGCTTCACCTGATCGAGAAGGCGCAACGAGTTGAAATACCGCGCACCCGGACGAACCTCGCCATAGAGGCGCGGCACCGTCTCGAGGTTGTGGTTGAAGACGTCGGGCTTGGCTGCGGCGACGGTTTCGGTCGCGTCCTCCTTGCGCAGGAAGTCCGGCGTCAGCACCTCGATCGTCGTGTTCGGAGCGGCCGCGCGGATCGCTCGGATGGTGCGCGCGAAATGCCCGGCGCCGCCATCGTCGAGATCATCACGGTCGACCGAGGTGACCACCACATGCTTGAGGCCGAGGCGGCCGACCGCCTCGGCGACCCGTTCCGGCTCGTGCGGGTCCAGCAGGTCGGGCCGGCCCGTCGCGACGTTGCAGAAGGTGCAGGCACGCGTGCAAACACTGCCGAGGATCATCACGGTCGCGTGCTTCTGGGTCCAGCACTCGCCGATGTTCGGGCAGGCCGCCTCCTCGCAGACCGTGCGCAGGTCGAGGCTGCGCATAAGGTCGCGGGTTTCCATGTAGGCGCGCGATGTCGGCGCCTTGACGCGGATCCAGGCGGGCTTGCGCGGGATCGGATTGTCCGGCCTACCCGCCTTCTCCGGATGCCGGACCGCGGCAGCGGTCGGCTGAATCAGATCGTCCACGGAACTAGAAGTGGAGGGCGCGCCCATAGGCGTCAAGAACGGCCTCGTGCATGGTCTCCGACAGGGTCGGATGCGGGAAGACGGTCTGCATCAGCTCGGCCTCGGTCGACTCCAGTGTGCGGGCGATGCCGAAGCCCTGGATCAGCTCGGTCACCTCGGTGCCGACCATGTGGGCCCCCAGGAGCTCGCCGGTCTTGGCATCGAACACCGTCTTTGTCATGCCCTCGGTCTCCCCGAGCGCGATCGCCTTGCCGTTGCCGATGAAGGGGAACTTGCCGACGCGGACCTCGTGGCCGAGCTCGCGGGCCTTGCGCTCGGTCAGGCCGACGCTCGCCACCTGCGGCGCGCAGTAGGTGCAGCCCGGGATCTTGGTCACGTCGAGCGGATGGACGCCCTTCACGCCGGCAATGCGCTCGACGCAGATGACACCCTCGTGCATCGCCTTGTGCGCGAGCCAGGGCGGCCCGGTCAGGTCGCCGATGGCATAGACCCCCTTCTCGCCCGTGGCGCACCACTGGTCGGCGACGACATGGGTGCGGTCGACCACGATCTTCGTGCCTTCAAGGCCAATCTTCTCGACGTTGCCGACGATGCCGATGGCGACGATGACCCGCTCGGCGGTGATCTCCTGGCTCTTGCCGCCGGCTTCGATGGTCGCCGTCACACTGTCGGCCGCCTTCTTCAGGCCCTTCACCTGCGCGCCCGTTAGGACGCGCATGCCCTGCTTCTCGAACTGCTTGCGGGCGAAGGCGGAGATGTCGTCGTCCTCGACCGGCAGCACGCGGTCCATCATCTCGACGACCGTGACCTCGGCGCCGAGGGTGCGGAAGAAGCTGGCGAACTCGATGCCGATGGCGCCCGAGCCGATGACCAGCAGCGACTTCGGCATCCGGTCGGGGACCAGCGCCTCCTTGTAGGTCCACACCAGCTTGCCGTCCGGCTCCAGCCCCGGCACGGTCCGGGCGCGCGCGCCGGTCGCCAGGATGATGTTCCCCGCGGTCACGGTCGCAACCGGCTTACCGTCCTTCTCGACGGCCACCTTCCCTGCCCCGGCGAGCCGGCCATGGCCGTCGAACACCGTGATCTTGTGCTTGCGCATCAGGTGCTTGACGCCGGCGGTGAGCTGATTGGCCACCCCCCGCGAGCGCTTGACCACCTTGCCGAGATCGAAGGCGACGTTGCCGGCCGACAGCCCGAAGGCGTCGGCGTGCTTCATCAGGTGGTAGACCTCGGCCGAGCGCAGCAGCGCCTTGGTCGGGATGCAGCCCCAGTTGAGGCAGATGCCGCCCAGATGCTCGCGCTCGACCAGCGCCGTCTTCATGCCGAGCTGGGCGGCGCGGATCGCCGCCACGTAGCCGCCCGGGCCACCGCCGACGACCGTCAGGTCGAACCTGTCTTCCGCCATGTCCTCGTCCTTTCGCGCACCGCTGCCCGTCAGAGCAGCATGCTCAGCGGATCCTCGATGTAGCCGCGGAAGGCGGCGAGGTACTCGGCGCCGATCGCCCCGTCGACTACGCGATGATCAACCGATAGCGTGCAGGTCATCTGCGTGGCGATGGCGAGCGCACCTTCCTTCACCACCGGCCGCTGCTCGCCGGCGCCGACCGCCAGGATGCAGGCCTGCGGCGGGTTGATGATCGCCTGGAAGTCGCGCACGCCGAACATGCCGAGGTTGGAGATGCTGAAGGTGCCGCCCTGGAACTCCTCGGGCTTCAGCTTCCCGGACTTGGCGCGGGCCGCCAGGTCCTTCATCTCCTCGGAGATCGTGGCGAGCCCCTTCTGGTCGGCCTTCTTGATGATTGGCGTGATCAGGCCGTTGGGGATCGCGACCGCCACCGACACGTCGACCTGCTCCCAGTAGAGGATGCCGTCGTCGCTGAAGGAGGCGTTGGCCGCCGGCACCTTGCGCAGCGCGAGTGCTGCCGCCCGGATGACGAAGTCGTTGACCGAGAGCTTGTAGGCATCCGACCGGGCGTTCAGCTCCTTGCGGGTCGCCAACAGCCGGTCGATGGTGCAGTCCATTGAGACGTAGAAGTGCGGGACCTGCTGCTTGGCCTCCAGCAGGCGGCGCGCGATCGTCCTGCGCATCGAGGTGTGGGCCTCGAGCCGGTAGGGGATGTTCCCCGCCAGCAGCGCCACATGGTCCTTCCCGGCTGCCGCTGCCGCGATGGCGGGTGCCGGAGCCGGCGTCGGGGCCGCCGGGCGCGGAGCTGCCGCGGGTGCGGGCGCAGCGGCGGGTGCAGCCGGCGTGTGCGCCGGGGCCTTGCCGAGTGCGGCCTCGATATCGGTCTTCACGATGCGACCGTTCGGGCCCGAGCCCTGGACTCCCGCCAGGTCGATGCCGGCCTGGGCCGCCATGCGCCGCGCCAGCGGCGAAGCGGCGATGCGATCGGACGATGCCGGGGCGGCGGCGGCCGGGCGTGCGGCGGGAGCTGCCGCCGGTGCGGGTGCAGCCGCGGCGGCCGCTGCGGGCGCCGCGGCAGGAGCCGCTGCCGGCTTGGCGGCCGGCGGGCCGTCCATCGCGGACGCGTCCTCGCCCTCCTCCAGGAGGATGGCGATCTGCGCGTTGACCTTCACCGCCTGGCTGCCTTCCGGCACCAGGATGCGGCCGATGCGGCCTTCGTCGACCGCCTCGACCTCCATGGTGGCCTTGTCGGTCTCGATCTCCGCCAGAACGTCGCCGGCCTTGACCGCGTCCCCTTCCTTCTTGTGCCACTTCGCGAGGTTGCCCTCGGTCATGGTCGGGGACAGGGCCGGCATCAGAATTGGGATCGGCATCGCACGCCCCCTAGCGGTAGCAGACGGCCTTGGCCGCCTGGACGATCTGATCGGTCTGCGGCAGCGCCAGCTTCTCGAGGTTGGCGGCGTAGGGAAGCGGCACGTCGACCCCGGTCACTCGCTTCATGGGCGCGTCCAGGTCGTCGAAGCAGTGCTCCATCATCAGCGCCGCCAGCTCCGAGCCGATGCCGGCATAGGGCCAGCCCTCCTCGACGGAGACGAGGCGGTTGGTCTTGCGCACCGAGGCGGCGATCGTCTCGGTGTCGAGCGGCCGCAGCGTGCGCAGGTCGATGACCTCCGCCTCGATGCCCTCGGCCGCGAGCTTCTCGGCGGCTTCCAGGGCGAGGTTCATCGGCCGCGAGAAGGCGACGATCGTCACATGCTTGCCCGGCCGCACCACCTTGGCCTTGCCGATCGGCACGATGAAGTCCGGATCGGTCGGCACCGGGAAGGTCTGGCCGTAGAGCAGCTCGTGCTCCAGGAAGATGACCGGGTTGGGGTCGCGGATCGCCGACTTCAGCAGGCCCTTGGCATCGGCCGCCGACCAGGGCGACACGACCTTGAGGCCCGGGCAATGGGCGTACCAGCTGGCGTAGCACTGCGAGTGCTGGGCGGCGACGCGCGAGGCCGCACCGTTCGGCCCACGGAAGACGATCGAGCAGCCCATCTGGCCGCCCGACATGTAGAGCGTCTTGGCGGCCGAGTTGATGATCTGGTCCATCGCCTGCATGGCGAAGTTGAAGGTCATGAACTCGACGATCGGCTTCAGGCGCATGAAGCCAGCGCCGACGCCGAGGCCGGCGAAGCCGTGCTCGGTGATCGGCGTGTCGATGATGCGCTGGGCGCCGAACTCCTGCAGCAGGCCCTGGCTGACCTTGTAGGCGCCCTGGTACTCGCCGACCTCCTCGCCCATCAGCAGCACGTCGGGATCGACGCGCATCTCCTCGGCCATGGCGTCGCGCAGCGCCTCGCGCACCGTCATCGGCTGCGTCGCACCCGTGTACTCCGGCTCGGCCGGCGACGTATGCACCGCGGGTGCGGCCGGAGCGGCGGCGGGGGCCGGTGCCGGGGCGGCGGGCGGTGCAGCGGCGGGCGGCGGCGCGGACTTGGCGGCCGGCGCGGCATCCGCGCTCTCACCCTCTTCCAGCAGCACCAGGATCGGCTTGTTGACCGGCACGCCCTCGGTGCCCTCCTCGACCAGGATCTTGCCGACGACGCCCTCGTCGACGGCCTCGACCTCCATGGTCGCCTTGTCGGTCTCGATCTCGGCCAGCACGTCGCCGGACTTGACGGCGTCGCCCACCTTCTTGTGCCACTTGGCGAGCTTGCCTTCCGTCATGGTCGGCGACAGCGCCGGCATGAGCACTTCGATCGGCATCGCTAACTCCCTGGGATGGCGGGAGGGCCGCCGCAGCGGCGCCTTCGCCCGAGCGGACCAGTTGCGCCTCAGGCGGCCTCGACGAGGACGTCGGTGTAGAGCTCCGATGGATCGGGCTCCGGGCTCTCCTGCGCGAACTCGGCCGCGGCGGTCACGATGTCCTTGACCTCGCGATCGATCGACTTCAGCGCATCCTCCTTGGCCCAGCCGTTCTCCAGCAGCTGAACCCTGAGTTTGTCGATCGGGTCATGCTCCGATCGCATCTTGTTGACCTCCTCCTTGGTCCGGTACTTGGCGGGATCGGACATGGAGTGGCCACGATAGCGGTAGGTCATCATCTCGATGATGAAGGGCCCCTTCCCGGCGCGCACATTCGCCACGATCTCGTCGGCCGCCGCCTTGACCGCCACGACATCCATGCCGTCGACCTGACGGCCCGGAATGCCGTAGGGGGCGCCGCGCTCGGACAGGTCGGGCGAGGCGGTCGAGCGCTGCACCGAGGTGCCCATGGCGTACCGGTTGTTCTCGATGATGTAGATGACCGGGAGCTTCCAAAGGGCCGCCATGTTGAAGGATTCGCCGACCTGGCCCTGGTTGACGGCGCCGTCGCCGAAATAGGTCAGGCAGACGTTCTTGGTGCCGCGGTACTTCTGTGCGAAGGCGATGCCGGTGCCGAGCGGCACCTGGGCGCCGACGATGCCGTGGCCGCCGTAGAAGTTCTTCTCGCGGCTGAACATGTGCATCGAGCCGCCCTTGCCCTTGGAGTATCCCCCCCGCCGGCCGGTCAGCTCCGCCATGACGCCGCGCGGGTCCATGCCGCAGGCGAGCATGTGGCCGTGGTCGCGATAGCTGGTGATGACCGCGTCGTCGGTGCCGATCGCCGCCTGCATGCCGACGACGACCGCCTCCTGGCCGATATAGAGATGACAGAATCCGCCGATCAGGCCCATGCCGTACATCTGACCCGCCTTCTCCTCGAAGCGACGGATCAGCAGCATGTCGCGGTACATGCGTACCAGCGCATCGGCGTCGACGCGGTCCGACTTGGCGGTCCGCTTCGGCGCCGCGGTCTGACGTTTGGCTACGGCCATCGGGCTCCTCCCCTGAGGACGTGCCGCAGGGTCGGAGAAGCCGGCCTCGGCACAGGTTCACGCAAGGATAGCGGCTGGCCGTCGGAATGCAACGGCGCAGGCCTCAAATCTTTGAAACAGAAGACAAAAGGAACGATTAACCGGATTTCGGCTAACTTCCTTGCGCGGCACCGCTGATGATCAGCGTTGCGGTTGCTCGGGCGCTCCCTTCAGGATCACGACGTCGTCGGGATGAGCGAGATTGAGGATGCTGCGCGCCCGCTCGTCGAGCATGTCACGGTCGAGGCTGTCGGGCCTCAACAGCGCCACCCGCCGCTCCAGCTCGGCGCGCTCCTGGGCGACGCGGCGCGCCACTGTCTCGGTCTGCTCGATGCGTTGCGACAGCTCGCGCCATGCGACCAGGCCCCGGTCGCCATGGGCGAGGTGGTATCCGAAATACGCGATGAGGCCGACGCCGATCGCAGGCGCGATGGCCACGCGCAACATACGTCCGGCATCCCGGCGAATCGTCATGGCACGAGGCAACCACCCCTGCGGTGGCCCGTCAACGCAAACCGCCATCTGCGCAAGCGACCGTCAGCGCGCCAGGGCCGCGCGGCCGGCGTAGCGCGCCGATCCGCCGAGCTGGTCCTCGATCCGGAGCAGCTGGTTGTACTTGGCGGTGCGGTCCGACCGGGAGAGCGAGCCCGTCTTGATCTGCCCGCAGCCGGTCGCGACGGCGAGGTCGGCGATGGTCGTGTCCTCGGTCTCGCCCGAGCGATGGGACATGACCGCCCGCCAGCCGGCGCGATGCGCGGTCTCGACCGTCTCCAGCGTCTCGGTCAGCGTCCCGATCTGGTTGACTTTCACCAGGATGGCATTCCCGGTGCCCCGCGCGATCCCCTGCGAGAGACGCGCGGCGCTGGTGACGAACAGGTCGTCGCCGACGAGCTGAACCTTGCCGCCGATCGCGGCGGTCAGAGCGGCCCAGCCGTCCCAGTCGTCCTCGGCCATACCGTCCTCTATGGAGACGATCGGATAGCGGCCGCAGAGGTCCTCGTAATAAGCGACCATCCCGGCTGCATCGAGCGTCTTCCCCTCGCCCGCGAGCACGTAGCTCCCGTCCTTGAAGAATTCGGTCGACGCGGCGTCGAGGCCGAGCACGACGTCCTCGCCCAGCCGGTAGCCCGCCGCCTCGACGGCGCGGGCGACGAAGCCCATCGCCTCGTCCGTCGACCTGAGGTCGGGCGCGAAGCCGCCCTCGTCGCCGACATTGGTGTTGTGGCCGGCCGCCTTCAGCAGCCTGCGCAGGGAGTGGAACACCTCCGAGCCCATGCGCAGCGCCTCGGCGAAGGTGTCCGCGCCGGTCGGCAGGATCATGAACTCCTGGAAGTCGATCGCATTGTCGGCATGGGCACCGCCGTTGAGGATGTTCATCTGCGGCACCGGCAGCCGATGCGCGTAGAGGCCGCCGACATGGCGCCAGAGCGGCATGCCCGCCTCGGTCGCCGCCGCGCGCGCCGCAGCGAGGCTGACGCCGAGGATGGCGTTGGCGCCGAGCCGGCCCTTGTTGGGGGTCCCGTCGAGCGCGATCATCGCCCGGTCGAGCGCGATCTGGTCCTCGGCATCCATGCCAGACAGCGCGTCGAAGATTTCGCCCTCGACGGCATCGATGGCACGGCCGACGCCCTTGCCGCCGTAGCGGCTGGCATCCCCGTCGCGCAACTCGACGGCCTCGTGGGCGCCGGTGGATGCGCCCGACGGCACGGCCGCCCGACCGATCGTGCCGCTCTCCAGCGTCACCTCGACCTCGACCGTCGGATTGCCGCGGCTGTCGAGAATCTCGCGCGCGTGGATGTCGACGATGGCGGTCATGGCGTTCCTCGGGGATCGGGAATAGGCGCCCTAGATATCCGCCCGTCCGCTGCCGGCACAAGGCCGGGCGGTGAATTGTCATCCGATCGCAAGCATCGGATGGAATTGCCGGCCGCGAAGGACGATCCTCCCGCCATGACACCAGCCCCCGAGATCCTCGAACGCCTCGACGGCGACGGCCTTGCGGTCGTGCCGGCCCTGCTGGATGCGGGAGAATGCGCCAGCCTCGCCCGGATGTGGCCCGCGGAAGGGGCGTTCCGCCGCCGGGTGATCATGCAGCAGCACGGCTACGGCCGCGGCGCCTACAAGTACTTCGCCTACCCGCTGCCGCCGGCCGTCGAAGCGCTGCGCCGGCGGCTCTATGCCGCGCTGGCCCCGATCGCCGACGGATGGCGATCACGTCTCGGCGAGGACGGCGCCTTCCCGCCGACCCTGGACGAATACCTCGCGACCTGCCACGCCGCGGGACAGACGCGACCGACACCGCTGCTGCTGCGCTACGAGGCCGGCGATTTCAACTGCCTGCACCAGGACCTCTATGGCGCGCATGTCTTCCCGATCCAGGCGACAGTGCTGTTGAGCCGGCCCGGGGCGGATTTCAGCGGCGGCGAGTTCCTGCTGGTGGAACAGCGGCCGCGGCGTCAGTCCATGGCGCAGGTGGTGGCGCTCTCCCAAGGCGACGCGGTCCTCTTCGCCGTCCGCCATCGGCCGGCACGCGGCAGCCGCGGATGGCATCGTGTCGCCATGCGCCACGGCGTCAGCCCCTTGCGGTCCGGCCTGCGCATGACGCTGGGCCTCATCTTCCACGACGCCGCATAGCGGTCGCGGCGCCTATGCGGCGACCGGGCTCTCCTTGGCGATGCGGTCGAAGGCCATCATCGTCTGGATGATCCCGGGCAGGTCCTTGAAATGGACCATGTTCGGGCCGTCGCTCGGCGCCTTGTCGGGGTCCTGGTGGGTCTCCATGAAGACCGCGGCCACGCCGACAGCGACCGCGGCACGGGCCAGCACCGCCACGAACTCGCGCTGGCCGCCGCTCGACGTGCCCTGCCCGCCCGGCTGCTGCACGGAATGGGTCGCATCGAAGACGACCGGGCAGCCGGTGCGCGCCATGATCGGCAGGGACCGCATGTCCGAGACCAGCGTGTTGTAGCCGAAGCTGGCGCCGCGCTCGCAGACGAGCGTGTTCGGATTGCCCGCATCGTCCATCTTGGCCACCACGTTCGCCATGTCCCACGGCGCCAGAAACTGGCCCTTCTTGATGTTGACCGGGCGGCCCGTCTGCGCGGCGGCGACCACGAGGTCGGTCTGGCGGCAGAGAAAGGCCGGGATCTGCAGCACGTCGACCGCCTCGGCCACCGGCGCGCACTGTTCCGGCGAATGGATATCGGTCAGCACCGGGCAGCCCCAGGTCTCGCGAACCTCGGCCATGATCGGCAGCGCCTTGTCCATCCCCAGGCCGCGCGGGCTATTGCCGCTGGTGCGGTTGGCCTTGTCGAAGGAGGTCTTGTAGATGAGGCCGATGCCGAGCCGGCCGGTCAGCTCGACCAAGGCATGCGACATCTCCAGCGCATGCGCCCGGCTCTCCAGCGCGCAGGGGCCGGCGATCAGCGCGAGCGGCCGGTCGTTGCCGAGGGTGATGTTGCCGACGTTGACATGCCGAGGCTGGGTCATGGTCCCACCGAATCCACCGCCCGGACGGGCGCACTCGCGCTTAGATAGTCCCGCCAGCCCCGCCTTGCGAGCCCGTCTGTGATTGCGTCCGTCGTCGGACGTGCGGCCGCGGCGGTCGTGCTGGTCCAGATCGGCCTCCTGCTGCCGGACCTCGACCAGAGGCTGCCGCTGATCGGGCATCGCTCGGCCCTCACCCACAGCATGCTGCTGCCGCTGCTGCTGGTCGGGCGCTGGCCGGCGGCAGCCGGAATGCTGGCCGGTGGGATCGCCGTGCACCTGGCGGCCGACCTGCTGCCCCGCGGCTGGTACGGCTACGCGTTGATCCGGCTGCCGTTGATCGGCGCCCTCGACGGCATGACCTCGCAGATCTTCCTCGGGATCAACGCCGCGGCCGGGTTGATCCTCTATCATCTGGCCGCGCCCGACCGTCCGACCCGGATCGTGCTCTGGACGGTGCTGGCGATATCGGCCGTCCTCTACTTCCTCTTCGCCGAGCGCTGGTGGCCGTTGGCCCTCGCCGTCTGTGCGGTCGCGACTGCCGGGGCCACGATCATCCGCCGCCGATGATCTCTTCCAGAGCGCCTGCAAACCGATCCATCACCTCGGGGTGCGACAGAGAGATGCGCAGCCAGCCGGGGCAGCGGAAGGCGGTCATCGCACGCACCATGATGCCGCGGCCGAGCAGCCGGCGGTGCAGCGCGGTGTCGGCCATCGGCGCTTCCAGCATGACGAAGTTGCCGGCCGTTCCGACCGTGCGAAGCCCCAGCCGATCGGCGGTCGCCCCTACGATAGCGCGCGCCTCGGTCATCAGCCTGTTGGTCGCGGCCAGGTGCTCGCCGTCCCAGACCGCGGCCAGTGCCGCATCCAGCGCCAGCGCATTGACCGAGTAGCTGATCGCGGTCTTGCGGATGGTCGCCGCGACCTCGGGGGCGGCGATCAGGTAGCCGATGCGCAGGCCCGCCAGCCCCCAGGCCTTCGAGAAGGTGCGAAAGACGACGAGGTTCGGGTGGCGGCGCAGCAGCGCCATGGAGTCCGGGAAGGTCGGATCGTCGACGAACTCCGCATACGCCTCGTCGGCGACGACGATGGCGCGGCCGGCGACCGCATCGAGGAAGCTGGAGAGGCGCTCATGGCTCCACCAGCTTCCGGTCGGGTTGTTCGGGTTGCACAGGAACACGACCTTGCTGCGCCGGCCGATGGCCGCCAGCATCGCCGCCTCGTCATAGGCGAAGTCGGCGAGCGGGACGAGGCGCACGCCGATCCCGGAGAACTCCGCCACCCATTCGTAGACGGCGAAGGTGCGGTCGGCCGTGATGATGTCGTCGCCCGCCTCGCAGAAGGCCTTGATGACGAAGGCGATCGCCTCGCAGGCGCCGTTGCCGATCACGACCTGGTCGGCGCCGACCCCGAAATGCGCCGCCAGCCGGTGGCGCAGGTGCCAGCCGTCGCCCTGCGGGTAGACGATGCCGGGCTCCCGCGGCCACTCGCGGAGCACCGCCGCCGCGGCAGGAGGGGGCCCAAGCGGGTTCTCATTGTTGTGCAACCGGTCGAGCCGATCGACGCCGAAGCGACGGCAGAGCACGTCGTCGGGCGGGCTCGGGACATAGGCCTCGAACCGGCGGACATGGCTCGGGACGAGGTGATCGAGGGCGTCGGTGCTCATCTTCGCTGGATGTCGCCCGCCTCGGACCACTCGTCCGCCAGTACGAGGAGGTCGCTGCCGGCCGCAGGGATGAAGGCCCGCGGCTTCATGCCGGCCTCCAGGAACGGTGCGGCGAAGACGCTGTCGCCCGCCCGCCCCAGGCTGAGCAGGGCTACCGCATGGCGGACCCCCTGCCCGCGGAAGAGGCGAAGCTGGGCCGCGACGACCGCGCCGGCGTCGCGCGCGGGGAGCAGCGGACGCAACACCACCCGCGAGATGTCACGGTCGACGATCGCCGCCAACAGGGCGCCGGTCGCAGGCAGCGTGGCCGGGCTGGCCTCCGCCAGCTCACGCCCGAGCCCGAGGCGGCGCACCGCGCCCTCGACGAACGCGCGCAGATCAGGGGGAACCCACAGCGTCGCCCCGGGATCCTCGTCGAGCGCGCGGAACAGCACGGGATGCGAGCTGCCGTCGGGATCGGTCACCATGCCGACCGGCTCGAACTCGCGTGCGGGCAGCTCGGGCGGCGGATAGAGCGCGACGATCCCGGAGACCGGGCTGCGCGCCATCGCCTGAAATGTCGCCTGGATAAGGGCAGCGGCGATCGCAGCCCGCTGCACGGGATCGACCGGGAGCATGAGCGGCCCGTGCAACAGCACCAGCCGGTCGCCGAGCCGGGTCCACATGACGGCACCCACCGGACGGCCGTGCCCATCGGTCGCGATGCGCGCCACGATCTCGCCCGCCGCCCGCCTCCCGACCAGCCGGTCGCCGCCACCCGTCAGTTCCTCGTGGACGATGCCGGAGGCGGCCGCCCAGCGCGCGAAGAGTGCCAGCAGGGCGTCGTCGGGGTCCGCGACGGCGATGTCTGCGGCGCCCAGGTCCGCGGGCGGCATCGCGGGCGGCTCGACCGGAAATTCGCGCTCGATCTCGAAGGCGAGCAGCAAGGCACCGTCGGAATCCCGACGCTCGACCGTCAGCCGGTCGACGAGGCGCGCGGCGACGTAGACGCCGAGACCCTCGAGGTCGAAATCGTCGTCGGTCGCCTGGGTGTCGCGCAGCGGGCTCAGCCAGGCGGTGTCGAACCCTTCCGCCGGCAGCGTAACGCGCAGGCGGGCGGCGAAATGACGATCGTCCAGGGCCAGGGTGACGGCCGCGCCGCCGCCGCTGACCGCCGCCACCACCTCCTCGGCAGCGAGGGCGAGGCCTTCGGCGACGCGCGCATCGAAGCCCGCCGCCCGGCAGGCATCGCGGGCGAACCCGGCGGCGAGCGCCGCCCAGCGCGGCTCGGCCGTCAGCGACAGGATCGGTGATGCGCTCACGTCGTCAGCCCTCCGACCAGCGCGGCTCGCGCCGCTCGATGCCGGCGCGGTGTGCTTCCTCCAGATCCGCACTGAAGAAGTGCCCGGCGTTCCAGAGCGCCACCCGGCGCAGGCCGCGCGCCTCGTCCGCGAGTTCGTCCTCGTCCATCAGCCGCTTGACGGCGCCGACGGTGGCCGGCGCGTTGCGGGCGATGTCCTCGGCCAGGCGGCGCGCGCCCGCGACCAGCGCTTCGCGATCCGGGAACACGGCGTTGACGAGGCCGGCAGCGAGCGCCCGCTCGCCGCCGACCGGCGCGCCGGTGAAGGCCATCTCGCGCGCCATGCCGCGCCCGACCAGCCGCGGCAGCCAGGTCAGGGTGCCGAGATCGGCGACCATGGCGATGCGCGTCTCGTGCACGGCGAACTGCGCGTCGGCGGCGCAGACGCGGATGTCGGCCGCGCAGGCGAGGTCGAGGCCGCCGCCCAGGCAGAAGCCGTTGACGGCGGCGATCACCGGCCGCGGGCATTCGCGGACCGCCATCATGGCGGCCTGGAAGCGGCGGATCGTCGCGTGCAGCAGCGCCGTGCGTCGGGCCGGCGGCTCGCCAGGGGAAGCCGGCGGCAGCAGGTTGCGCGACAATTCCTTGTCGAGGCCGATCGAGAAGGCCCGGCCCTCCGCGCGCAACAGTACGACGCGTACAGTGTCGCTCGCCGCCACGGCGGCGAAGATCTCCGTCAGGCGAGCGAAAAAGGCCGGGTCCATGGCATTGAGGCGGCCGGGATTGGCCAGCACCACCTCCGCCACCCTGCCCTCGACGAACTGCAGCCCCGCCGCCTCAGTCGCCATGCCGACCGCTTCCCTCCCCCGCCAGCAGCCGCGCGGCGGCGGTCATCAGCGCCGCCGCGATCTCGTCCGCGTGCCGCGACCGCCAGTCCTCCATCGGCGTGCCGCGGACCCAGTCGTTGAACGCCCCCATGGCCGGGCCGCAATGCACCTGCCAGTCTGCGCGCCCCGCCTCGTCGCCGGCCATGGCGAGGCGATTCGCATGGATCCAGTACCAGCGTAGCACCATCGCCAGCTTCTGCTTGGGGTTGCGTTCGGCGGCCTCCAGGATGTGCGGCGCGGCATCGGCGTAGTGCCGACGCGTCTCCTCCCAGACGGCTGCGACGCTGCGGCCGAAGCATTGCCGCTCGACTTGGGCCAGCCGCGCGGGCGGGATGTCATCGAGCCCGTCGTAGCGCCGCCACAGCTCGTAGAGCTGGTTGGCCCGGGGGCCGAACATCAGGCCGCGGCGCAGCACCTGCACGCGGGCGCCGATCTCGAACATGTCGCCGGCCGGCGCCAGGTCCATGTCTTGCGGCCCGGCCCGGGCGAGCAGGTCCTTGACCGCATCCGAGGTCGCCGCCTCGACCGTGCATTGGTTGATCGACCCGGTCAGCACGAAATCGGCGCCCATGGCGAAGGCGGCGGCCAGCGCCTCGGGCGAACCGAGGCCGCCGGCCAGCCCGACGCGCGGCGCCGGGGCGGCGCCGGGGCCGCCGAAGCCGTGGCGGGCCGCGGAGGCGTCGCGCAGCCGGCGCACCGAGGGCAGCAGCACCAGGGCGACACGGCGGTCGGTATGCCCGGCGCTGTCGGCTTCCGCGCAGACATCGTCGGCCAGCGGCAGCCGCGACGCCAGCGCAGCGGCTTCGGCGGTGATGCGGCCGGCGTCGCGCAGGGCGGCGACCACGGCCGGCGGCGGCGGCGACAGGAACTGCTCCGCCACCTCCAGCCGCGACGCCTTGCCGAGCACGCGGTTGGCCGGCAGCGGCAGCCCGTCCGGCCCCGCCCGTAGCCCCGTAAGGCGATAGCGCACGAGCGATGGGGTCACCTCGATGTAAGCGGCCGCCTCGACCTCGCGCACGCCTTCTTCGAGGAACAGGTCGACGGTCGCATCCTCGAGCTCGGGCATGCCGATGGGGTGCAGCAGGTTGACGCCCCAGGGCGCTCCACCCGGCCCCGCCGGCCCGACCGCGGCGGCGATGCGTCGGACAGCCGAACGGATGGCGACCGGCCGCTGCCCGCCCGCCCCGTACCACGAGAGAAGCCGTGCCTTCGCCATCCGGATGACGAGGTCGGGGGCGGCGATGCCCTTGGCCATCGAGCCGGCGGCGTAGGCGAGCCGCACGCCATGCGCCGCCCGGAACGCGGGCGAGCCCAGCCGTTCGGCCGAAGCCCGTGCGCCGAGCGCCGTGACCGGGTCGTCCGGCGCCATCAGCTCGCGAAGACGGAGCCCGAGCGGATTTGGGCGATGAGGCGGGTGAGCGAGGAGCCCGGCCCGATCTCGCGGAAATCCCGCACGCCCATGCGCAGCAGGTACTCCACACTCTCGATCCAGCGCACCGGCGAGACCATCTGCCGCTCCAGCTCGGCCGCCAGCTCGTCGTCGCGATAGGCGAAGGCGCGGCGGTTGGAGATCACGGGGATCGCGAGCGGCGCGAAGGGAATGTCGGCCAGCACCCGGCGGAAGGCGGCCGCCGCCGCGTGCATGGCGCGGGAGTGGAAGGCGGCGCTGACGTCGAGGCGGATGACGGTGCGGGCACCGGCGGCGCGCAGCGGCTTCTCGATCGCCTCCAGCGCCGTCTCGGGGCCGGCGAGCACGGTCTGCTCGAAGGAGTTCTGGTTGGCGACGTCGATGTCGGGGAAGTCTGCGACGATCGCCGCCAGCTTGTGCGGCGGCAGGCCGATCACCGCGCTCATGCCGCCGCCGCGGGCGGCCGCCATCAGCCGGCCGCGCTCGGCCACCAGACGGATGCCGGTCGCGACGTCGAAGCCGCCGGCGGCGTGCAGAGCGACGTATTCGCCGAGCGAGTGCCCGGCGAGCGCGTCCGGCACGGCACCGCCGTCCTCGCGCCAGGCACGGTACTCCAGCGACGCGACCAGGAAGATCGCCGGCTGGGTGAACTCGGTCTGGCCGAGCCGGCCGTCCGGGTCCTCCAGGCACAGCCGGTCGATGCGCCAGCCGAGGATGGCGCTCGCCTCCTCGACGGCGTCGGGATAGCGCTGGAACACCGCACGCCCCATGCCGACCGTCTGCGATCCCTGGCCGGGGAAGACGCAGGCGAGACGGCCTGGCGGATGGGGCAGAGGATCGAGCGGCATGGGTCACCTCCCGAACAGGGTCTCGATGCGCTGGCGGACCACCGGCTGCACGAAGGTCGTGCGATGCATCTCCAATTCCTGTGCCACGCTCCGCGGCAACGCGTCCCGCAGCGGCGCGGCCAGATGGGCCTTCAGCATCCTGACCGACACCGTCGGCTTGTCGGCGATCTCCCGCGCGATGCGTAGCGCGGCGGGGATGACATCCGCACGCTTCAGCACGCGACAACCGACGCCGCGCCGGGCGAGCTCGCCGCCGTGATAGCTGGCGGCGGTGAACATCATCTCGGCGGCGAGCAGCGCACCGAACCGGGCGGGGATGACGAGCGTCGCCCCCATGCCGGGCGTGAACCCGTACTTCATGAAATTGGCGGAGTACAGCGCCTCCTCCGCCAGGATGACGACATCGGCGAAGAGCCCCATGGCGAGGCCGCCGCCCAGCGCATGGCCCTGCATGGCGGCGATCACCGGCACCGGGCAGTCGAGGAAGAGCCGGTAGAGCGGCAGGTCGTCGAACTTGATCCGGCCCTCGAAGATGCCGAGCAGCTCGTCGCGGGTGCCGCCCGGGCAGAAGACGCTGCCGTAGCCGTGAACAACGACGGCGCGCAGCTCGCCGTCGGCGGCGATGGCGCCGAACGTGTCGATCAGGCCCTGCACCAGGGCCGGGCTGAAGGTGTTGGAGGCGGCGCGGTCGGCCATCTCGACCACCGCCACACCGGGCTCCGGCCGGGTGAGCTGGACGACACTCGTCATGCGCCGCTGCCCCGCCCGGCCTGCCATACGCCCTGGGCCATCAGGTCGCGGATGCGGGCGGCGGCACCGGGATCGGCCAGCAGGCTCGCGATGCGCCCGACGGCATAGTCGCCGATCTCCGCCGTGATCGGCGCCAGGCCGTCGAAATAGGCTTTCGCCGCGCCGACGGTGCGCTCGGGCACGCGCTCGCAGGCGAGCAGCAGGTGGCGCAGCGCCTCGCCCGCCCCTTCTCCCGCCGCGTCCACCAGACCGGCGGCCAGCGCCTCGGCCGGTCCCAGCAGCGGGGCGGCCAGCGTCAGCCGGAAGGCGGTGCGGTAGCCGACACGGCGGATCAGGAACGGCATCAGCGTCGCCGGCAGCAGGCCGATCAGTGCCTCGCTGAGGCGGAAGGTGGCGCCGGGATCGGCCACGGCGAAGTCGGCCGCAGCGACGAAGCCGACCCCGCCCGCCTCGCAACGGCCGGAAACGCGGCAGGCGACGATCTTGGGCGAGCGGGCGAAGCGGTGCAGCACGTCGAGATAGGCCCGCGCGCCGCGCTCTGCCGCCGCCGGGTCCATGGCGCCGCGGCCGGCGAGCGCCGCCTCCAGGTCCAGGCCGGTGCAGAACACCTCGGCATTGCCCTCGATCAGCACGGTACGGACGCCGGAATCGGCTTCGGCCGCGTCGAGCGCCGCCGCGATCCTCGCCAGCATCTGCGCGTCGATCGCGTTGCGCTGCGCCGGCCGGTTGAGGCGCAGCGTCATCAGGCGGCCGCGGCGGGCGACGAGAACGGGCTCGGAATCCGTCATCCGTCAGGCCCAGTCGTACTGCCGGTGGAAGCCCTCGATCCGGCGCAGCACCAGGAGGCCGGAGCCCGCGACGGCAGCGCGATAGACGTTCCCCGCGTCCGCCGGGTGGGCGACCATGTCCCGGACGCCGAACATCGTGCGCTTGTTCAGCTCCAGCAGCCGATCGTACTCCGCGACCGGCAGCGCCACGCGGCGCCCGACCGCGTCGGCGATGCCGGCCTCGGCGAGAGCGGCGGCGGCTCCCGGCGGGACGAGGCCCGAGTAGAACTCCGAGCAGCAGCCGGAGCCGTAGGAGAAGAGGCCGAGGCGGGGCGGCGTCGCGGCGGGGCGTGCGGCCAGCGCCGCGGCCGTGCCGCACATCGCCAGCAGCACCGAGCCCGAATAGATGTTGCCGACCTCCGAGCACCAGGTGAGCGACGGCGCCAGCCGCCGCTCGTAGTCGGCCTCGATGGCGGGCGGCGGCAGTCGCTTCAGGTCCCGCATCATCGTCCGGTGCGCGCCCTTCGCCATGCCGCCGAAAGGCGTGTGGAAGGCGAGGCCGTCGAAATGCGTGGCGAAGTCAGCCCCCGTCTGCCGCTGGTAGTCCGCGAAGGCGCCGCGGATGCAGTCGAGGTAGCTGAGCAGCGACAGGTCGGGATCGCCGGTCTCGACGTCGGGCGCCGGACGGCAGCTGTCCATCACCTCGTAGCTGTAGGAGCCGGCTGCCTCCTCCAGCTCGAGGACGCGCGGGTCCGGGCCGACCAGCAGCGCGACGGCGGCCGAGCCCTGCGACGGCTCCGCATAGGTGTGCGGAATCGGGCGGCCGATATCGGTGCTGACGACGAGGACGCGGGTGTCGGGGCGCGCCGCGCCGCGCACGAAGGCGGCGGCCGATTGCAGCGCCGCCGTGCCGCCGAAGCAGGCGTGCTTGACCTCGAAGGTGCGACAGTTGCGCGACAGGCCGAGATGATGCTGGACGTAGCTCGACATCGCCTTGCCGAAGTCGATGCCGGATTCCGACGCGACGATGAGCGTGCGGATGGTCGCCCGCTCGGCCGCCGGCAGGCGGTCGACGATCGGCTTGGCGGCGTTGACCGCGAAGGAGACCGGGTCCTCGACCGGCAGCGCCACCGACTTGCGGCGCATCAGCAGGTTCTGGAAGCGCGTCATGTCGAGGCCGCGCGCCGTCGCCAGCGCCGACACGTCCAGCACGGCGCGCCCGGCATAGACCCCGACCGCCTCTATTCCCACCCGCCGCATCTCAACTCCCCGTCGCGCCGCGGATCAGGACCGCCGCGCCGTTGATGCCGTCGAAGCCGAATGCGTTGCACAGGGCGGCCCCTGCGTCGAGCGCGCCGCCCCCGGGCCCCGCCATGGCCAGCCCCGGTGGCGGCGCAAGGAGATACGGATCGGCGTGCAGGAAGCGCCCGCGGAGCTGGAGGATGGTCGCGACCGCGCCGACCAGGCCCGCGGCGAAGAGCGTATGCCCGGCGAGCGCCTTGGTGGCGTTGACGCGCGGTCCCCCGTCGCCGAACACCGCCCGGATCGCCGCGATCTCCACTGCGTCGCCGGCCGGCGTGCCGGTGGCGTGCGCATTGACGTAGCCGATATCGGCCGCCGCCAGCCCCGCAGCCGCGACGGCGGCGCGCATGACGCGGGCCTCGGTGTCGCCGTCCGGCTCCGGTCCGGCAGTGCCGGCGAGACGGATCGTCGCCGCGCCGAGGCCGGCCAGGACGGGAACGCCGCGGCGGCTAGCATGCACGGCCGTCTCGACGACCAGCGCGGCCGCCCCCTGTCCCAGCACGAAGCCGGACTGGCCGGCGCCGAACGGCTGATAAGGTGCCGCCTCGTCGGCGAGGCTGGCCGTTGCGCCGAGATTGGCGAGCGCATGGAGGTCGACCGAGGTCGGCTCCACGCAAGGGGCGACGCAGACCGCCACCTCGGCCTCGCCGCTGCGCAGCAGCAGGGCCGCGAGGGCGAGCGCGGCGATTCCCGAGGCGAAATGCCCGCCGGCGAGCATGCCCGGTCCGCGCAGGCCGAGCACGGCCGAGACGACGCCGAGGACATGGCTGTCCCAGGACTGCACGCCGTGCCGGGGCGGCGCGAAGCGCGGCCGGTCGGCGAACTCGCGCAGCGTCTCGGCGGTCGCCGCGGGGGCGAGGTTGTGGCCGGCGACCACCAGCGCCGCGGCGCCGCGATCGGCGAGCCCGGCCATGGCACACGCCTCTCCGGCCACCGCCACGGCCGAGCGCGCCGCCCGGTTGGCGCCGCGCAGCGCGCGGGCGGCCGCGGAATCGGCGGGCGCGGCCGGCGCGAAGGCCGCCTCCGACAGCAATGCCGCACGCCTGATGCCGGGTGCCGGGTCCTCGACGATCGCCGTCCGCCCTGCCCGCAGCACCGCTTCGAAGGCCGGAACGCCGACGGCGCCGGCCGCGGCGATCCCCGCGCCGGTGATGACCAGCCCCGGGGTCACGGTGCCGCCGAGAATTCGACCAGGAGGTCGACCAGCGATGCCAGGTCGGAGACCGCGGCGAGCCTGCGGCGCGGGATGTCGGCGTCGAGCTCGGCCATGGCCAGCGTCGCGATCTCCACCCGGTCGATCGAGTTGGCGCCGAGATCGCGCAGCGAGACGTCGAGCGTCACCGCCTCGGGCGACACGCCCGCCAGGACGGCGACCGTGTGCCGCCGCACCACGTCGAGCACGGCGTCCCGCCGTGAGCCGCCCGCCAGGTGGCGCGCCAGCACCGCCAGCACCGCCGGCTCGCCCAGTCCGAAATGGTCCGCATCGACGGGGACGATCTCCGGCGCGACGCCGAGCCAAGTGGACCAGCCATGGTCGTCCGCGCCGTCGGCGCGGAACACGGCAGCGGCGGCGGCGTCCAGCGGCATCGCCGATCCGCCCGCGTCCGGCGCCCGCCGGGCGCGCAGCAGCGTCACCGGCAGGCCGCCGGCGCCGGCATCCGGCCGGTGGTCGCGCAGCAGCACGCGCATGCGTCGGATCGCCGCGAGGTCGGCTTCGATCAGGCGGACGACCTCCGCCGCCGGCGGAGCAGTGTCGCAGGCCGCGCGGACCGCGTCGGCGAGGTGCGCGATGTCGGTGCCGTCGGCCGCGATCGGCGCGCGCAGGCCCCAGCCGCGCGCCAGCACAGAGGCGACCGCGACCGGCAGATCGGGCGGCTCGCCGGCGTCGAGAGTGGCCGACAACGCCGACGACCCCGGCGCGAAGCTGTCGAGCAGGACGACCCTTTCGACCGGGACGCCCCTCGCCCGCAGGATCGCCGCCGCGTCGACGGCGAGCACGCCGCCATAGGAATAGCCGCCGAGGATGACCGGCCCGCCGGCATGGACCGCCGCCACCGCATCGGCCAACGCGGCGCCGACCGCCGCCAGATTCGGCGCCGCGGCGACGTCGCCCGGCCGCAGCAGCCACGTCGGCCGCGTCGTGCCGAACGCATCCGCCAGGTGGCGGACCCAGCCGGCTTCGCCGATGAAGCTCGGGACCCAGAACCCGGGCGTGCCCGTGCCCGCGCCACGGATGGCAATCGCCTCGGCGCACTGCGGCGGCGCCGCGGCCGGTGTCCCCGACGCATGGGCCGCCACGCGCGCGACCAGTTCGCCCACCGTGCGCACGCCCGCCAGCAGCGTGCTCGGCAGCGCGCTCAACCCTGATTCCAGGCGCTCCTGGACGTCGACCATGCCGATGGAATCGAGGCCGATGGCCGCCAGCTCGTCGCCGTCCGCCACTTCCTCCGCTCGCAATTCCAGCACCGCGGCGAGGGTGCCGATCACGAGATCGCGCAGCGCCGCCGGTGCCACATCGGACGCGGTGCTCGCGCGTGCCGGCGCGTCGTCGGCCAGCTTCAGCACGGAGACGGCGGGCCAGCCGGCACCGAGGACCGCGAGCAGCGCGTCGATCCCCTCCTCCGTCCCGATCGCCGCGACGCCCGTGCCGCGCAGCCGGTTGCGGTGCACTTCGTCGGCGACGCGGCCGACCTCGCCCCAGAAGCCCCAGCCGATCGTGCGCACCGGGAGGCCGCCGTCGCGCCCGAGCCAGCGTCCCGCCGCGTCCTGGGCCATCGCCGCGGCCGCATAGTTCGCCTGACCGGCCGTGGCCGTGGTCGCGACCGTGCTGGAGAGGAGCGCCAGGAAGTCGAGGCCGCTGTCGGCGAACGCTTCGGCGATGGCAGCCGTGCCGTCCAGCTTCGGCCGCAGCGCGGCGGCGAGCCGGTCGACGCTCATCGCCGGCAACGCACCGTCGGCCATCACGAAGGCGCTGTGGACGACACCAT
>JBFWXJ010000004.1:17978-42110 GCA_050187535.1 Alphaproteobacteria bacterium | reverse complement strand
CCGGCGGTATTCGGAGGGCCTGCATCAGGCGCTCGAGGCCAAGGAGCACGTCACGATCCAGGTCGAGAACCAGACGCTGGCCTCGATCACCTTCCAGAACTACTTCCGCCTGTTCCCCAAGCTGGCAGGCATGACCGGCACGGCGATGACCGAGGCGCAGGAGCTCTCGGACATCTACAAGCTCGACGTGATCGAGATGCCGACCAACGTGCCCTGCGTGCGCAAGGACGCCGACGACGAGGTCTACCGCACCGGGCGCGAGAAGCTGAACGCGATCGTCCAGCAGATCGAGGAATGCCGCGGGCGCGAGCAGCCGGTCCTGGTCGGCACCGTCAGCATCGAGAAGTCCGAGGTGCTGGCCGCCTTCCTGCAGGAGAAGCGCGTCCCCCACCAGGTGCTGAACGCCCGCTACCACGAGCAGGAAGCCTACATCATCGCCCAGGCCGGCCGGCCCGGAGCGGTGACGATCGCGACCAACATGGCCGGCCGCGGCACCGACATCCAGCTCGGCGGCAACGTCGAGATGCGGGTACGCCACGAGCTGGCCGACGTCGCCGATCCCGAGGAGCGGGCGCGGCGCGAGGCGGCGATCCGCGCCGAGGTCGCCGAGGCCAAGCGCAAGGTGCTGGCGGCGGGCGGCCTCTACGTCATCGGCAGCGAGCGCCACGAGAGCCGGCGCATCGACAACCAGCTGCGCGGCCGGTCGGGCCGCCAGGGCGACCCCGGCGCGTCCAAGTTCTTCGTCTCGCTGGAAGACGACCTGATGCGCATCTTCGGGTCGGAGCGCATGGACACCATGCTGCGGCGCCTGGGCATCAAGGAAGGCGAGGCGATCGTCCATTCCTGGATCAACAAGGCGCTGGAGAAGGCGCAGCAGAAGGTCGAGGCGCGCAACTACGAGATCCGCAAGCAGCTCCTGCGGTTCGACGACGTGATGAACGACCAGCGCAAGGTCGTCTACGAGCAGCGCCGCGAGATCATGCAGTCGGAAGACATCGCCGGCATGGTCGAGGACATGCGGGCGGAGGTCATCGCGACCAGCGTCGGCAAGGCGATTCCGCCCAACGCCTATGCCGAGCAATGGGACATGGCCGGCCTGCACGAGACCTGCCTGCGCCTCTTCGGCCTCGACCTGCCGGTCGCCGACTGGGCCAAGGAAGAGGGCATCGCGGACCAGGAGATCCGCGACCGCATCACCCGTGCGCTGGAAGCCAAGATCGCGGAGAAGACCGCGGCCTACGGCCCCGAGCTGATGCGCATGGCCGAGAAGAGCATCCTGCTGCAGGTGCTGGACCAGGTGTGGAAGGACCACCTGCTGTCGCTGGATCACCTGCGCCAGGGCATCAGCCTGCGCGCCTACGCCCAGCGCGACCCGCTGAACGAGTACAAGCGCGAGGCCTTCACCCTCTTCGAGGAGATGCTCAGCCATCTGCGCGAGGCGGTGATCCAGCTCCTCAGCCATATCGAGATCCGCATGCAGGATCCCGAGCCGCCGCCACCGCCGATGCCGGAGATGCACGAGATGCGCTGGGACCCGGCCATGGCCGAGCCTGCGCTCGCCGGCGACGTCGACGAGGCGGACGAGGCGCTGCAGCGGATGCCGCCGCGCCATACCGCGGTCGCGGCGCTGGCCGCCACCATCGATCCGGCCGACCCCACCACCTGGGGCAAGGTGCAGCGCAACGCCGCCTGCCCCTGCGGCAGCGGCAAGAAGTACAAGCACTGCCACGGACGTATCTGAGAGACGGCCGCACCGAGACGGCCGAGACGTGAGCGCCGCGCGGGGCAGGCCCCGTGCGGCCCGGAGGAGACCCGCCCTTGATCGTTCGCCACGAACCGCTCGTCCGCCTCGTGGCGGACATCTTCGCCGCCGCCGGATGCGCCGCCGACGAAGCCGGCCGCATCGGCTCGATGCTGGCCGGCGCCAACCTCGCCGGGCATGACAGCCACGGCGTCATCCGGGTGCCGCGCTACGTCGAGGCGCTGCAAGGCGACCGGGTCAGGGCCGGGCAGAAACTGACGACGGTCGTCGACGGCGGCGCCTTCGCGGTGGTCGACGGCAACTACGGCTTCGGCCAGACGGTCGGGCCGCTCGCCGTCGAGCTCGGCATTGCGCGGGCGCGCGAGCACGGCGTCTCGGTGATCGGCCTGCGCCATGCCGGCCATCTCGGCCGCATCGGCGACTATCCCGAGACTGCGGCGGCGGCCGGCCAGGTCTCGATCCACATCGTCAATGTCGCCGGCAGCGAGCTGGTCGCCCCCTTCGGCGGCGTCGACCGCCGGTTCTCGACCGCGCCCGTCGCCATGGGCCTGCCGGTGCCGGGCGAGGACCCGATCATCCTCGACTTCGCGACCTCGCTGGTCGCCGAGGGCAAGGCGCTGGTCGCCCATTCCGGCGGCAAGGCCCTGCCGCCGGGCGCCCTGATCGAGCCGGACGGCACGCTGTCCAGCAACCCGAAGACGCTCTACGGCGACGTGCCGGCGGGTGCCGTCCCCGATCCGCGCAACGGTCCCGGCGCCTTGCGCGCGTTCGGCGAGCACAAGGGATCGGGGCTGGCCTTCATGTGCGAATTGCTGGCTGGCGCGTTCACGGGCTCCGGCTGCTCCGGCCCGCCGCCGCGGATGCTCGCCAACGGCATGCTGTCGATCTACATGGCGGTCGACCGCTTCCATTCGGACGACAGCTTCGCCAGGGAGATGCGCCAGTACGTCGACTACGTGAAGTCGTCGCGGCCCGCCACGCCCGGCGGCGAAGTGCTGGTCCCGGGCGAGCCCGAGCGCCGCACCCGCGCCAAGCGGCTGGCGGACGGCATCCCGCTCTCCGATCAGGCGTGGCGCGACATCCTGGCGACCGGCCGCAAGGTCGGGCTGACCGAGGATCGTCTGCGGGCGGTCACCAACTGAGCGGACAGGGGAATTCCGTCGGGATCGGCCGAATGTCCCCGAGCCCGCGCACCTGGCTCTCGGTCGCCGCCGTCGCTGCCGGGATCGCGGCCGCCGGGCCGACGGCGGCCGGAAAGGTGGATGCAGGGAGCTGCGCGCTGTCGGGCAAGCGCCTCTGGGGCAAGGTGCAGGTCGTCGGCTCGTTCGCCGACCTCAAGGTCCAGGTCGTCTCGTCCTTCCCGGACCTCAAGGTACAGCTGGTGACGTCCTTTCCCGACCGCTGCGGCAAGTGGCAGATGGTCCAGTCCTTCCCCGACCTGAAAATCCAGCTCGTGGAATCGTTTCCCGACCTGCGGATTCAGTACGTCTCGTCCTTTCCGGGCGTGCCCTGAGGCAGATCAGCTCCACTTCCAGCGGCCGATGACGCGGCCGCGGATTTCCGCCTCGCCCAGGGCCACCTCATAGGGACGATAGCGCGGGTTGTCGGCGGTGATGCGGACGCGGGGCGGCTCGCTGAAGGGCAGGTGCTCGACCCGCTTCACGGCGAGGCCGAGGCCGTCCCAGACGATGAACATGCCGGGCGGGCTCGGCGTGCGATCGGCCGCATCGACGAGGACCCGGCTCCCCGAGGGCAGATCCGGCTCCATGGCGTCGCCGTGGATCGCCACGATGCGCAGCTGTGCCTCCGCGGTCCCGGTCTGGGCGCGCACCAGCGCCTTCGGCAGGCGCCAGCGGACGGTGACCGGCCGCATGGCCGGGTCGCTCACGCCGTCGCCCCCGCCGTCGCCGGCCATCCCCCGGAGGTCGATCTCGGCGACGTTGAGGCAGAGGCCATCATCCTCGCCGTCGACGGCCAGGATCGCGACGGCGGGAACATCCTCGCCTCCCGCCGCATCCATCAGGATCTGCGCCGGCATCTCCAGCACGCGCGCGAGCCGTGCAAGCGTCTCCGCGCGCGGGCTCTGGCCGCGCCGGATGGCGCGTATGGCGTCGACCTTGAGGCCGGCGCGCAGGCACGCCTGGCGCTCGCTCAGCCCCATCTCCGACAGGTGCTGGTCGATCCGCCGCACCAGGATCTCATAGCGGCGCCCGGTCATCGGCCGCGCTCCATGCCTCGCCCCGGCCGGTTCGCTCCCTGGCACTCCACCCCTCCCAACTCCCACCGTCATTTGTGCGGCGAATGAAGATGATCCGCGCATCGCCGCCGGCAAGACCGGAACCGTCGATTGCGTGAACGTCGGACGGGAAGAAGAATTCCCGCTTACAGCCGCCGCCGCATCCGTGAAGTGCGTCGCGGGGGGCCGCATCACGGTTCATCGGTGGTCGGGACGCCCTTTGCCGCCTGCCGGTTCAGCACCCGCCCTTTTCTCGGGCGGACCGTCGCGACGCGCGGCGATTCGTTCGGCGACCGCCTCCGGCCGCATACCGAGCCCGCCCAGCGCGAGGCCGCCGAGCTGGAGCCCGGGCTCCAGGATCTCCTCGATGACCTCCGTGGCGCCGCGCTCGCGCAGCCGGTCGGCATGCGCCCGGTCGCGCGCACGGGCGTAGATGGGCAGATGCGGCCAGCGCCGGCGGGCCGCGGCGACGGCGCGCTCGGCAGCGACGGCGTCATCGAGGGTGACGACCAGCGCGTCGGCGCCGTCGGCACCGGCCCGGCGCAGCGCGGCCGCCCGGCTGCCGTCGCCGAAATGCACCGGCCGGCCGGCGCCGCGCTCACGCTCGACGACGGCGGGATCGAGGTCGAGCGCCACGTAGGGGATGCGCTCGTCCTCCAGCATGTCCGCGACGAGACCGCCGACCCGGCCGAACCCGCCCAGCACGACATGACCCCCTGGCGGCACGTCGATCTCCCCCGTGCGACGTGTTGTCGCAAGCTTGGCGGCCGCCTGGCGGGCCAGCGCGGCCACGGGCGGCGTCACGCACAGCGACAGCCCGGTCACCAGGAAAAAGAACTGCGTCGCCTCCGCCGAGACGATGCCGGCGGATGCCGCCAGCCCGATCGCCACCAGCGCGAACTCGCCCGCCTGGCCCAGCAACAGGCCGACCTCCACGGCGACCGGCCAGTCGAAGCCGAAGGCGCGCACCAGCCCGCCGATCACCGCCGCCTTCAGGAGATAGAGGCCGCAGACCGCCGCCAGCACCATCAGCGGCTCGGCGAGGAAGGCGGCCGCGTCGATGCCCATGCCGACGGCGATGAAGAAGAGGCCGAGGAGGAGGCCCTTGAAGGGCTCGATGTCGACCTCGATCTCGTGCCGGTACTCGCTGTCCGCGATCATCAGGCCGCCGACGAAGGCGCCGAGCGCGGTCGACAGGCCGGCCGCCCAGGTGGCGGCCGCGGCACCGATGACGACCAGCAGCACCACCGCCATGAACAGCTCCGGGCTGCCGGTGCGGGCGGCCGACCGCAGCGCCGGGCGCAGCGCGACATAGCCCACGGCAGCGAGCAGGGCCACGATCGCGATGCCCTTCGCGAACGCCAGCGCGAGCGCCGGGCCGGGTTCGCCATCGCCGCCCAACACCGAGATCAGGACCAGGATCGGCACCACCGCCAGGTCCTGCAGCAGGAGAATGGCGAAGGCGGTGCGCCCGACCCGGCCGGTCGAGGCACGCCGCTCCGCGAGCAGCTGCATGGCGACCGCCGTCGAAGACATGGCGAGCGCCAGCCCCACGACCGCGGTCGCCGACGGGCCGGCCCCCCATGCCCAGGCGATCGCCCCGGTCGCGGCCGCGACCGACAGGGTCGCCAGCCCCCCCAGGCCGAAGACGAGGCCGCGCATCTGGAGCAGCCGGCGCGGCGACAGCTCCAGCCCGATGGTGAACAGCAGGAAGATGACACCCAGCTCCGCGACCCGCTGCACGCCTTCCTGCTCGTAGATGACGAGGTGGCGCAGCCACGGCATGTCGCCTGTCAGGGCACCGGCCCCGTGCGGCCCGATGACGATGCCGATCATGAGGAAGCCCAGCATCGGGCTGATGCGCAGGCGCTGGAAGACCGGGATGACGATGCCGGCCGCCGCCAGGAAGACCACGATCTCCCGCACATAGGGGATGCCGTGGCCGGCCTCCATCAGTGTCTTCCGACCGAGAGTCCGGCGGCCGGCGGTCGGGCGGGCGGCTTCACAGGCCGTTCTGGCCGATGGCGAGGAACTTCTCGCGTCGCCGGGCGCGCAGCGACGCCGCGTCGAGCCCGTCGAGGGCGGCGAAGGCGGCGGCGATCGCCTCGCCGACGGCGGCGATCGTCTGGGCACGGTCGCGATGGGCGCCGCCCAGCGGCTCCGGCACGACCGTGTCGATGACGCCAAGGCGCAGCAGGTCCTGGGCCGTCAGCTTGAGCGCGTCGGCCGCCTGCTGGGCATGCTCGGCGCTGCGCCACAGGATCGAGGCGCAGCCCTCGGGCGAGATGACCGAGTAGACCGCGTGCTCCAGCATCAGCACGCTGTTGCCGGTGGCGAGCGCGATGGCGCCGCCCGAGCCGCCCTCGCCGATGACGACGGCGACGAAGGGCACGCCCACGGCGAGCCCCGCCTCGATCGCCCGCGCGATCGCCTCCGCCTGCCCGCGCTCCTCTGCGCCGACGCCGGGATAGGCCCCGGCGGTGTCGATCAGGGTGAGGATCGGCAGGCGGAAGCGGTCGGCCAGCTCCATCAGCCGGCGCGCCTTGCGATAGCCTTCCGGCCGCGCCATGCCGAAGTTGTGGCGCACCCGGCTCTCGGTATCGGAGCCCTTCTCCTGCCCGATCACCATGAGCGGCGTGCCGCGGAAACGCCCGAGCCCGCCGACGATCGCCCGGTCCTCGGCATAGGTGCGGTCGCCGGCCAACGGCGTGAACTCCGCGACCAGGGCCTCGACGTAGTCCTTGAGGCGCGGCCGCTCGGGATGGCGGGCGACCTGGATCTTCTGCCAGGGCGTCAGCCGGGCATAGGTCTGCCGCAGGAGCCGCTCGGCCTTGGCCTCCAGCTTCGCCACCTCGTCGGCGATGTTGATGTCGGCCGCACCCGGCAGGTGGCGGAGCTCGTCGATCTTGCTCTCGAGCTCGGCGATCGGCTGCTCGAAATCCAGGAAGCTGCGCATGTCGGGCGCGGGTCTAGCACAGGGGCGGGCGGTCGCAAACCGATGCCGGCCGCCTACCCCGCACCTCGGCCACCCTTGCGGGCGAGCGGGTGATGGGCGTGGACGAGGCGCGCCAGCCGCTCGTCGGCGACATGGGTGTAGATCTGGGTGGTGGCGATGTCCGCATGGCCCAGCATGCGCTGCACGCTGCGCAGGTCGGCGCCGCCGTCGACCAGGTGGGTGGCGAAGGCATGGCGCAGGACATGCGGCGACAGGCGGCCGGGATCGAGGCCGGCGGCCATCGCCAGCTCCTTCAGCATCTGTCCGACCCGCCGCCGGGTCAGCCGCGCATCCGTCCCGCGCGACGGGAAGAGCCACCGCTCGGCCCGGGCGCGGCGCGCGCCCTTGGGCAGGAAGCCTTCGCGCACCGCCACATAGGCCGCGACCGCGGCCACTGCCGAGGCGGCCAGCGGCACCACCCGCTCGCGGTCGCCCTTGCCCCGCACCAGCACGGTCGTGGCGCCGGGGGGCACGGCACCCGCCGCCAGGTCGACCAGCTCCGATACCCGCAGGCCGCCGGCGTAGAGCAGCTCGACGATGGCGACGAGGCGCAGCCCGTCCGCCCCCGGCCGCGCCCTGGCGGCGGCCAGCAGTGCCGCGCATTCGTCCTGCGCCAGGACCTTGGGCAGCGGCCGGCCGAGGCGCGGCGAGTCGAGCCGCGTCGTCGGATCGTCGGGCCGCAGGCCGTCGGCGAGGAGGAAGCGGAAGAACTGGCGGATCGCCGACAGCCGCCGCGCCGCCGTGCGCGGCGCCATGCCGGCGGCCGCCTGCCCGGCCAGGTAGGCGGCAAGGTCCTCGGGGGTGGCCGCGACGGGCGTCCGGCCGCGCCCGGCCAGGAAGCCCGCGAGGTCTTCCAGGTCGCGGCGATAGGCCTGGAGCGTGTTGCGGGCCGCGCCGCGCTCCGCCGCCATCATCTCCAGGAAGGCGTCGAGGTGGCGGTCGGTCACGGCCGAGGCCGCCTCACAGCCCGGCCGCGAGCGCGATCTCTAGGGCGATATGGCGGGCGGCCGCGGCCTGGTCGGTGAAGCGCAGGCTCTTGATCGCGGCCGAGGCGGCCAGCGGATGCGGCACCAATGCGCCACCCATCGCGGTCAGCGCCAGGGCCGTCTGCTCGCCCAGTCGCCGCTCGCGCGCGGCCGCCTCCAGCGCGAACAGCAGGGATGCGTCGGGCGGCGGCGTCGACGGCGCGTGCGGGAAGCCGAGCCACGCATCGCCGCCGGCCGCCTCGCCCAACGCCGCGAACAGGGTCAGGCCGACCAGGGTGCGCGGCGCCTGCGTGCCGCCCATCGCGGTCGCCCAACGGTCGGCGGCGGTCGGGTTCCATTCCGGCCCCTCGTCGCCCATCGCCAGCCGCAGCAGGGCGACGGCGCCCTGATAGGTTTCCGCCGCCATGGCGTCGCCCATCCGGGCGCCCACCGCCTCCGTCCAGCGCAGCGCCGTATGGACGTCGCCGCCCGCCAGCGCGATGCGGATGACCGCCGGCGCGTAGGGCATCAGGTCGGCCGACGGCGAGATCTCGGCTACCAGCGGGCTGGCCGCCTGGGCGTAGGCGAAGGGGGCGCCGGTCGTCACGGCGCGGCGCCAGCCCGCCGCCAGCCGCTCCAGCCGCAGGCCCGGCACCATCTGGAGCAGCGCCTGCTGCAGCAGGGCGGCGGGGCCGGCCGCCCCCGCCTCGACGGCCGGCACTGCGCCCAGCCCCTTCTGGTCGACCGGCAGCTCGACGTAGAGCCGGGTGAAGAGCGCGCCGTCGATCAGCCCGACCGCCGCCGCGCGCTCCGCATGGGGCAGCCGGTCGGCCGGCTTCAGCTTCTCCGCCCGGGCGACCATGGCGGCGATCACGATCGGCAGCTGCGCACCCGGTGCCGGCGGAATGCCCGCGGACGTCGCGAGCAACGCCGACAGCACGTCCGGCATCGCCGCCGTCGCCGGCTTGTCCTCGCCGACCGCCGCCTCGACGAGAGCCGTGAACGCGTCGCCCGGGTCCTTGCCCTGCTCGCGCAGCAGGTCGAGCCCGAGCACCACGCGGTCGTACTGGATGTCGAGCGCGTCGCAGGCGATGCGCAGCTTGCGCCAGAAGAGATCGTCGGCATCGGCCTCCGGCCGGCGCGCCGCCCGGCAGGCCTCGGCCCGGCCGCCCGACGCCATCTCGGCCTCGGCGGCCAGGCGCCCCACGGCCGCCGGCAGGCGCTCGACGGTGAGCCGGCGGCCGAGCGTCGCCGCGGCGGCGGCATCGCCCAGCGCCATCAGGGCCGCCATTCGCCGCTCCGCGAAGGCGCCGGCGGGCGTGGCTTCGGGCCGCACCGAGGCGGACATAACGAGGCGCCGGGCCAGCGCCAGGCGCGCGGGCGTCGTCGCGGCGGCCGGCAGCAGGTCCAGCAGCCGCTCGACCGCGGCCCAGCGGCTGCCCTGCCACAAGGCGGCGCCGAGGCCGCCTTCGGATTCGTTCCAGCCGGCGGATTCGCCGTCGAGCGCCGGCAGCGGCCGGGCGGAGATGCCGGATTCGCGCCGCTGCCGCTCCACGCGCTCCAGGCTCGGGCGCTCCTGCGGCAAGGGACCGGGCGCCATGCCGGGCGCACGCTCCAGCCGCATCGACGGCGGGCCGATCAGCGGTGTCGGCGGCGCCTGGGCTGCGGCGGTGCCGACCAGTGCGACGGTCGCGAGGACGCTAGCGAGCCAGCCTTGCATCGGGCACCACCTTCTCGATCCGCTGGGTCGGCGCAGGCATGTCGACCAGGAGCAGGGCGCCGACGGCTGCGGCGACGACGACCACGACCACGGCCGCGACGATCCAGACGAGCTTACGGGCCATGGGGGGCACTCCCGCCGGCGGCTGCGTGGCGACTTCCAACGGCGTCTGTGCTAACAACGCGGCATGGCGATGCCGCGGCAGGATATCGGCGCCTTCGGGGCGTTTCAACGTCGGGTGGCGACCACCCGATGACGGCCGTTGCCGCGGCGCCTGCGGCAACGGCGCTGCCCCGCACCCTGGTGGTGATCGGCCTGATGGGAGCGGGCAAGACCAGCATCGGGCGGCGCCTCGCGCAGCGCCTCGGCCTCGCCTTCGTCGATGCCGACGCCGAGATCGAGGCGGCGGCGGGCTGCACCATCGCCGAAATCTTCGCCCGGCACGGCGAGGCGGCCTTCCGCGACGGCGAGCGGCGGGTGATCGCGCGGCTGCTGGACGAGCCCGTGCACGTCCTGGCGACCGGCGGCGGCGCCTTCATGGACGCCGATACGCGCGCCCGCATCCGTGCCCGCGGCCTGTCGCTGTGGCTGCGGGCCGAGCTCGACGTGCTGGCGCGCCGCGTCGCCCGGCGCACCCACCGACCGTTGCTGAACCAGGGCGATCCCAAGGAGATTCTCGGCCGCTTGATGTCCATCCGCTACCCCGTCTACGCCGAGGCGGACATTGTCGTCGACAGCCTCGACGCACCGACCGAGGTCACGGTGGAGCGCTGCATGGCCGCCATCGCCGCCCATCTCGCCCACACGCCGCCCGCTCCGCCGGCCGCGACACCCTGCGAAACCGCCGCGGAGGCGCATCCGTGACCATCGACACCGTGCGCGTCGGCCTCGGCGACCGCAGCTACGACATCCTTGTCGGCGACGGCCTGATCGGCGAGGCCGGCCTGCGCATGGCGCCGGTGCTGCCCGCACCGCGCGTCGTCGCCGTGACCGACGAGACGGTGGCGGCCCTGCACCTGCCGGCGCTGGAAGCGGGACTCGACCGCGCCGGCATCCGCCACGACCGTGTCGTCCTGCCGCCCGGCGAGGCGACCAAGGACTTCGCCCATCTCGAGCGGCTCTGCAGCGAGATCCTGGGCCGCGGCATCGACCGCCGGACGACGCTGGTGGCGCTGGGCGGCGGCGTGGTCGGCGACATCGTCGGCTTCGCTGCGGCCATCCTGCTGCGGGGCATCGGCTTCGTGCAGGTGCCGACGACGCTGCTGTCGCAGGTCGACAGCTCGGTCGGCGGCAAGACCGCCATCGACATGCCGTCGGGCAAGAATCTCGTGGGCGCCTTCCACCAGCCCCTGATGGTCCTCTCGGACATGGCGGCGCTGGCCACCCTGCCGCGGCGCGAGCTGCTGGCGGGCTACGCCGAGACGGTGAAGTACGGCCTGATCGACGATCCCGCCTTCTTCGCCTGGTGCGAGGCGAACGGTGCCGCGCTGGTGGCGGGCGACGCTGATGCGCGCCGCCATGCCGTCGTCGCGAGCTGCCGCGCCAAGGCGGCGATCGTGGCGCGCGACGAGAAGGAGACGGGCGACCGGGCGCTGCTCAACCTCGGCCATACCTTCGGCCACGCACTGGAGGTCGAAACCGGCTTCGGCGGCGCGCTGCTGCACGGCGAGGCGGTGGCGATCGGGATGCTGATGGCGTTCGACCTGTCGGCGCGGCTCGGCCTGTGCCCGGCCGCCGACGCGGCCCGGGTGCGCCGGCATTTCGCGGCGGTCGGCCTGCCGACGGGCGTCGCCGGCATCCGCGGCGGCGGGTGGACCGCCGAGCGGCTGGTCGCCCACATGGGCAAGGACAAGAAGGCGGTCGGCGGCCGCATCACCTTCATCCTCACGCGCGGCATCGGCAAGGCCTTCATCGCGCGCGACGTGGCGACCGCCGAGGTCCTGTCCCTGCTGTCGCAGGCGATCGCCGCCTGAGACCGAGGGCGGCCTTCGCCATTGACGGCGGCGGTCCGATGGCCCTACCTCACTTGCTGCACCGCAGCATCCCTGTAGAGTCCCATCATGCCCCTATCCGCCCCGGCGCCGCGCGCGCACATCCACACGCGGCGCGTCGAATGCCGCGGCTATCGCCGCGACGACGGGATGTGGGACATAGAGGGCCACCTCGTCGACACCAAGACCTATCCCTTCGAAAGCTCCACGCGCGGCGAGCTGCGGCCGGGCGAGGCCATCCATGACATGTGGGTGCGGCTGACGATCGACGACGAGCTGACGGTGCGCGCGGTCGAGGCGGTGACGGACGAGAGCCCGTTCGACATCTGCCCGGCGATCACGCCCAACTTCCAGCGCCTCGTCGGGCTGTCGATCAAGTCCGGCTGGACGCAGCAGGTCCGCAACCTGCTGAGCGGCGTGGAGGGCTGCACCCATCTGGTCGAGCTGCTGGGGCCGGTCGCCACCACCGCCTACCAGACCATCATCCCCTGGCTGTCGCGCGAGCGCCGGCTGGCCGGGGCGCCGCGGCGGCGCCCGGGGCATCTCGATTCCTGCCATGCTCTGGCCCTGGACGGGCCGGTCGTCAGGGAGCAGTGGCCGGAATTCTACCAGGAGCGCCGCGCGAAGGCGGGTTAGCCGGCGACAGCCCGGCCGACCGCGGCCGACGCCGCCGCGGGATCGCATCGCCAGGCGCGGAGATTCTTCGGCTGCTCATGATCGAGCTCGGAGCCGAACGCCAGGCTGATCCGGTGGCCCAGCGTCTGGGCGATGAGGAAATCGTCCCTCAAATAGAAGTTGCGCGGCGCCAGGACGACGTTGCGCCCGCCCTGGGGCTGGAACATCGCGAGATAGAGCTGGCTGCCCACGCACCCGGCGAGGGAGGCGGCGCCGGCCGCGAGTGCGAGCTGCTCCTCGATGCCGAGCCGTTCCGGCTCCACCACCGTGTAGCCATGGGCGGCGAAGATCGCCTCGATCTCCTCCTCGTTCTCGAGCGGCCGGTTCGCGGTCGACCGGCGTGAGAGGTAGTAGCGGCCCGTGGGCGGCCGGCCGGCGGCGGGGCGGGCCGCGATGCGGTCCCACACCGGGCGCAGCACCGGCGAAAGCCAGGAATGGGTGGCGATGGCCGCGTCGGGCGCATAGAGCCGCTCGACCCGGGCGGCGGGCGGGGCATGGACGATCGCGTCGCGGGGAACGCCCGCGCGCTCCAGCAGGGTCGCGGCATGGAGCGCCAGCGTCGGCTCGAACACGAGGAACCTGAGGTCCTTCTCGCGCCGGGCGATCTCGTCCAGCGCCCACAGGCGCGACAGCCCCTCCAGCAGCATATGGCCGAAATGGCGGTGGACGTTGCCCACCAGGTAGTAGGCGCCCGCCAGCTCCTCGACGCTGCGGAACCCGATGTAGCGATGGCCAGCCGCGGGCGGCGTCGCGGGCGTCATCAAGTCGGCCGGCAGCGTCCGCACGCCGTCCATGATGCCGAAGGATGCCGGCGCGAGCGCGCCGGCCGCGGTGACGATGGTCTGGCCGCCGATATGGACGCCGTCGCCGTGCTTGCGGATCGTCCCGCCAAACACGAGCGCGCCCGAGAGCACCTCCACCCCGAGCGGCGGGCAATGCATGTCCCGCCCGACCCACGTGTCCGGGATCGAGCGCTCGAGAGCCGGCACCTGCTGTTCCACATGCGCGGCGGCGGCGCCAAGCTCGGCCACGAGGTCGGGCCGCGGCTCGATCCGCAGCGGCGGATGCACAGCGATGCGATGATCGCCGACGCCCGCGCCCGCCGGCGGCAGCGGGGCCTCGGAGAGCGGCCCGAGGAAGCCCGGCAGCAGCAGTCGCGGGAACCGCGCGCGGACCGCCGCGCGCAGGGCATCGCCGGTCAGCTCGCGAATGCCGCGCAGTAGCCCCGACCGCACCAGGTCGGAAGCCGGGACGGCGCCGTGGCGCCGGATGATGGCGTCGTCGGGCGTGGGTGGCGGCTCGGCCATGGACTCCGCGACGGCCTGGCCGATCGCCGCGCACGGCGCCCGGCCGGGTGCCAGGTTGCCGACGAGAAGCAGGCCGGTCGGTGACGCATCGATCGGGAGGAGCAGGAGATCCGGGCGGTGTCTCGCGAGGAACGGCAGGACGCGCCACACGTCGCCCGCCCATTCCGTGGTCGTGCGCGTCCTGCGCGCCTCCGCGGCGTTGCGCGGCAGCACGTCGTCGATGACGACGATGGCGCCGGGGGCCGCGAACCGCTCGACGTTCAGGAAATCGGCGATCGCGTTCTCGAACAGGTGGTTGCCGTCGATGAAGGCGAGGTCGACCTTCCGCCGCTGGAACAGCGCTTCGACGTCGGGGCGCGCGAAGAACGCATCGCTGGTGCAGCGGAAGAGCCGCACATGGCCGTTCAGCTCCTCGGTGATCGCGTAGTCGGGGTCGATCGCGAAGGAGCGACAGCGGGCGAGGGCGAGGCTGTGCCCGTGGCGCACCCCGATCTCGAGATAGAGCTCCGGCGCGGCCTGCCTGTGCAGCCGCTCGAGGAACGCGCGGTACTTCAACGGCTGCTCCGACCCTGCCCGCGAGGCGCGATCGGAGCGGATACTACCATCGTCGCCCGTTCGCCGTGCCGGTTCCCGGCGGATGGGCATGCTTGACGGGGGCACCCGCCAGGCACCACGTTCGTTCGATAACATGACCGGCCACATGGCCGGCGTGCCGGCCGTGCCGCCCCATTCGGAAACGCCCATGTCGACGACCCATGTGCTCGCCAGCCTGGCGGGCGCCATCGCGCTGCTGCTGTGGGGCATCCACATGGTCCACACGGGCGTGCTGCGCGCCTTCGGCGGCGATCTTCGCCGCTTCCTCGGGACGGCCCTGAAGAGCCGCTGGCGGGCCTTGCTCGCGGGCGTCGGCGTCACCGCCGTCCTGCAGAGCAGCACCGCGACGGCGATGATGGCCACCTCGTTCGCGGCCGAGGGCGTGGTCGACCTGGTGCCGGCGATGGCGGTGATGCTGGGCGCCAATGTCGGGACCACGCTGATCACCCAGGTCCTCTCCTTCGACGTCACGATCGTCTTTCCGCTGCTGATCGCGGTCGGCGTCGCCGCCTTCCGCCTGGGACGCCGCAGCCGGACGCGCGACCTCGGGCGGGTCGCGATCGGGCTCGGCCTCATGCTCCTCGCCCTGCACCTGCTGGTCGCGACGATCGAGCCGATCGAGGCGGCGCCGGAGCTGCGCGCGGTGCTGGCCGCGCTCGGCCGCGACCCGCTGATGGCCGCCGCGGTCGCCGCGGCGTTCACCTGGGCCGCCCATTCCAGCGTCGCCACCATGCTGTTCGTCATGTCGCTGGCGGCCGCCCGCCTCGTCCCGCCGGAGGCGGCGCTGGCGATGGTCGTGGGCGCCAATCTCGGCAGCGCGGTCAATCCGCTGCTCGCGGCCGGGCGCGGCGATCGGTCGCGGCGGCGCCTGCCGGCCGTCAATCTCGCCAACCGCCTCGTCGGCTGCGCCTTGGCCCTGCCCCTCCTCGGCCCCGCCGCCACCCTGCTCGCGCGCTTCGACGATGCGCCGGCGCGGCTCGCGGCAAATTTCCACACCGTCTTCAACCTGCTCCTGGCGGCGGCCTTCATCCTGCCGCTGCCGTGGATCGCGCGCGCGGCCGAGCGGTTGCTGCCGGCGGGCCCCGCCGGAGACGATCCCGGCAAGGCGCGGCATCTAGACGCCGGGCACGTCCACATGCCGCCGGTGGCACTGGCCAACGCCGCGCGCGAGGTGCTGCGGCTGGCGGACGTCGTGGAGACGATGCTGCGCGGCTCGCGCGAGGTGTTCCGCACCGGCGACCGCCGCCGTGTCGCCGAGATCCGCCGCATGGACGACGTGCTGGATCGCCTGCACGCCGCGGTGCACTGCTACCTGGCACAGGTGGGCGGGGGCGAGCTCGGCGAGGACGAAGCGCGGCGGTCGACGGAGATCCTGTCCTTCGCGGTCAACCTCGAGCACATCGGCGACATCGTCGACAAGAGCCTGATGGAGCTGGCGGCCAAGCGTATCCGCCACCACGTGGCACTGCCGGCCGAGGCCCTGGCCGAGCTCGACGAGATGCACGACCGGCTGCTGGCGCACCTTGCGCTGGCGGTGACGGTTGTGATGACCGGCGATACCGCTGCCGCGCGTCGGCTGGTCGCCGAGAAGGACCGCTTCCGCGAGCTGGAGCGCCGGTTCACCCGGCGGGTCTTCGGCCGCGTCAATCGCGGCGAGGCGGAGAGCGTGGAGACTGCGGGCCTGCGCCTCGACGTGATCCGCGACCTCAAGCGGATCGAGGCGCATGTCGCCGCCGCGGCTTACCCGCTGCTGGAGGCGGCGGGCGAGCTGCGGCCGACGCGGCTGGCCGTCTAGCGGTCTTCCTGCGGCGTCGCGGTGCGCAGCTGGAGGGCGTGGACGCGCTCGGCCAGCTCGGCGGCGAGCACGTCGTAGACCATGCGCTGGCGCGCGACGCGGGAATGCCCGGCGAAGGCCGCCGACACGATCTCGACCCGGAAATGCGTCTCGCCCTCCGGCCGTGCCCCCGCATGGCCGGCATGGCGATGGGAATCGTCCTCGATCGCCAGCCGCAGGGGCGCGAAGGCCGCCGTCAGCTTGTCCCGGATGCGGTCGCGGATGGTCGTCATCGGCAAGGCCTCACATGATCCTCCACCAGGTGGCCCAGCTGCGCCGGACCATCAGCTCGTATCGCCCCTTGAAAGCCTCTTCGACCGCGCGCCACACGGGGAAACTCGGCATCCGCCCGGGCAGCGGCGGCGGCGCCTCGGGATCCGGCCACCAGAAGTCGTCCCCCGCCAGGATGCCGCCCGACCTGACCTTGCCGCGCCATGCGGCGATGTCCGCCGATACCGCCGGATAGTGATGGTCGCCGTCGATGAAGACCATATCGAGCGAGCCATCGTCGAAACCCGCCGCGGCGGCCACGCTGTCCGACTTGACCACGGTCACGGCGGCGGCGAGCGGCGCCAGGTTGTCGCGGGCGCGACGCTCCTGCTCGGGGTCCGCGAAGAGGTCGATCGTCGTCAGGTGCTGCTGCTTGCCGGCATTGACGATCTCGACCCCGAAGCAGGCGGCCGAGCGGCCGAGATAGGTGCCGATCTCGACGAAGCGCGCATGCGGCCGGCTGCGGCGGACGACCCAGCGCTGGAGCTCCGCCGACGTGAACCAGTCGTGCGGGCCGAACTTCGTCCGGTCGAGATGGAAGTGCTCCAAAGGTGCGCGACCCTTCCCCATATATCCGGACGCCGCCCCCTGGCACGCCCCTTGAACGATCCAATACGCAACGCGCGCCGGCCGTCGAGCGGATTTCGCACGCCCCCGCCGAGCGGGCGCGCTTGCCTGACCTGGGAGGCCCGACCATACTTTCCGCGATGAGACGACGGTTCGATCGCGTCGACGCGGCGCCCGATGCTTTCGCGGCGACGGAGCGACGTTGCTGCGAGTGGGCGGGGTGCGCCGGCGACGGCGACTACCGGGCGCCATTCTCGCGTGACAACCTCGACCGCTACCGCTGGTTCTGCCTGCAGCACGTGCGCGAATACAACGCGGGATGGGATTACTACCGCGGCATGTCGCAGGGCCAGATCGAGGCCGAGATGCGGCGCGACACCGTGTGGCAGCGACCGACCTGGCCGCTCGGCGGCGGGATGCGCGGGCGCCGCGGGCAGTGGCGCATCCATGACGGCTTCGGGGTCATCGACGGCGACGAGGAGGCGGTCGAGAAGCCCGCCCGTGCGCGTGTCGAGCCGGCCCATGTCAAGGCGCTGGCGGTGTTCGGCCTCGAGCCGCCGGCGACGTTCGAGCAGCTCCGGGGACGCTATCTGGCCCTGGTGAAGCTCCACCACCCCGATGCGAATGGGGGCGACAAGGCCGCGGAAGAGCGGCTAAAGTCGATCAACGAGGCCTACGCGACCCTCAAGAACGGCTATTTCGCGTAGCCGCTTCCGCAATCAGCCGCAAACGACGAGATCCCAACCCGATGGCCACAGCCACGTCCACCCGCGCCGCCGACACGGCGCCCAACGGCATGCCCGACATCAAGGTCTCCGTCCGCGAGACCTTCGGCATCGACTGCGACCTCGAGGTGCCGGCCTTCTCGACGGCGACCGAGCACGTGCCGGACGTCGACCAAGCCTATCGCTTCGACCATGACACCACGCTCGCGATCCTGGCGGGCTTCGCCTACAACCGGCGCGTCATGATCCAGGGCTATCATGGCACCGGCAAGTCGACCCATATCGAGCAGGTCGCGGCGCGCCTGAAGTGGCCGTGCATCCGCGTCAATCTCGACAGCCACATCAGCCGCATCGACCTCGTCGGCAAGGACGCGATCGTGCTGCGCGACGGCAAGCAGGTGACGGAGTACCGCGAGGGGCTCCTTCCCTGGGCGTTGCAGCACCCGACCGCGATCGTCTTCGACGAGTACGACGCCGGCCGCCCCGACGTGATGTTCGTCATCCAGCGCGTGCTCGAGGTCGAAGGCAAGCTGACGCTGCTCGACCAGAACCGCGTCATCCGCCCGCACCCGGCGTTCCGGCTGTTCTCGACCGCCAACACGGTCGGCCTCGGCGACACGACCGGCCTCTACCACGGCACGCAGCAGATCAACCAGGGTCAGATGGACCGCTGGAACATCGTGGCGACGCTGAACTACCTGCCGCACGACGACGAGGTGCAGATCGTGCTGGCGAAGGTCGCGAGCTACGACAACGAGGCGGGCCGCAAGACCATCGGCCAGATGGTCGCCTGCGCCGACCTGACGCGCGCCGGCTTCATCAACGGCGACATCTCGACCGTCATGTCGCCGCGCACGGTCATCACCTGGGCGGAGAACGCGGGCATCTTCAACGACGTCGCCTTCGCGTTCCGGCTGACCTTCCTCAACAAGTGCGACGAGGTCGAGCGCGCGACGGTGGCCGAGTACTACCAGCGCTGCTTCGGCACGGAGCTGAAGGAGACCGGCGTCCGCGCCAAGCTGTCGTGAGGGCAGGATGACCCAGGGCAAGGCCGAGACGCCGCTCGAAAGCTTCAAGCGGTCGACGACCGCCGCACTGCGCGCCATCGCCGAGCGCGACGACATCAACGTCGTCTTCAGCTCCGATCCGCCGGGCGCGGCCGGCACGCGGGCGCGCGTGCCGCTGCCGTCGCGCGACCTGCCGGCCGAGGAAGCCGCCCAGGTCCGCGGCGCGGCCGACGCGATCGCGCTGCGCTACCGGCATCACGACGCCAAGGTGCACGCACGCCGCGCGCCCGCGAGCGAGCTGGCGCGCACCATCTTCGACGCCGTCGAGCAGGCGCGGGTCGAGGCGATCGGCGCCAGGCGGATGACCGGCGTGGCGCGCAACCTCGGCGCCGCGCTCGAGGAGCGCTACCGCCGCCAGGGCTTCGACCGCATCACCGAGCGCACCGACGTGACGATGGCCGACGCCGTGCGGCTGCTGGCGCGGGAATCGCTGACCGGCGAGGCGCCGCCGGATTCGGCCCGGCGCGTCGTCGACATGTGGCGGCCGTGGATCGCCGAGAAGGGCGGCGCCGACCTGGAGGAGCTGACCCGCCACATCAACGACCAGGAAGGCTTCGCCAAGGCGGTCCGCCGCCTCATCAGCGACCTCGACCTCGACCTCGGCGACACCGAGAGCGAAGGGGCGGACGGCGACAGCAGCGACGACCAGAACGATTCGGCCGACGCCGAGGGCGAGAGCGAACAGGGCGAGGGTGCCGCCAGCGGCACCCAGTCGACCATGGAGGCCGCCCCCGGCGACCCGCGCGAGGATGATGCCGGCGCCGCGGCCGAGGAACAGGACGGCGAGATGATGCCGGGGACGGGCGACGACGACCCGAACCGCCCCGGCCGCCCCGGCCAGGTGCCGCGCCCGATGTGGGGCGACGGCCCGGAGGCGCAGTACCGCGGCTACACCACCCGCTTCGACGAGATCGTCAGCGCCGATGCCCTGTGCGACGCCGACGAGCTGACCCGTCTGCGCGCGCTGCTGGACCAGCAGCTGGCCCATCTGCAGGGTGTCATCGGCCGCCTCGCGAACCGGCTGCAGCGCCGCCTGATGGCCAAGCAGACCCGCTCCTGGGAGTTCGACCTGGAGGAGGGCCTGCTCGACGCCGCGCGCCTGTCGCGCATCGTCACCAACCCGACCTATGCGCTCTCCTACAAGCGCGAGCTCGACACCGACTTCCGCGACACCGTCGTGACGCTGCTGATCGACAATTCCGGCTCGATGCGCGGCCGGCCGATCACCGTGGCGGCGATGAGCGCCGACATCCTGGCCCGCACGCTGGAGCGCTGCGCCGTCAAGGTCGAGATCCTGGGGTTCACGACACGCGCCTGGAAGGGCGGCCAGTCGCGCGAGCGCTGGATCGCCGAGGGCAAGCCGGCCAATCCCGGACGCCTCAACGACCTGCGCCACATCGTCTACAAGCCGGCCGACGCGCCGTGGCGCCGCGCGCGCAAGAGCCTCGGCCTGATGCTGCGCGAGGGCATCCTCAAGGAGAACATCGACGGCGAGGCGCTGCTCTGGGCGCACAACCGCCTGATCGCGCGCACCGAGCAGCGGCGCATCCTGATGGTCATCTCCGATGGCGCGCCGGTCGACGATTCGACGCTCTCGGTCAATCCCGGCAACTACCTCGAGAAGCACCTGCGCGAGGTGATCGAGTACATCGAGAACCGCTCGCCGGTGGAGCTGACGGCGATCGGCATCGGCCACGACGTCACCCGCTACTACAAGCGCGCCGTGACCATCGTCGATGCCGAGCAGCTGGGCGGCACCATGACCGAGAAGCTGGCGGAGCTGTTCGACGAGGACGACCGCGGACCCCGGCGCAGCCGCCGCGCCGCCTGAGGACGGCATCGGGGCGGAACGGGGACGCGGCGTCGATCGTTCATCGGTCGTGTCGACCGATGATGGGTACCGCGCGGGCCCCGGTGGTTGCAGGCGGCTGCGGGCTCTGGCCTTCATCGCAGTCGCGGCAATCGTCACCGCCGTCGCCCCGCCGCGTGCGCGGGCCGAAGTCCGATATGAGGCGAAGCTCGAGCTGCCGGCGGGCGAGGACGATCTCGCCGGAACGCTGAAGGGCGTCTCGCAGCTCATCCAGAAGGCCAAGGAGCCGCCGGCGAGCCGGGCGGCGCTCGCCCGCCGGGCCGCCGACGACCGCGAGCGGTTGACATCGGCCTTGCGGGCGCTCGGCTACTATGCCGGGACCGTCGAGACGCAGATCGACCGGCAGGCCGAGCCGTTCGCCGTGACCATCACGGTCGCGCCGGGCCCGCTCTATCTCATTTCCGACATCACCATCGCGCCGCCCGCGGGCGGGCCGCCGCTGCCGCCCGACCTGCCGCCGGTCGAGGCGTTCGGGCTCGCCCTGGGAGCGCCAGCCGCGTCCGCCGACATCGTCGCCGCAGAGCGCAAGATCATCACGGCGCTGGGCGAAGCCGGCCATCCCTACGCCCGCCAGGTTGGCCGGCGCGCCGTCGTCGACCATGCGCTGAAGGCGATCACCGTCGCATGGACGATCGATGCCGGCCCGGCCGCACGCTTCGGCGAGGCGCATGTCGAAGGCCTCGCCGATGCGCGCGAGGCGCTGGTGCGCAGCCGGATCACCTGGCATCCGGGCGAGCGCTACGACACGCGCGAGGTCGATGCGACGCGCAAGGCGCTGGCTGCCACGCAGCTCTTCTCGTCCGTGCGCATCACGCCCGGCCCGCGGCCCGGTCCCGACGGTCGGGTACCGATGACCATCGCGCTCGTCGAGGGCAAGCGGCGGTCGATCGGCGGCGGCGCCAGCTGGTCCAGCTCGACCGGGTTCGGCGCCGATGTCTTCTGGGAGCACCGCGACATTCTCGGCCACGGCGAGCGCCTGCGTCTGTCGGCCAAGTTCGCCGAGCAGGAGCTGGGGGCCACGGCGACCTTCCGGCGTCCGTATTTCCGCCATCCCGACCAGGACCTGGTCGCCAGCCTCTCCCTGGCCGACGAGCAGCCGCCCGCCTACGAGAACCGCTATCTGCGCGCCCATGCCGGCATCGAGCGCCGATTTCCCCCGCGCTGGACGGTGGGCGGCGGGGTCCAGTACGAGCACGAGACGGTGACGGCGCGCGGCGAGACCCGGGATTTCGACCTGGCGAGCGTTCCGGTGTTCGCCCGCTATGACGCCTCAGACAGCCTGCTCGACCCGACGCGCGGCACGCGCACGACACTGACGGCCACGCCCTATCTCGGCGTTCAGGATGGGGCGCTGGCCTTCCTCAAGCTGCGCGTCGACCAGACCGGATACTGGCGGCTCGACGACGATGCCCGCTTCGTGCTGGCCGCCAACGCCGCCTTCGGGACGATGCTCGGCGCCACGCTGAGCGAGGTCCCGGCGCCGCAGCGCTTTTTCGCCGGCGGCGGCGGCAGCGTCCGCGGCTTCGGCTACCAGATGGCGGGGCCGGTCGACGCCGCGGACAACCCGATCGGCGGCAAGTCGCTGCTCAGCGCCGGCATCGAGCTGCGCGCGAAGATCACCGACGAGATCGCCATCGTGCCGTTCCTCGAGGCCGGCACCGTCTACGGATCGACGCTGCCCGATTTCGGCGAGACCCTGTTCATCGGCGCCGGCATCGGCCTGCGCTACCACACGAGCTTCGGCCCGGTGCGGCTGGACATCGGCACGCCGCTCAACCGCCGGCGCGGCGTCGACGACATCGTCCAGTTCTACATCAGCCTCGGGCAGGCGTTCTGATGCGCCGCATCCTGCGCGGCACCCTCTACGTGCTGGTCACCGTCCTGGTGCTCGCGGCGATCGCCTTCGGGCTCCTCCAGACGCGGCCCGGCCGCGACGCGGTCGCAGGACTGGTCGCCCGGCTCGCCTCGCAACCGGGCATGACGGTCACGATCGGCCGCATCGACGGGCTGATCCCCGTCGCGATGGAGGTTCACGACCTGACGGTCGCCGACGCGGCGGGGCCGTGGCTGACGATCGACCGGGCGCGGCTCGACTGGAAGATCATGGACCTGCTGTCGCGCCGCTTCCGCCTCTCGGCCGTCGAGGCCGATACGATGAGGCTCACGCGCCTGCCGGAGCCCGCCGCGCCGGCGCCGGCCGCCGAGACGCAGAGCGGGCCGATCATCCCGGAGCTGCCGGTGACGGTCGCCCTCGACCGCTTCGCCATCGACCGCATCGTCGTGGGCGAGGCGATCGCCGGGGAACAGGTGACGCTGACGGTCTCGGGCGCCGCCGAGCTGCGGCCCGAGCGGGCCACGGCGACGCTGACGGCGCAGCGGATCGACGGCACCCAAGGCTCGCTCGACCTGGCGCTCGTCTTCGCCCCGCGGGAGAACCGGCTGGAGGCAAGGGTCGCCGCCAGCGAGCCGACCGGCCGTCTCGCCGATCGCCTGCTCGGCCGCGACGACCATCGGGCGCTCGCTCTGACGGTGACGGGCGACGGGCCGCTCGACCAGTGGAAAGGACGCATCCAAGCCAGTCTCGGCGCCGATGCCGGCGCGGACATCGCGGTGGAGATCGCCGGCGCCGACCCCTATCGCGTTTCGCTGGCCGGCACCGTGCGCGCCGCTCCGCTCCTGCCGCCGGCGTGGGCGGCACCATTGACCGACGGGATCCGCCTCGCCGCCACGATCGCCGTCTCGTCGGGCGCCATCCTCGTCGAATCATTCGACGCGGATGCCGCCGGCGTGGCGCTCGCGGCACGCGGCCGGCTGGAAGACGAATCGATCTCCGGCGTCGTGGACGCGACCGTCGTCGACCTGACGCCGCTCGGCCGGCCGCTCGGCGTCGGACTGGCCGGCGCGGTCGTGGCGAAGGCGACCGTGACCGGCACTCTCTCCGCACCCGTGGTCCAGCTCGGCATCGACGCCCAGGAGATGGCGATCGCCGATCTGCGCGCGGACGCGGCCGCCATGCGCCTCCAACTGCGGCCGGATGCGACGGGCATCGCCGTCGCCGGCGACGGGACGCTCGCGGCGCCGCGGGCGGGCGACGGCGCGCCACCGGCGGGAGATGTCACGTGGTCCGCGGCGGGGCGCGTGGGCAAGGACGGGAAGGTCGCGATCGAGCGCGCGACGGTCGCCGCGGAGAACCTGTCGGCCACTGTCGCCGGAAACGTCGATCCGGCGGGCCCGGTCGCCGGTCGCGTCGCAGCCGAGATCGGCGCCGCCTGGCTCGCGGCGTTCGGCTCGCCGGTCCAGGGCAGGGTCAGGCTCTCGGGCGAGGTCGCGGGCGACATGGCCGGCGGCACCGTGGACGCGAAGCTGGCCGGCGCCCTGATCGAGCCGAAGGGCGAGCCGGCGGTGACCGCGCTGCTCGGTGATCGCCTCGACCTCGCCGTCACGGCGTCGCGCGCCGCCGACGGCACGATCCGCGCGACCGAGCTCGACGCGAAGGGTGCCCATGTCGCGCTCGACGGCGCGGCGACCCTGGGCGCGGACATGTCGGTCGACGC
>JBFWXJ010000004.1:0-17878 GCA_050187535.1 Alphaproteobacteria bacterium | reverse complement strand
TCGACCTCGCCGTCACGGCGTCGCGCGCCGCCGACGGCACGATCCGCGCGACCGAGCTCGACGCGAAGGGTGCCCATGTCGCGCTCGACGGCGCGGCGACCCTGGGCGCGGACATGTCGGTCGACGCTCGCCTCGGCCTGCGCCTGACGAATCTCGGCGTGCTGGCCGATCCGCTGGGCACGCCGATCGCCGGCAACGTCGCGCTGACCGCGACGGCGAAGGGATCGCTCGACCGGCCCACGGTGCAGCTGCAGGTCACCGGCGGCGAGGTGGCGGTCGCCGGCAAGCGCTGGCGTAACGTCCAGGCGACCGTCGACGGCGGCCGCGACGGCGACGGCTTCTCCGCCCGCATCTCGGCCCGTGCCGACGCGGAGGGCGTACCGGTGACGCTGGCCCTCAAGGCCGCCCACGACGGTGATGACCGGCTGACGATCGAGGACGTGACGGCGACCGCCGCCGACGCGCGCGCGACGGGGCGGGCGACCATCGTCGGAACGCGACCCACCCAGGCGTCGGGCATGCTGGAAATTCCGGATATCGGCCGCCTGGCATCGCTGCTGGGCGAGCGCGCGGCCGGCCGCATCTCCGCCGAGGCGCGGCTGGAGCCGACGGGCCGCGGCATGCGCCTGACCGGGAAGCTGACCGGGCGTGGCCTCGCCGCCGCCGACCTCGCGATCGGCTCCGCCGAGGCGACCGCGACGATCGACGATCCGTGGGAGCGGCCCCGCGGCCGGGTACGCCTGCGCGGCGACCGGATCACCGCGGCCGGGCAGGCGATCGACTTCGTGGCGCTCGACCTGGACGGCAGCCCCGCCGGCGGCATCGCCGCACATCTGACGGCGAGTGCGCCGCAGCCGCGCCCGCTCGCGGTCGACCTCAACGCGCGGCTGGTGCTGGAGGCGAACGCGATGGCCGCGACCGTCGAGCGCGGGCATGTCCAGGTCGCGGAGCAACGCATCCAGCTCGGGGCGCCCCTGCGCCTGCGCTGGACCGGGGCGACGCTCACCGCGGACGGGGTCGACCTCAGGCTGGACCAGGGGCGGCTCGCCGGCGACGGAAGCTGGAGCAGCGCAGGGGCGACCGCGGCGCTGACGCTGGAGCAGCTCCCGCTCGCGGCGGCCGGCCGGCTCGCCGGCATCCGCGGCATGCAGGGCCGGCTCGACGGCAGGCTCACCCTCGACACCCGCGCGCAGCGGCCGACGGCGGCGCTGGCCCTGACCGGCGCCGGGATCCGCTGGCGCGGCACGCCGCGCAACCTGCCGCCGCTCGCCTTCGCCCTGGACGGCACCTGGTCGAACGGACGGGTGCGTGCCACCGCCGCGTTGCGCGACGTGCCCGACGCGACGCTGACCCTGGCGGCCGAAGGGCCATTGGTGCTGGCCGGGCGGCCGATCTCGTTCGCCGTGCCGCCCGACGGCGCGATCTCGGCACGGGCGGACGGGAGCACCGACCTCGCCCGCATCGCCGCCTACCTGCCGCTCGAGGGGATGAGGCTGGCCGGTCGCCTGCAGGTTGCGCTCGAGGTCGGCGGCACGGTCGCCACACCGCGCCCCGGGGGCCGCGCCACATTGACCGAGGCGCGAGTCGAGGAAGGCGGGTCGGGGCTCGTGCTGGCCGGCCTCAACGCGGCCGTGGTGGGCGACGGGCGGGAGTTCCGCCTGGAGTCCCTGACGGCGACGGACGGCGACAGCGGCCGCATCGAGGCGAGCGGCAACGCCCGCCGCAGCAGCGACGGCTGGCGCGCCGACGCCGCTGTGGTGCTCCGCCGGTTCCGCGTGCTGGCGAGCGACCTCGGCCGCGCGACCGCCAGCGGCCGGCTGGAAGCTTCGGCGGCGCCCGGCGGCGCGCGCCTCGCCGGCACGCTCACCGTCGACGAGGGTGACATCGCGCTGCCCTCGCGGCCACCGGCCGTGGCAAGGCCAATTCCGGTCGTCGAGATCAACAGACCGGATGGCAGGGACATCGAACCGGCGCCGTCCGCGCCCGCCATGGTCATCGCGCTGGACCTGAAGGTAGACATCCCGGGCCGGCTCTTCGTGCGCGGCCGCGGGCTCGATTCCGAATGGCGCGGCAGCCTGACCGTGCGCGGCACGGCGGACGCACCCCAGGTCTTCGGCTCGATCTCCACGGTGCGCGGGCGCTACGACCTGATCGGCCGGCGGTTCACGGTCGAGCGCGGGGTCATCTCCTTCGATGGCGACCCGGCGGCGGCCTCCCTCGACCTCCTGGCAACGGCGACCGCCGGGCAGCTGCGCGCCACCGTCACGGTCACCGGCAGCGTCGCCGCGCCGCAGCTGACCCTGGGCTCCGACCCACCCCTGCCGCAGGACGAAGTGTTGGCACAGGTGCTGTTCGGGAAGAGCACCGCGCAGATGACGCCGGGCCAGGCCGTACAGCTCGCCCAGGCGGCGGCCGAGCTGACGGGCATCGGTGGCGGCGCCGGGCTCGTCGACCGCGTGCGGCGCTCGCTGGGGCTGGACGCGCTCGACGTCGGAGGCGAAAGCGGCACCTCGGTGACGCTCGGCAAGTACGTGGCCGACGGCGTGTTCCTCAAGGTCAACCCGAACCCGGGCGAGAACGCGTCCGCTGTCGGCGTCGAGATCGAGGTGCTGCCCAACGTCACCGTCGATGCCGGCGTCGGCGGCGAAGGCACCAACGTCGGGATCAAGTATCGCTTCGACTACTGACGGCGACGCTGGTCGTCTATGATCGCGCCGCTGCGAAGCGGGAGGAAGCGCTGGCCGAGGAGCCGCGGATCGTCGAGGTCGCCCGGAGCGATGCGGCCCATGTGGAGCGGTTGCGCGCCATGGGTGTCCGCATCGGCACGGGATGCCGCATCTACACCCAGCATTTCTCCACCGAGCCCTATCTGGTGCGCATCGGCGACCGGGTCGGCATCGCCGGCGGCGTCAAGTTCCTGACCCACGACGGTGCGGCAGCCCTGCTGCGCCGGCATGGCCGGCGGCCCGGCATCCAGGCGTTCGGCACGATCGAGATCGGCGACGACGTCTTCGTCGGCGAGGACGTGATCCTGCTGCCCGGAACGGTCATCGGGGCCGGTTCGATCGTGGTCGCGGGCTCGGTGGTGCGCGGGCGCATCGCGCCCAACTCGCTGGTCGCCGGCAACCCGGCCACCGTCATCGGCCGCGCCAGCCTCTATCTCGCGCGGCTGGAGCGCAGCCCCGATGCGCTCGACACGCTGTCGCTTCCCGAGCGGGAGCGGCGGGCGGTGCTGGAACGCCACTTCTTCGGGGAGGAGCGGCCGTGACCGACGAGGTGGAAGCGCGCGTCGCCGCGGTGGTTGCACACGAGACCGACCGGCCCGCGGCCGAGATCGCGCCCGCGCAGAAGCTCGCCTTCGACCTCGGCGTCGATTCCCTCGATTTCGTGAAGCTGATCGCGGCGATCGAGGATGCGTTCGGCATCGTCCTGGACGACGAGGCGGCGGCCGGCATCGAGACCGTGGCGGATCTGGTCGCGGTCGTGCGCCGGACGATCACGAGTCCGTGAGGGTCATTCCGGGGCGGCGGGCACCCCCGTAAGCTCGCGCGCCCAACAGACAGGGAGTGCCCGCCATGCTGGACGATCTCGAACAGGACCTGCGAAGCCTGATGGCCCGCGCCGACTTCAGCCGCCGCGGCTTCGTCGTGGCCTCGCTCGCCTCGGGGTTCGCGCTGGCGACCCAACCGGTCGTCGCGCAGACGGTCATCACCACGGACACCACCGGCCTGACGGCGGGCGAAGTCAAGGTGCCGGTGTCCGGCGGCACGATTCCCGCGTACCACGCCATGCCGGCCACGGGGACGGGCTTCCCGACCGTCGTGGTGATCCACGAGATCTTCGGCGTCCACGAACACATCAAGGACGTGTGCCGCCGTTTCGCCAAGCTCGGCTACTTCGCGGTCGCACCGGAACTGTATGCCCGACAGGGCGATGCCTCGAAGCTGCCGGACGCCCCCACCATCGCCCGCGAGATCGTCTCCAAGGTTTCGGATGCGCAGGTGATGGGCGACGTCGATGCGACGGTCGCCTGGGCGCAGTCGACCGGCAAGGCCAACACCGACAAGCTCGGCATCACCGGGTTCTGCTGGGGCGGGCGCGTGGTGTGGCTCTACGCCGCCCATCAGCCGAAGCTGAAGGCCGGTGTCGCCTGGTACGGCCGCGTCGTCGGGCAGCCGAGCGAGATGACGCCCAAGAGCCCGCTCGACCTCGTGGCCGACCTCAAGGCGCCGGTGCTGGGACTCTACGGCGGCGCCGACCCTGGCATTCCGAACGACACGGTCGAGAAGATGCAGGCGGCGTTGAAGGCCGCTGGCAAGCCGTCGGAGATCGTGGTCTATCCCGACACGCCGCATGCCTTCCACGCCGATTACCGCCCGAGCTACCGCAAGGGGCCGGCCGAGGACGGCTGGGCCAAGCTGCTGGCATGGTTCAAGAAGAACGGAGTGGCGTGACTTGATCATCGACGAACGGACCTACACCCTCTTCCCCGGCAAGCTGAACGAGTACCTCGCCGCCTATGAGGCGGAGGGTTACCCGATCCAGACCAGGCACCTGGGCAAGCCCTTCGGCTACTTCTTCACCGAGGTCGGCACGCTCAATCAGATCGTCCATATGTGGGCTTACGAAAGCATGGGCGAGCGCGAGCAGAAGCGCGCAGCCATGGCCGCCGATCCCGCATGGCAGGCCTGGGTGAAGAAAGGCCCGACCTTCTTCCAGCACCAGGAGAACCGCATCCTGAAGAGCGCGCCCTTCTTCCCGGGGCGGTAGCGGATCGGGGCGGGCGCCGTCGGACGAGGCGGCGCCCGCCCCGACGTCAGAAGACGAATTCCAGGCCGGACGAGATTCCCGACAGCACCCCGGGCGAAGTGAAGTCGGGCAGGTCGACGACCGGCACGGCACCCTGGGTCGACATCATGTTCGCGTCCCAGAAGATGCGGCCGTACCCGACCGAAGTGTCGTAGAAGATGTAGAAGCCGGGTCGGGCGATCGCGGCGCCGCCGGCTTTCAGGAACGTGTCGAAGCTGTCGAGCGTCCAGCCGCCGGCGGTAGCGGCCACGACATTGTCGGCGGCTCCCGCCCCCTTGCCGTCCGCGCCTTCGAAGACGTTCACCGACTCGCCGTTGGTGTAGCTGGACGCGAACCGCAGGATGTCATGGGCCGGTTCGAAGTTGATGACGCGCGTCGGCTCCCCGGTGCCAGGGGCACGCAGGACCTCGACGCGCTCGTCCCCGGAGCCGAGCTGCAGCTCGTCGCCCGACAGCCCGCCCCTGATCGTCGCCCATGAGCCGCCGCCGACATAAGTGTCCGGATCGTCGTCTGAATCCAGATCGATCCGGCCGCCGAACTGGATCCCGTTGTCCGCCACCACGTCGAAGCGGAACTGGATGCGGTCGGCGCCGGGGCCGTCGCGCACGAAGAACGGCTGCTGGACGGGACCGTCGATCACGAGGTCGTCGTTCCCCGCGCCGAGGTCGACGCTCAGCTGGAAGCCCGACCAGACCAGCCCGTCGATGAAGAAATAGTCGGCGTCGTCGCCGCCGGAGAAGATGGCATCGCCGCCGGGCGCCGCGGCGACGACGGAATCGTCGCCCGGCCCGCCCTCGAAGAAGAGCTTGGCGATGGCGCCGAACATCTCCACCGTGTCGTTGCCCTGCCCGCCGGCGACCGTCCATTCACCCTGGATGTCGTGGAGCTTGAACGTGTCGTCCCCGCGATCGCCCTGCAGGTCGATCACGACGCCGTAGGCGAGGCCGTTGTCGGCGACGCCACCGAAATCGACGGTCACCGAGGAGAACAGGTCGTCGTCGCCGCCGCCGCGGTAGGTGCCATCGCCGTACCCGACGAGGAACCTGTCGAGGCCGGCGCCGCCGAGCGCGAAATCGAAACCGGGACCCGGCAGGATGACGTCGTTCCCGAGATCCCCCGCGACGAGATCGTCGCCGTCGCCGCCGATGACGACGTCGTCGTCCTTGCCGCCGTAGAGGGAGTCGTTGCCTCCGCCCCCCGAAAGCCGGTCCGCGCCGAGATTGCCGAGGAATCGGTCGGGACCGGGGCTGCCGTCGATCGTGTCGGACCCGCCGAGGCCGAGGAAGTAGCCGCTGGTCGCCCCCGCGAAGAGAGCGGACGGATCGTTCGGGTCGTCGTCGCCGGCGGTCCCCGTGATACCGTCGCCGATGACGAAGCGGCCGCCGCCCGCGAACTGGAAATTGGCCCCGGGCCCGTTTCCCGTGCCGGCGCCGACCTGGCCCAGGCTCATGTCGGGAATGAAGACGTAGAAGGGGGTGCCGCCGGTCAGCGGCGTACCGTCCGGCGCGCGCGTCAGGACGAAGGCGAGCGCGTCGCCCGCCGCGAAGGCGTCGACCTGCGTCGCCTGGATGGCGGGATCGGTGACGCGGATGACATCAGTCTGCGGGTCGAAGTCGGTGCCGGCATTCACCCCGACTCCGGCCGCGAAGTCGAGAATCTGTTTGCTGTCCCAGGCGTAGGTCACCATCAGCGCCCCCCTTTCGGAGGCGGGGCGGTGCCCGACCGACCATGCGAACGCCGGCGGGACACGTCCCCGCGCTCATCGCAAGCACGAATGTCGCACGCTTCGCCCTGTTGCGCCACGCGCGATAGCGGGGGGCCTCAGCTGTCGCCAGACGCGCGTCCCGCCGCAGTCGGCAGAAGGACGATCGCGGTGCCGACACCGAGGGTGGCGACGGCCGCCGCGAGCGCGAAGAGCAACGGGAACCCTGACCCCACCTGGCGAGCCAGGACGGTGCCCAGCCCCGCCACGCCGACCGCGAAGGCGCCCTGGCGCATCACCACCGTCACCGCGCTGGCCATTCCGGCGCGGTCGGCTGGTACCAGCGCCACCATGGCCCCCGACAGCTGCGGGTTCGCCAGCGCCGCGCCGGTGCCGATGCAGGCCATTCCGCAGAACAATGCGCCGACGGCGATCGGGGGGAAGAGCGCAGCGGCCGCCAGCGCCAGATCGCCCGCCGCGACGAGGCCGAGGCCGAGCGCGAACAGGCGCCGCCAGCCCAGTCGGAGCACCGCCCGTCCGCCGAAGGGCGACAGGACGAGCATCGGCAAGGTCGCCACGACGAGTGCCGGACCCGCGGCTTCCGCCGGCCACCCGATGCCCGCGGCCATGAACACCGGCAGGTAGACGAGGATCGCCCAGTAGGCGACCGACATCGCGGCGAGCAGCAGGCCGACCGCCAGTACCGCCGGCGCGGCGAAGATCGCGGGATCGAGCGTCGGGAAGGGCCGACGGCGTTCGCGCCGGGCGAAGGCGACAGCCAGCGCGACCGCGAGCGCGAACCCGCCGACGATCGCGATGGTCGACCGGTCCGTGGCCAGCAGGCTCTCGACCGCGAGAGCGAGCGCCGCCGTGAGGAGCCCGATGCCGAGCGGATCGAGCGGCGCCGCGGCCGCCGCGCGCCGTTCGGCGACCAGCCGGGGCACGCCCCAGGCCACGAGCGCGCAGGCCGGCAGGTTGGCGAGGAAGACCCAGCGCCAGCCGAGATGGGCGCCGGCCAGCCCGCCCAGCGTCGGCCCGGCCGCCATCGCCACGCCCGACACCGTGCCGACCAGCGCGAAGGCGCGGGCGCGCGACCCGGCTTCGGGGTAGGTCGCGGCGATGAGGGCGATGCCACCCGTCACCACGAACGCGGCAGCCACGCCCTGGACGGCGCGGGCGGCCCAAAGCGACGGCCCGTCCCAGGCGAGGCCGCACGCGAGCGAGGCCGCCGCGAAGAGCAGGTTGCCGCCGAGCATCACCCGCCGCCGGCCATGGCGGTCGGCGACCGCACCCGCCGCCAGCAGCGTCCCCGTGAAGGCCAGGCTGTAGGCATCCATCGTCCAGGCATGGCCGGCGACCCCGAAGCCGAGTGCCTCGGCCATGCCGGGCAGCACGACGATGACCGCGGTCACGTCGAGCTGCGTCAGGAACCCGGCCATCGCCAGGACCAGCGCCGGCAGCATGGGGAAGCGCGCGGGCACGGGCAGGGTCGCCACATCGGCCATCGACGGTCTCCGGTCTCGGGGGACGAAGGTGGGGGGACGAGGGCGCGGGATAGCGCCCTGCAGGTCTGGAAGGCGACCGCCGAACGCTCATTGTCGTATGAATCGAGCTCATACCGATGCCACGGCCGACCATTGCGCTAGGATGGCGCGATGCGCTCCGTGCCCCCCTTCGACGGACTCATCGCCTTCGACGCGACGCTGCGGCTGGGCAGCACCACGGCGGCGGCGGCCGAGCTGGGGCTGACGCAGAGCGCGGTCAGCCACCGCCTGCGCAAGCTCGACGGCTTCCTCGGCGGGCGGCTGCTGCGGCGGTCCGCCGGCGGCCTGTCGCCGACGCCGGCCGGTGCCGCACTGGCCGCGGCGCTGAAGCCGATCCTCGACGACATGGCCGAGCTACGGGCGCTCTGCCGGGCGATGGCGACGCCGGGAACACTCAAGGTCGGCGTCGGTCAGGCGCTGGCCGACCACTGGCTGGTGCGCCGGCTGCCGCGCTTCGCCGGCGCCCATCCCGGCATCGCGATCGAGCTTGCCGCGGTCGAGAGCGAGGCGCGCATGCGATCCCTCGACCCCGACGTGCTGGTCGCCTGGTCCCCCGTCGCCGAGGCGCGCGCCACCTCGACCCGCCGCCTGCTGGCGCGCGAGCGGGTCTTTCCCGTCGCCGCGCCCGCGCTGCTGCCGGGCGGCCGGCCGCTGACCGATCCGCAGGCGCTGCGCCGGCTGCCGATCCTGCACAAGGGGCCGATCGACGGGAGCGGCGTCGAGTGGTCCTGGACGACGTGGTTCGACCGCCTCGCCATACCGGGCGGGCCGCCACCGGGACCGCGCTTCACGACGATCGGCACCACCATCGCGGCCGCGCTCCAGGGCACCGGCGTGGCGCTCGCCCGCACGCTGCTCGTCCACGACGCGCTGGCCGAGGGGCGTCTGGTGCGCGTGCTCGCCCCCGAATGGGACATGGCATCGGCGAAGGCGCATTTCGTGCGCTGGCCCGCCGCGCTCGCCGGCGATGCGCGGGTCGCCGCGTTCGCCTGCTGGCTGGCGGCGGAAGCGGCGGAGACTTGCAGCCCATAACCAAGACTACTATGATCCGCGTTATATTCAGGGAGATGTGGATGAAGCGGATCGTCGTCGTCGGCGCGGGCTTCGGTGGCATGTGGGCGGCGCTCGCCGCCGCCAGGCTGCTGGACATCCACGGCGTGCCCGCCGCCGAGGCCGAGGTCGTGGTGATCGCGCCCGAACCGGCGCTGCATGTGCGGCCGCGCTTCTACGAGGACGACCCGGCCGCGATGGCGGCACCGCTGCTGCCGCTGTTCCGCGAGACGGGCATCGGCTATGTGCGCGGCACGGTCGACGCCATCGACACCGATGCCCGAAGGGTGGCGTTCGTCGGCGGCGACGGCCGGCGCGAGACGCTCGGCTACGACCGCCTGGTCCTGGCGTCGGGCAGCCGGCTGCACCGTCCGGACATCCCGGGCCTCGCCGATTTCGCCTTCAGCATCGACCAGCTCGCCGAGGCCGTCGCGCTCGACGGCCATCTCCGCGCCCTACCGTTGCGGCCGGATGACGAGGCGCGGAACACCGTCGTCGTCATCGGCGGCGGATTCACGGGCATCGAGATCGCAGCCGAGCTGCCGGGCCGGCTGCGCCGCATCCTGGGCGCGGGTGCCTGCGTCCGCATCGTCATCCTGGAGCGCGCGGACGCGATCGGTCCGGAGCTGGGGCCGGGGCCGCGCCCGGTCATCGAGCGTGCGCTGCGCGAACTGGGCGTGGAGGTCCGCCTCGGCGCGTCGGCCGCCCGCATCGACGCCGACGGCGTCGTCACCGCGGCCGGCGAGCGGATCGCGGCCGGGACCGTGGTGTGGACCGCCGGGTTGCGCGCGAGCCCGCTCGCCCGACAGATCCCGGGCGACAAGGACCCGCTCGGCCGCATCGTCGTCGACCGCGATCTTCGCGCGCCCGCAGCACCGTGCGTGTTCGTCGCCGGCGATGCCGGCCGCGCCGCCACGGACGACGCCGGCAACCACACGCTCATGTCCTGCCAGCACGCGCTCCTGCTCGGCCGCTCCGCCGGGAACAATGCCGCTGCCGACCTCCTCGGCCTTGCGACCATCCCCTACGCGCAGCCGCGCTACGGCACGACGCTCGACCTCGGGCCCTGGGGGGCCGTGCGCTGCGAGGGCTGGGAGCGGGTCGTGCAGATGGCGGGGCCCGAGGTGAAGCCGATGAAGCGGATGATCAATTCCAAGCTGATCTATCCGCCGCCCGCGGACCGTCGCGCGGCGTTCGAGGCGGCCGACCCGGTGGTCGACGTCGAGAAGCTGAAGCGGCGCGTCGCCGAGCTGCTCGCCGCCGAGTAGCGCTGCCGGCTACGACACCCTCGCCTTGCGCCGCGGCGGCCGGCCCCGCACGGCGGCGACCCGCGTGTCCTCGCGCGCGGCGTGGCGGCAGGCGAGCCATTCCCGGACCTGTTCGGGGAAGCCCGTCGGCAGCCGCCGCGTCCGGAAGCCGGCGGAAAGGTCCGAGAGCCTGGTCTTCGCCAGCTCGTCGCGCATCTGCGTCTCGGCGCGCAGCATCACCGCGTGGATGCCGCAGACGCCGGCGACGGCCCAGCCCGGCGGCTTGCCGCCGAACAACGCGCAGCGGCCGCGGATTTCCTGGCAATCGAAAAGCGGCTTGCGGCCCTCGACCGCGTCGACGACGTCGAGCACGCTGATCTCGTCGGCCGGCCGTGCGAGGCCGTAGCCGCCGCGGATGCCCTCGGCCGAGGTGACGATCCCGGCCTTCTCGAGCTTCGAGAAGACCTTGGCGAGGAAGGTGGGCGACACACCCTGCAGCTCGGCCAGGTCGCGCGCACTCGGCCGGTGTTCGAGCGGCCCGGCGATCCACAGCAGGCAGTGGAGCGCGTATTCGACGCCGGCGCCGATATGGGACATAACGCCGACGTTAGCGGTCTTCGTTCAGACGCGCAAAGCGGTGGCTCCGCAGTCGCGGACCCGCTGCTTCCGGTCCGAACGCTCAGCGCCTGACCTGGCCGACGTTGGCCAGCGCGCGCGCGTGCACCGCCAGCACCCGGAGGAAGCCCTCGGAATCCCGGTGGTCGAAGGAGCCCTCGGCCTCCATCGAGCTGTCGTTGCTGTAGAGCGAGTGCGGCACCCCCTCGCTCTTCACGTAGGACACCTGACCCTTGTAGCAGTGGACGGTGATGGTGCCGGTGATGAGCTGGGCCGTCTCGGCGACCGCCGTGCGGATCATCCGCGAGCACAGGTCGTTGTAGTAGCCCTGGTAGACCTGCTTGGCGAAGAGGTCGCCCAGGCTGTCGAAGAGCTCGCGGCTGCGCCGGTCGAGCACGAGCTGGACGAGGAAGCCATAGGCGGTGCCGAGCAGCTCGATGCCCGGCTGCTCGTAGACGCCGCGCGACTTCACGCCGACGAAGCGGTTCTCGACCATGTGCATGCCGATGCCGACGCCGTGCCGCCCGGCGATCTCGTTGGCGCGCAGGAAGGCGTGCAGCGTGTCGACGGCCAAGCCGTTGATGGCGACCGGCTTGCCCTTCTCGAAACGGACCTGGAAGTCCTCACCCTGGTCGGGCGCATCCTTGGCCCACACGCCGAACTCCGGCGTCACGAACTGGGCGGCCGTCTCCAGCGATTCGAGCCGGCCCGCCTCATGCGTCAGGCCGAGCAGGTTGGCGTCGGTCGAGTAGGGCTTGTCGCGCGACGCCTTGATCGGCAGGCCGTGCTGCTCGCAGTAGTCGATCATCTGCGCGCGGCCGCCGAAGCGGTTGAGGAACTCCTGGTCGCGCCAGGGCGCGTAGACCTCGATCGACGGCTCCAGCATGTTGGCGATGAGCTGGAAGCGCACCTGGTCGTTGCCGCGGCCGGTGGCGCCGTGGGCGAGGATGCCGAGGCCCTTCTTCTTGACCTCGGGCAGGATGCCGGCGGTCGTCGCCTGGCGGCCGAAGCCGGTGACGTTCCAGTAGCGGCTCTCGTAGCAGGCCTGCGCCTGGACGCCTTCCAGCCCGAGCTCTGCCACGTACTGCTTCAGGTTGACGCCGACGAAGTCGCTGGCGCCGCAGGCGCGCATCCGGCGCTCGATGGCGCCGAAATCGGTCTCGTCCGGCTGCCCCAGGTCGGCGGTGAAGCAGACGACGTCGACGCCGTTCTCCTTCAGCCAATAAGTGACGGTGCAGGTGTCGAGCCCGCCCGAGGCGAGCAGCGCGATCGTCTTGCCCTTGAGATCGGCAACGTTCATTTGAAGCTCCGGACCGTCGTCCCCTGGACGACGCCTGCTGGTCGAGGCGGGAATTTTGCGGGCCGCATACTAGCCATCGGGCCGGGCGCCGCAAGGACGGGGTTGTCGCGGGACAATCCCCCGCGACGGCGCCTAACCCGCGAACCTGCGGCAGCCTTCCCTGCGGCCGAACAGGTCCCTGCGCGCCGTCGGATGGTATCGCACGAGGATGCGCGGACGCAGCGGCAGGCCGCGATATTCCTCGCGCGGGCGATAGACCGGGCGGCGGATCTCGCGCGAGGGGTTCACGGTCAGCACGTCCGAGGAATAGCCGAACAGCGCGGCATGCACGGTGGTGACCGGCCCCTCCCACACATAGGACCCCGAAGGCGGATCACCGCCCGCGAGGCATTCGAGGGCGGGCGGGCCCAGGGTCGCGCGCAGCTCCTCGACGACCGCCTTGAAGCGATCGCGGGAGACCTGGCCGCGCCGGCGCTCCACCAGCACCTGCTGCAGACGGCCGCCGTCGCCGAGCAGGAATTGCACGACGAAGGGCTGGCCGCCGACCATGACGTCGGCCAAGGCCGCCTCGGCGCGGGCGCCGTGATAGCGGATCGGCTTCTGCGGCCGGCGGAGACGATCGCCGTAGAGACGGTCGATCTCCGCCTGGGTCATGCCCCAGCGGGTCTTGTCCCAGCCTTCGATGTCGGCGGCAGCGGGGGAAGAGGCGGCGACGAGCGCCGCCAGCACCAGGAGAAGGCGGGCCGCCCTCACGCGGCCGCGGCGGCGTCCGCCCGGCGGCGGCGGACGCTGTCCGACTTGAGCTGGCCGCAGGCCGCGAGGATGTCGCGGCCGCGCGGCGTGCGTACCGGCGAGGCGTAGCCCGCCGCGTTCACGATGTCGCCGAAATGCTTGATGGTGGCGGCCGACGAGCACTCGAAGGGTGCGCCCGGCCAGGCGTTGAAGGGGATCAGGTTGATCTTGGCGGGGATGCCGGCGATCAGGCGGACCAGCGCGCGGGCCTCGGCCGGGCTGTCGTTGACGCCCTTCAGCATCACGTACTCGAAGGTGATACGCCGCGCATTCGAGAGGCCGGGGTAGTCGCGGCACGCGGCCATCAGCTCGGCGATGGGGTACTTCCGGTTGAGCGGAACGAGCACGTCGCGCAGCTCGTCGGTGACGGCATGCAGCGACACCGCGAGGTTGACGCCCAGCTCCTCGCCGCAGCGCTTCATCATCGGCACGACGCCGGCGGTCGACAGCGTGATCTTGCGCCGCGACACCGCCAGCCCCTCGCCGTCCATGACGATGCGCATGGCCGACGAGACCGCGTCCCAGTTGTAGAGCGGCTCGCCCATGCCCATCAGCACGATATTGGTGAGCTGCCGGTCGTCCTTGGGCGACGGCCATTCGCCCAGCAGGTCGCGCGCCGCCATCACCTGGCCGACGATTTCCGCCGGCCCGAGGTTGCGCACCCAGGGCTGCGTGCCGGTGTGGCAGAACTTGCAGGCGAGCGTGCAGCCGACCTGCGAGGAGACGCAGAGCGTGCCGCGGTCCTCCTCGGGGATGTGGACGGTCTCGGCCTCCTGGCCGTCGATGAAGCGCAAGAGCCACTTGCGGGTGCCGTCGGCCGATTTCTCGTCGCGCTCGACCCGCGGCCGGCGCACCGCGAAGCGCTCGGCCAGGCGGACGCGCACCGGCTTGGCGAGCGTCGTCATCGCCGCGAAGTCGGCGACGCCGCGGTGGTAGATCCAGTGCCAGAGCTGGCGGGCGCGGAAGGGCTCCAGCCCCTCCTCGCCCAGCACTTCGGTCAGCTTCGCCCGATCGAGCCCGACGAGATTGCGCCGCCCGTCGACGATGTCGTCTGGCGGCGCGAAGATCGCGGGGGTGGGCTTCAGCGGCTCGGTCATCGCTTCACGGCGCAGCCCTTGGTGATCGCCGCGTGGGCAGCGCCGAAGCCGTTCAGGCTGTAGCTGTCCGTCGTCTTGGTGCCGCGCGCCGAGACGCCCTGCACCGTCAGCTTGTTGCCCTTGATCAGCGCCTCGGCGATCTGCTTGTCGGTCCCAGAATCGGGCGCCCAGGCGGTTTCCTTGTCGACGAACAGCTTGAACTTCCGGCTGTCCACGTCGAGCTCGACGTCGCTCCCGGGCTTCAGCGGATAGCCCATCAGGATGCTGACGACGTCGACCGCCTTCTCGCCCGGCCGATGGGTCACGAGCGCGTTGATGGGGCCGCGCTTGGCCCCCTTGGGCTCGCTCGATTTGGGCTTGCTCTGGACGAAGCACACCTTCTGACCGCGATCGGTGAAGGTGAAGGCGCTCCAATCCTGGAAGGTTCCGAGGGTCTCGACCGCCGGATTGGCGGCAGCCGCACCCTGGGCACCGCCCAGCAGCAGGGCGATGGCGATGAGGCTCTTTCGCGTCATCGGGCATACATAGCGTCTCGCCCGCGGCAATGCCAAGCCGAGGGTGATCCGTTCCGCGCCCGGCGGCGTAGATCGCGACGAATGGTCCAGGCCGCGATGATTCTCCCGGGCCGCGCCGGCGGGCCGGCGACGGGCGCCCGATCTGCCGCATCGCTTGTCCGCAGCCGCGCGCCACGCCTAGATATTGCGATGGCAGGCCGGGGCTGGGACCGGGCGATCGAGACGGCGGCGGACGGGCGCGGCCTCGCCGCGCTCGTCCAGGCGGTCGCCCGCGACCGCGACCGGGCGGCCTTCGCCGCGCTGTTCGACCACCTGATGCCCCGGGTGAAGGCCTATGCGATGCGGCTCGGCGCCGACTCGGCGACGGCGGAGGAACTGGCGCAGGAGGTGATGCTGCAGCTCTGGCGCAAGGCCGACGCGTTCGACCCCGATCGCGCCACCGTGTCGACCTGGGTCTTCACGATCGCCCGCAACAAGCGCATCGACCTGCTGCGCCGCGAGGGCCGCCCCGCGTTCGATCCCGACGATCCGCTGCTGGTGCCGGACCCGCCGCCGCCGGCCGACGCCGCGGTCGCGCGCGCCGACGACGAGGGCCGGCTGCGCGCTGCCATCTCGTCCCTACCCCGCGAGCAGGCGGAAATGCTGACCATGGCATTCTTCGAGGACTGCTCGCATTCGGCCATCGCAGCAGCCACCCGGCTGCCGCTCGGCACCGTCAAGTCGCGCATCCGGCTGGCCCTGGACCGCCTGCGCCGGGGCATGGGCGACGCATGACCGCCGCCATCCGCCATCATCCGACCGAGGCCCTGCTTCTCGACTACGCGACCGGGGCGGCATCCGACGGGGTGTCGCTGGTGATGGCGACGCATCTCACCTTCTGTCCGCGATGCCGCGCGGAGGTGGCGGCAGCCGAACGGATCGGCGGGGCGCTCGTCGAGCAGCTGGAGCCGGTCGACATCGACCCCGGCGCGCGGGCACGCATCCTCGCCCGGCTGGACGAGCCGGAGCCCACCGTCGAATGGGCACCTGTCGAATCGGCCCCATCCTCATCGACGACCACGCCGGACCTGCCGCAGCCCCTGCGGGCGCGACTCGGAAGCCGCATCGACGGGCTGCGGTGGCGGGCTCTGACGTCCGGCGTCGACCAGGCGATGATCCGTCGACTGCCTGGGGGCGGCGCGATACGCCTGCTGCGGGTCCGCGCGGGCCGGTCCGTCCCGCCCCACACCCATCGCGGGCAGGAGATGATCTGCGTCCTGCGGGGCAGCTTCAGCGATGTCAGCGGCACTTACGGGCCGGGCGACGTATCACTGGCGGACGAGACCGTCGACCACGCACCGACCGCCGCTGCCGGCGGAGACTGCGTCTGCCTGATCGTCACCGAGGGGCCATTGCGGCTCACCGGCTGGCGCGCATTACTGAACCCCTTCGTGAGGCTGTGACGCGATTTCGCAATATCTTCGGTCCATATTGCGCCCGGCCACGACATCTTGTTGTCAACCGAAATCGTTCTTCGTTCGTTCTTGACATCCTGCGGGAACCCGCTTCACGCTCCTTCTCGCCATGATCGCCCTCGACGCCCTCCGCATCCCCCGCAGCGCGACGCCGGCCGTGCGCCGGGCCGCACGCGACCTCGCATCCGCCGCCGCGCCGCTGCGCCCCTATGCCGAGAAGGGGGTGTCGTCCGCGACGTTCTTCGGGGTCGGCTTTCTCGCGGGAACGGCGACGTGGCTTCTGATGCGGCTGGCGATCGTCGACCCGGTCGGCTTCGGCGACAACGCGCTGGCCGTGCTGCTGACGGGCTTGGTGGCGGGCACGGTCTGCGGCTTCGCCGTCATGGCGATCGCGGCGACCGTCCAGGCCAGCCGGGCGCGGCCGCCGGCCGCCATCGCGGCGATTCCGGATCCGAGCCCGCTCGCGGCGCTGCAGCCGCTGATCGCGCGCATTCGCGCCGCCCTGGCGGAGTGGCGCCGGAATGCCGCCCGCCGCCGTCAGCGGCCGGCCGCGAGCCGGTCGAGCAGCCCGCGCAAGGCGGCGGGGTCGGCCCATTCGACGGCGACCCGCAGCACCGCGACGCGGCCGCGCCAGTCGGCCGGCAGCCGCACCGCGTCCTTCTCGGTGGTGACGAGCCGTGCCCCCGCGGCGCCCGCCTCGCGCTCCAGCCGCAAGAGGTCCTCCTCACGGAAGAAGTAGTGGTCGGGGAAGCCGCGGCGACCGCGCAGGTCGGCGCCGAGGTCTTCCAGCGTCCGGAACAGCTTCTCCGGCCGGCCGATCCCGGCGAACGCCCATAGGGGTGCGCGCGGCACGAAGCCGAGCGGCATCCGCGGCACCAGCCGGGCGTGCAGCACGGGCAGCGCGACGCCGGCCGCCACCCCTCGGCGGTCCTCGCCCATCACCACCAGCGCGTCCGCGCGCGCCAGGCCGGATGCGACAGGCTCGCGCAGCGGTCCCGCCGGAAACACCAGCCCGTTGCCGAAACCCGATTCGCCATCGACCACGACGAACGAGAGGTCCTTGGCGACCGTCGGGTTCTGGAAGCCGTCGTCGAGCAGCAACAGGCCGGCGCCCGCCGCCACCGCTGCCCGCCCGCCCGCCGGCCGGTCGCGCGCCACCCAGGTGGGCGCGGCGCGCGCCAGCAGCAGCGGCTCGTCGCCGACATCGGCCGCCGAATGGGCCTGGCGATCCACCGCGACCGGCCCGTGCAGCCGGCCGCCATAGCCGCGAGTGACGACATGCGGCCGGCGGTCCGCCAGGCGCTCGGCGAGGTCGATCGTGACCGGTGTCTTGCCGGTGCCGCCCAGCGTCAGGTTGCCGATGCAGAGGACCGGGATCGGTGCCCGCCACGGCCGCGTCGCGGTGCGGCGCAATATGGCGCCGGCCGCGTAGAGCGCACCCAGCGGCCGCAGCAGCGTCGCCGCGGCGCCGCGGCGCCCCCACCAGTCAGGGGCGCGCATCGGCCGTGCCGAGCCGGTCCAGCAGCGGCGCCAGCGCCGCCATCGTGCGGTCGAGGGCGCCCGCCTCGTTGGCCGCCACCGCGCGGGCCGCGGCGATGCGGCCCGCGCGCGCGGCCGGGTCGTCGAGCAGCCGCCCGACGGCCGCCGCCAGCTCCGCGGCGTCGCGCACCGTCTCGGTCGCGCCGGCCGCCGCCAGACGCTGGGCCAGCCCCGCGAAGTTCGCCATGTCCGGCCCATGCACGAAGGCCACACC
>JBFWXJ010000003.1:0-45500 GCA_050187535.1 Alphaproteobacteria bacterium | reverse complement strand
GATCAGGTCGTCGCCCTCGCCGGTGAAGAGCAGGAAGCGGTCCGCCCCGGTCCCGCCGACCAGCGTGTCGTCGCCGTAGTCGCCGTAGAGGTCGTCGTCGCCGGCGTCGCCCGAGAGGTAGTCGGCGCCGCCGTTGCCGCTACCGTCGCCGTCGTCGCCGACCAGCGTGTCGTTGCCCTGGCCACCGTACATCGTGTCGGCGCCGAGGTTGCCGAACACGAGGTCGTCGCCGCGGTTGCCGTTGACATGCGGGTCGTTGCCCGGCCCGCCCAGCACCGTGTCGGCGCCCTGGCCGCCGAAGAGCCAGTCGGCGCCGCTGCCGCCGATCACCCGGTCGGCGCCGGAGTTCCCGTACACGACGTCGTCGCCGGGGTTGCCGTTCAGCGTGTCGGCGCCGGCGAAGCCGGCGAGGACGTCATTCTCGGCGCTGCCGAAGAGCGTATCGGCACCGCGCAGCGCGTACTGCGCGAACCCATAGGTGTCACCGCCGGCGCGGAACGCGAGGAACTGGCCGACGTCGATCGAGAAGCCGGTGGCGTCGAACTGCTTGTCGCCGCTCGCCAGCGTCACCGAATAGTCGACGATGGTACCGCCCGTCGGTTCCACCCGGGTGTCGGCGGGGGGATAGGTGAAGGTGCCGGTCGCCGCCGTGCTGTCGGCGTCCGGGTGGCGCCCGACGAAGGTCGTGGCGTCGGCGACCAGCACGAAGATCTGCTGCGGCCAGGGCATGAACTGGGTCGAGAACACGTCGGTCGATTTCTGGGCGCTGACAAACGCCATCTCACGGCCTCCTCGGTTTTCTCCGGCCCCCCGGACGCTCCTTCCGCCAGTCGGAGCGCATGAAACAACGACCCTAGACGGGCAGGGTTGCCCTCGCAACTTCCGCGGCCGCCAACTCGCCTTCCGCGCGCTTGCCACCGCAGGGCGACGACGGGATTATGCGCGCCCACGAAATGCGCGCCCGGACGGGTGCGACCGGCAACAGGGATTCAGGGCATGGCCGACCTCAACGGTCCGACGACGGTCAACGGCGGGATCATCTTCGGCGCCTTCATCGACGACGACGTCATCAACGGCTCCGACGTCGCGGATTCGATCCGTGGCGGTGCTGGCAACGACACCATCCTCGGCAATGGCGGCAACGATCAGCTCTTCGGCGACAACCACGACGACTGGCTGAACGGCAATCTCGGCGACGACGAGCTGCGCGGCGACGAGGGCGGCGACACGCTGCAGGGCGGCCAGGGCAACGACTTCGTCTACGGCGACTTCGGCGACGACTGGGTGAACGGCAACATCGGCAACGACAACGTCTTCGGATCGGCCGGGAACGACACCGCCTATGGCGGCCAGGGCAACGACTTCGTGTTCACCGGCTCGGACGACGACTGGCTGTCGGGCGACCGGGGCAACGACACGCTCGAGGGCGGCGTCGGCGCCGACCGCTTCCAGTTCGGCACCGCCTGCGGCATCGACCGCATCGACGACTTCGCGCCCGGCCAGGACCGCATCCTGGTCGACGTCACCGACGGCGCGATCAACGGCAGCCCGATCGGCTCGATCGAAGAGCTGATCCAGCGGGTGACGGATACCGACCAGGGTGCCTTCGTGCCACTCGGCGACAGCGGCGAGGGCGTGTACCTGGTCGGCATCGTCAAGTCGCAACTCGGCGTGGGCGACTTCGAGCTGCTGTGAACGCGGTCCACAACCGCACCTAGTCGGCGCCCGCCGGCACCTGGGTGGTGGCGCCGGCTGCCGGCGACGGCGACTTTGCGCCGTCGGCGGCCGCCGCCCGTGCCCGGAAGGCGAGTGCGTAGAGCGCCGGCAGGAAGAAGAGCGTCAGCACGGTGGCGACGATCAGGCCACCCATGATGGTGATCGCCATCGGTCCCCAGAAGACGTTCTGCGAGAGCGGGATCATGGCGAGGATGGCGGCCGCCGCCGTCAGCACCACCGGACGGCTGCGCCGCACGGTCGCGTCGATGATCGCCCGGTAGCGGTCGTGGCCGGCCGCGACGTCGGTCTCGATCTGGTCCACCAGGATGACCGCGTTGCGCATGATCATCCCCGACAGCGCCAGCAGCCCCAGCAGCGCCACGAACCCGAAGGGCCGGCCGGTCGCCAGCAGCATGCCGACCGCGCCGATGACGCCGAGCGGTGCGGTGGCGAAGACGATGCCGAGCCGCGCGAAGCTCTGCAGCTGGAACATCAGCAAGGTCGCCATGACGAGGAAGGTGACCGGCAGGACCGCCACGATCGAGGCGTTCGCCTTGGCGCTTTCCTCGGCCGAGCCGCCGGCCTCGATGCGGTAGCCGTCGGGGAGCGAGGTCGCCAGCGCCTGCATGGCGGGCGTGAGCTGGCGCGTCACGTCGGGCGGCTGCACGCCGTCGACGACGTCGCCGCGCACCGTCAGCACGATGTCGCGGTTGCGCCGCCACAGGATCGGCTCCTCGTAGCCCGTCTCGATGCGGGCGACCTGCGAGAGGGGCACCGGCACGCCGTCGCGCGTCGCGATCGTCAGCTCCGGCAGCCGGTCGAGCGCCAGCCGCTCTTCGGGCACCGCGCGGGCGACGACGTCGACCAGCTCGATGCCCTCGCGCTGGGCGGTCACCGTGTAGCCCGAGAGGAGCGTCGCCAGCGTGCCGGCGATGTCCTGCGGCGTCAGGCCGAGGGCGCGGGCCCGGTCCTGGTCGACCGCCAGGCGAACGCTCTTGGCCTGCTCGTCCCAGTTGAGGTGCGGGTCGACGACCGCCTTGTTGGCCCGCATGAGGTCCCGCACCCGGTAGGCGATGTCGCGCACCTGCATCGCGTCCGGGCCGGCGACACGGAACTGCACCGGGAAGCCGACCGGCGGCCCGAAGACGAAGCGGTCGACACGGGCGCGCGCCTCGGTCAGGGCACCCATCGCGATGGCGCGGTCGAGCCGCGCCTTGATCCGCTCGCGCGCCTCGGTGTCGCGCGCGACGATGACGACCTGGGCGAAGTTGGTGTTCGGCAGCACCGGGTTGAGGCCGAGCCAGAAGCGCGGCGCACCTTGGCCGACATAGGTCGTGTACGTGGCGATGTCGGGATCGCCCTTGAGCAGCGCCTCGGCCGAGCGCGCCGTCGCCTCGGTCGCGGCGATCGAAGTGCCCTCGGGCAGGCGCATCTCCAGGAACAGCTCCGGCCGGGTCGAGGTCGGGAAGAACTGCTGCTGCACCATCTCGAAGCCGTAGAGCGAGAGCACGAAGAGGGCCACCGTCGCCGCCACCACCGACTTGCGGCGGCGGACGCACCAGGCGACGGCGGCGTGGAGCCAGCGGTAGATGCGGGTGTCGTAGAGGGCCGCGGGGTCGGCGTGGCGGCCCCGCCTGGCGAAGTCCGGCAGCAGCTTCAGGCCGAGATAGGGCGTGAAGACGACCGCGACCAGCCAGGACGCGATCAGCGCCAGCGACACTACCCAGAAGATGCCGCCGGCATATTCGCCCGACGACGAGCGGGCGAAGCCGACGGGGAGGAATCCCGCCGCCGTCACCAGCGTGCCGGTCAGCATCGGGAAGGCGGTCGAGGTCCAGGCGTGGGTCGCCGCGCGCGCCCGGTCCCAGCCCTGCTCCATCTTCACGACCATCATCTCAATGGCGATGATCGCGTCGTCGACCAGCAGGCCGAGCGCGATGATGAGCGCGCCCAGCGTGATCCGGTGCAGCGGCACGGCGGCCGCGTACATCACGAGGAACACGATCGCCAGCACCAGTGGCACCGAGAGCGCGACGACGACGCCCGTGCGCAGGCCGAGCGAGACGAGCCCGACGATCATGACGATCGCCAGCGCCTCGGCGAAGACCTTGACGAACTCGGATATGGATTCGCCGACGACCTTCGGCTGGTCGGCGACCTGGCGGATGTCGATGCCGACCGGAAGCTCGGCGCGGACCCGTGCCATCGTCCGCTCGAGCTCGCGGCCGAGCGCCTGGATGTCGCTGCCCTCGGTCATGGCGACGCCGATGCCGATGGCGGGTGCGCCCTCCTGGCGGACGAGGAAGCGCGGCGGGTCCTCGTAGCCGCGGGTCACGGTCGCGATGTCGCCGAGGCGGAAGACGCGGCCCCCGGCGGCGATCGGCACGGCGGCGATGGCGTCGGTGCCGGCGAAGGCGCCGCTGACGCGGACCGCCACGCGGTCGGCCGCAGTCTCGACCGTTCCCGTGGCGACGACGGCGTTCTGGCGCGCCACGCTCTCGAAGATCTGCTGCGGCGTGACGCCGAGGCCGGCCAGCCGCGCATGACTGAACTCGATGAAGATGCGCTCGGGCCGGTCGCCGATGATGTCCACCTTGGCGACGCCGGGGACGCGCAGCAGGGTCTGCCGGATGTCCTCGACCCGGCGCTTCAGGGCCGCCGGGGCCATCCCGTCGGCGGTCGCCATGTAGAGGGCGGAGTAGACGTCGCCGTATTCGTCGTTGAAGCCGGGGCCGACGATGCCCTGCGGCAGCTCGTGCCGGATGTCGCCGACCTTCTTGCGCACCTGGTACCAGAGGTCGCGAACCTGCGCGGGCGGGGTCGAATCGCGCAGCACGACCTGGAGGAACGAGACGCCCGGGCGCGAATAGGTCTCGACCCGCTCCAGCCAGGGCAGCTCCTGCAGCTTCTTCTCGATGCGGTCGGTGACCTGCGCCTTCATCTCGTCGGCGGTGGCGCCCGGCCACTCGACGGAGACGATCATCACCTTGATGGTGAAGGAAGGGTCCTCGGCGCGGCCCAGCTTGAGATAGGCCCAGGCGCCGCCGGCCGCGAGCACCAGCATGAGGTAGAGGACGAGGGCGCGGTGGCCGATCGCCCAGGCGGAAAGGTTGAAGCGTTCCATGACCCCGTCCTCCGTGTTCGGGCTCAGCGCGCCGCGATCGGGCGCACCCGGCGCCCGGCCTCGAGCTTCTGGACGCCCAGCGTGACGATCGTCTCGCCGTCGGCGAGGCCGTCGCTGACGACGGCGGTGCGGCTGCCGAAGCTGGCTACCGTCACCGGCCGCAGCGCCAGGGTGCTCGTCGCGGGGTCGACGACCCACACGCCCGGTCCCTTGCCCTGGTTGAAGATCGCTGCCATGGGCACGCGGGCGGCGGCCTCCTGGTCGCGCCGCACCAGCGTCACGGTGGCGGTCATGCCGAGCGCCGTCTCCGGCCCGGCGTCCGCGATGGTGAAGCGCGCGGCATAGGTGCGGGTCGCGGGATCGGCCTGCGGCGCCAGCTCGCGCAGCCGGGCCGGATACGCGCGCACCGCATCCGACCACAGGCGCACCGTCGCTTCCGCGTCGCGCGCCTCGGCGAGCCAGGTCTCCGGCAGGGCGACCAGCGCCTCCTTCTCGCCCTCGCGGGCGAGGCGCACGACGCCCTGGCCGATCGCGACCACCTGGCCCGCCTCGGCCATGGTCTGGGTCACCACGCCGTCGGCATCGGCACGGAGATCGGTATATGCCTCCTGGTTGCGGGCGAGCTCGAGCGACCGTCGCGCCCGCTTGACCCGGCCGTCGGCCTCGTCGCGGGCGGCCTTGCGGCGGTCGTAATCGGCGAGCGCCGCGTAGCCGCTGGTCTTGAGGCCGGCATAGCGGCGCTCGTCGGCCGACGCCTGCGCGAAGCTCGATTGCGCGGCGGCGAGCTCGGCCTCCGCACTCTCGACCTGCAGCCGCAGGTCGGTCGCGTCCAGCCGGGCGACGACGTCGCCTTCGCGCACCCGGTCACCGACGGCGACCCGCCGCTCGACGATCTTGCCGGCGACACGGAAGCCGAGGTCGGTCTCGTGGCGCGGGCGCACGGTGCCGACGAAGGTCCGCGCGGTCTCTGCCGGGCCGAGCGTCACCCGCTCGACCTGGACGCGCGGGGCCGGCGGCTCGTGGACGGCCGCTTCCTCGCGCTTGCAGGCGGCCAGCGACGCGGTGGCCGCGGCGAGGGCCACCGCGGCAGCGGCGAGGCGGAATGCCAAGGTCATCGGACCTCTCCTATGATGGATGATTGATGACGAAACTGAATATTCATCACAGCCATGACAAAAAAAGGGATCACCGGAGGGCGAGCGCCAGGAAGCGCACGGTGGCGCGTGCCTGCGCTTCGAGATCCTCCGCCACGAACTGATGGACGAGCAGCGGATGGCAGAAACGCATGAGACAGCCGAACAGGAGGCGCGAGACCTCACGCGGGTCGCAGGGGCCGAACTCGCCGGCGTCGATCCCGGAGCGCACGATCAGCTCGATGATCGTGCGCATCGTCTCCTTGTGCTGCTCGATCGCCTCCCAGTGCTGGTCCATGGCGATCTCGACGATCTCGAAGATCTTCTCGCCACTGAGCAGGTTTTCCTTGTGATACTGCAGATTCGCCAGGACGTAGCGCTCCAGCCGCTCGACTGCCGGGCCGGGACCGCGGGCGATGCGCATGGCGGCGTCCTGGATTCGTCCCAGATGGAGGTCGCAGATCGCCTCGACGAGCGCCCCCTTGGATGCGAAGAAGCGGTAGACGTTGGCCGGCGACATGGCGAGCTCACCCGCGATGTCGGCAACCGTCGTCTTGGCGAAGCCCATGCGCCGGAACAGTTCGTCGGCCTTCTCGACGATGCGGCTGCGGGTCTCGTCGGCGGATGCACGGGGGCGGGTGGCCATCGCTCTCATCTGGAACTATGACGAATATCGTAATTCGTCATTTTCGGATCGTCAACAGCGTTGCGCCAGATCATCGACGGTGCCCGCGCATCGTCTACCGTGTCGCCTTGCATCGGCATCGAACGGGCCGCGGCGCGCGAGGGCGGGATGGAAGGACAGCAATTCTCGGGGCGCGTCGGGTTCATCCTGGCGTCGATCGGCTCGGCGGTCGGGCTCGGCTCGATCTGGAAGTTCCCCTACGAGGTCGGCGAGAACGGCGGCGCCGCCTTTCTTCTGTTCTATCTGCTCGGGCTGCTGCTGGTGGTGGTGCCGCTGCTGTTGGCGGAGTTCGTGGTCGGCAGGCGCGGGCGGACGGACATCATCGGCAGCATCGCCGTCGCCGCGCGCGCCGATGGGCGGTCGCCGGCCTGGGCGGCGGTAGGCGTCCTGGCCGTCGGCGGCAGCTTCCTCATCCTGACCTACTACGCGGTCATCGCCGGCATGACGATGGACTATGCGCTGCGGTCCATCGTCGACGGCTTCCGGGGCACCGACGCCCGGCACGCGCAGGCGATCTACGACGGGGTCATCGGCGACCCGCTGCGCCTTGCGGCGTGGCAGGCCGCCTTCCTCGCGATCACCGTGGCGATCGTCGCGCGCGGTGTCGCCGGCGGGATCGAGACGGCCTGCACGATCCTCATGCCCGTGCTGGCGCTCTCGCTCGTGGCGCTCGCAGCCTATGCCGCCGTCACGGGCGACATGGGCCGTGCGGCGGCCTTCATGCTGATGCCGAGGCCGGAAGCGCTGACCGCGGCGGCCGCCCTGGAGGCCCTCGGCCTCGGCTTTTTCTCGATCGGCGTCGGCTTCGGTGCGATGGCGACCTACGCGGCCTATGCCGGCAAGGATGTGCGGCTGGGCGCGGCGGCGGCCGCCATCGTCATCGGCGACACGGCGTTGTCCCTGGTTTCGGGGCTCGCCGTGTTCCCGCTGGTGTTCGCCCATGGCCTCGATCCCGCCGCGGGCAGCGGCCTCGTTTTCGTGACGCTGCCCATCGCCTTCGGCCGGTTGCCGGCGGGCGACGCGATCGCCGCCGGCTTCTTCCTGCTGCTCTTCATCGCGGCGCTGGCCACGACGCTGTCGCTCGTCGAGCTGGTGGTGGCGCCGCTCGAACGCCGCGCCGGCTGGCGCCGCGGGCGGGCCGCCGTCGCCGTCGGGCTCGCCGCGGCGGTCGGCGGCATCCCGACCGTCCTCTCCTACAATGTCTGGAAGGACGTGCGGCCCGTCGCGGGCCTCGATCTTTACGGGCTGATCGACGGAGTCGCGTCGAACATCGTCCTGCCGGTGGCCGGCATCCTGTTCGCACTGCTCGTCGGTCGCGCCATGCCGGCGGCCGCGGTCGCCGATGCGCTCGGGTGGAAAGGTGCCGCGGCGCAACGCCTACGGGCGCTGTTGCGCTGGCCCGTTCCCGTCCTCATCGCGCTGCTGGTCGTGGGAGGCGTCTGGCTGCGCTGACGGATTTCGGTTTGACCCTTCCCCGACGTTGCATCACCATCGTCGCAAACGCGCGCCGCGGCATCGGCCCGGTACGAACGCGACCGCAATGTCCTTGGGGAGGATGACAGTATGAACGTCACCATGAAGGCGGCCCTCGCGGTCGCCGCCTGCGGCATCGTCACCTCGACGGCGTCGGCGGCGGTCGACGGACCCAAGCTCAACTGGGATCTCTCCGTCTGGGGCCCGCCCAGGGCCTTCACCGCGGGCATCGAGGCACTGTCGAAGCACGTCGCCGCCGAGACGGGCGGCAAGTTCACCATCAAGATCCACTACGGCGATGCCTTGTCGAAGGGTCCCGACAACCTCGACAACATCAAGCTCGGCGCCTTCGAGATGGCGCAGATCTGCACGGGCTATCACCCGGGCAAGCATCCCGGGATCAACGTCCTCGACCTGCCGGGCCTGCCGCTCGCCGATCCGGACATCCACGCCCGGGTCCACGACGTCATCTACAAGCATCCCTACATCGCGGGCGAGTTCAAGCGCTGGAACGCCATGCTGCTGATGTCGGTGCTGCAGCCCCAGTCGGAGCTGATGGGGACCGGCGAGCCGCCGCTCAAGGTCGACGACTTCAAGGGCATGCGCGTCCGGGCGCTGGGCGGCACCGGCGACGCGCTGAAGCATCTGGGTGCGGTGCCGACCTCGGTGCCGGCACCCGAGGTCTACAACTCGCTCGAGCGCGGCGTCTTCCGGGCGGCGGCCTTCCCGTACACCTACGCGTTCGCCGCGTACAAGATCGAGGAGATCGCCAAGTGGTACACGACGAACCTCGCTCCCGGCGCCAACAACTGCCCGACGATCGTCAATATCCAGGCATTCCAGAAGCTGCCGCCGCAATACCGCGACCTCATGGAGAAGGGGCGTCCGCTCGCCTATGAGGCGTTGAAGACGGCGCAGAAGGTGACCGACGAGAAGAACCTGGCGGCGTGGCAGAAGCGCGGCCTCGTCGCCATCACGTATCCCGAGGCCGAGCTTAAGCGCTTCATCGAGGTCGGCGCCCGCCCCGTCTGGTCTGAATGGGTCAAGGAAGCGAGCGCCAAGGGCGTGCCGGCCCAGGAGCTTCTGGACACGGTGCTGGCCGAGGCCGAGAAGGCGAAGAAGGCGCTCGGCCGCTAGGGCGGGCAGCCGTGGCCGGCGGCGGGCCGGAGGCGGGCGGGGCGGCGGCACTGTCCGCCGCCGACCGCTGGCTGAAGCTGGTCGAGGGGGCGACCGCCATCATCGGCGGCGCGGTCATCTTCATCGTCATGTGGGTCGGCGTGGCGGAGATTCTGCTGCGCAAGCTCTTCAACAGCCCGCTCTACGGCCAGCTCGACCTGATCGAGCAGACGATGGCCGCCTATGCCCTGCTGACCGTCTCCTACTGCTGGCGGCAGGGCGGCCATATCCGGGTCGACCTGCTCATCGACTTCTTCCACGGGCGTGCCCGCCTCGTCTTCGAGCTGCTGACGACCGTGGCGGCGCTGGCGCTGATCACGGCGATCTGGCCCGGCGTCTACCACTTCTTCGACAACGCCTGGGAGATCGGCGATTCGACGATCAACACGCGGTGGCCGACCTGGCCGTCGAAGTTCGTCCCGGTGGTCGGCTTCTCGATCCTCTGGCTGCGCCTCGTGCTGGAGGCGATCGGCTTCCTGCGGCTGATCGCCCATCCCGACGCCGTGCCGATCGCGGTGCCCGAGCGGCACGTGCCGGTCGACGATGCACTGGAGGAGTCGGCGGTCGCCGCCGCCTCCTCGTCCGACCATCGCCGCTGACGGGGCGGCCCATGGATCCCATCCACTACGGCATCATCGGCATGATCGCGCTGGCGGTCATGATCGCGCTCGGGGTGCGCATCTTCGTCGCTTCGGGGATCGTCGGCTTCTGCGGCCTGTGGGCGCTGAAGGGCTTCGACCGCGCCGTCGGCATCGCCGGCCACATCCCCTATTCGGACACCACCAACTACGCGCTCTCGGTGCTGCCGCTGTTCATCCTGATCGGCCATCTGGCGCACCATGCCGGCATCGTCCACGGTGCCTATAGATGCGCGCGCGCCTGGCTCGGCTGGCTGCCGGGGGGGCTCGGCATCGCCACCGTGTTCGCGGCGGCCGGCTTCGCGGCCGTATCCGGCGCCAGCACGGCGACCGCCGCCGTCTTCAGCCGCATCGCCCTGCCGGAGCTGCTCCGCTACAAGTACCACCCGAGCATCGCGTCGGCGCTGGTCGCCGCCGGCGGCACGCTCGCCTCCCTCATCCCGCCGTCGGCGATCATGGTCGTCTACGGGATCATCACCGAGACGTCGATCGGCGGCCTGCTGCTGGCCGGGTTCATCCCGGGCGCCATATCGGCGCTCGTCTACTCCGCGGCGATCCTCGTGCGCTTCATGATCAATCCGGCGCTGGGAACGCCGTCGGGCCCGGCCTCCTGGCACGAGCGGATCACGACCCTGCCCGAGATCGTGCCGATCGTCTTCGTGATCGGTGCCGTGCTGGGCGGCATGTACACGGGCTGGGCGACGCCGACCGAAGTGGGGGCGCTCGGCGCCTTCATCATCTTCGTCATGGCGCTGTTGCGCGGCATGCTGTCCGGCAGGGGCCTGCTGGCGTCGCTCGTCGACACGGCCAAGCTCTCGGTGATGATCTTCTCCATCATCTGGGGCGTGCTGATCTTCGTACGCTTCCTCGCCTTCGCGGGCGTGTCGAGCGCCTTCTCGGACTGGATCGCGGCGATCGGCGTCTCGCCCTATCTCGTGCTGGCCTTCGTCCTGGTGCTCTACCTCGTGCTCGGCTGTTTCATGGACGGCATCGGCATGCTGCTGCTGACGCTGCCGGTCATCTCGCCGGTGATGAACAGCCTCGGCTTCGATCCGATCTGGTTCGGCATCATCGTGGTGAAGATGGTGGAGATCGGATTGCTGACGCCGCCGGTCGGGCTCAACTGCTACGTCGTCGCCGGCGTGCGTCCGGACATACCCCTGCAGCAGATCTTCCGCGGCGTATGGCCCTTCGTCGTCGCGGACATGCTCTGCGTCCTCCTGTTCATCCTCTTCCCCGGTATCGTGACCTTCCTGCCAAGCCTCGTCATGGGCCGTTGAGCCCGGGAGATTCGCCAATGTCGGTCGTGCTCGGCGACGGCGCCCACCGCTATCGCGTCAATCCCGACTGGGCAAAGCTGCCCGACGGCTGGTCGTTCCGCGACGTCGCCGGGGTCGCGGTCGACGGCAAGGATCAGGTCTACGTCTTCAATCGCGGGGCCCATCCGATGATGGTCTTCGACCGCGACGGCAACTTCCTGCGGTCATGGGGCGAGGGCGTGTTCACGCGCGCCCACGGCATCCACTTCGGGCCCGACGGGATGCTCTACTGCACCGACGACGGCGACCACACGGTCCGCAAATGCACCCCCGAGGGCAAGGTGCTGCTGGAGATCGGCATCCCGGGCAAGCCGGCACCTTTCATGAGCGGCACCGCCTTCAACCGATGCACGCACACCGCGCTGTCGCCGCGGGGCGACATCTTCGTCTCCGACGGCTACGGCAACGCGCGCGTCCACAAGTATGCGCCCGACGGCAGGCCGCTCAAGTTCTGGGGCGAGCCCGGCAGCGGCCCCGGCCAGTTCAACATCGTCCACAACATCGTCGCGGACGACGACGGCTGGGTCTACGTGGCCGACCGCGAGAACCACCGTGTGCAGGTGTTCGACGGCGAGGGCCGCTACGAGGCGCAGTGGAACAACCTGCATCGGCCCTGCGGCCTGTTCCTGTGCCCGGGCCATGGCGGGCTCTGCGTGATCGGCGAGCTCGGCCCCGGCATGCCCGTCAACCGCGCCGTCCCGAATCTCGGGCCGCGCATCAGCCTCGTGACCACCAAGGGCGAGCTGGTCGCGCGCCTCGGCGGCAAGGACGGCCCCGGCCTCGAAGTCGGTCGCTTCCAGGCGCCGCACGGCATCGCCGTCGACTCGCGCGGCGACATCTACGTGGGCGAGGTCGCCTACACGAACTGGCCCAGCACCTATCCCGATCAGCCGCTGCCTTCCCACCTGCGCACGTTGCAGAAGCTGGAGAAGCTCGCGTAGCCAGCCAGTCCCGGCGCCGGCGGGAACACGAAGCCCTCCATCCCGGCGGTGGTAACATGATCGTTCCGGGCCTCCTCCTGCCGCTGGCGCCCGGGGAGAGCGCGGGGGCGACGCCATGGCTGACCGTTCGGACGATGCCGACCTCTGGGCAGCATCGCTGGAGGACCTCTTCGCCGCGCTGGGCAGCGGCGTTGCCGGACTGAGCACTGCGGCGGCCGCGGCGCGCCGTCGGTCTTCGGGGCCCAATCTCCTCGATGCATCCAAGCACCGACGCCTCCTCGGCGGGCTGCTGCGGCGCTTCGTCGATCCTCTCGTGGTCGTGCTCCTCTTCGCCGCTGCGGTCGCCGCCGCAACGCAGGAGCTCGCGAGTTTCCTCATCATCGCAGCCGTGGTGCTCCTCTCCGTGCTGCTGGATTTCCTCCAGGAGAGCCGCGCGGAAGCCGCCGCCGACGCTCTGCGTCGAAGGGTCGCGTTGCGCGTCCGGACGATGCGCGACGGAGGCGAGGTGGACCTGCGCGCGTCGGACCTGGTGATCGGCGACGTAATCCGGCTCGGCGCTGGCGATCTCGTGCCCGCGGACTGCCGCCTCACCGAGGCGCGCGACCTGTTCGTCAACGAGGCGCTGCTGACCGGCGAGCCTTATCCGGTGGAGAAGAGCGCCGGTCGCACGCCAGTGCGGGAGAGCGGCACATCCACCCCCGGCAACGGCGTGTTCATGGGCTGCTCCGTCGTCAGCGGCACGGCGCGTGCGGTCGTCATCGCGACCGGCCGCGCCACCCGCCTCGGCGGCGTCGCGGGAGCGTTGCAGGAGAAGCCGCCGCCGACCGCCTTCGCGATTGGTCTGCGCCGATTCGGCATGCTGCTGGTGCGCCTGACTGTGCTGCTCGTCCTGTTCGTGCTTTTCATCAATCTCTTGTTCGAACGGCCACTCATCGAATCGTTTCTCTTTGCCCTGGCGTTGGCCGTGGGGCTGACGCCGGAGCTGCTGCCGATGGTGGTCTCCGTGACCCTGGCGCGTGGCGCAGTCCGCATGTCGCGCGAGCAGGTGATCGTCAAGCGCCTCTCGGCCGTGAATGACCTCGGCAGCATGGACGTGCTCTGCAGCGACAAGACCGGCACGCTGACCGAAGCGCACATCCGTCTCATCCGCGAGGTCGACATCGCAGGGGTGGAGAGCGATCAGGTCCTGGCATGGGCGCACGTCAACGCGATGTTCGAGACCGGTCTCAAGAGTCCGCTCGATGACGCCATCCTCGAGGCGGTGCGGCCCGCCGAAGACCGGTGGAAAAAAATCGACGAGGTGCCATTCGACTTCGAGCGCCGCCGCGTTTCCGTTCTGGCAGAGCGCGATGGGCGCCGCTTCCTCGTGGTCAAGGGCGCGCCGGAGGACGTGCTCGGGCATTCCTCCACCTGCCGGCGCGCCGGCTGCGAGGCCGCCGTGCCCCTCGATGAGGCGACCCGCGCCATCGCGCATGACACGCTGGAACGCCTGGGAAGCGAGGGGTTCCGGCTGCTCGGGGTGGCGTGGCGGGAGGTCGAGCCGACCCGCGAGCATGCGGGGATTGCCGACGAGTCGGAGCTGACCTTCGTCGGCTTCGCGGCCTTCCTCGACCCGCCGAAGGAGAGCGCTCGCTTGGCGCTGCAAGCTCTGGCCGGGCTGGGCGTGGCGGTCAAGGTCGTCACCGGCGACAACGAGCAGGTGACCCGTCACGTCTGCACCACGCTGGGTGTCCCGATCCTGGGGTGCATTGCCGGTCCGGAGCTCGCTGGATTGAGTGACGAAGCGCTGTCGGCCCGGCTCGACGGCACGACGCTGTTCTGCCGCGTAACGCCGCCGCAGAAGGCGCGCATCATCGCGGCGCTGCGCCGGCGGGGCCATGTCGTCGGCTATCTCGGCGATGGCATCAACGACGCGCCGTCGTTGCACGCGGCGGATATCGGTGTTTCGGTTGCAGACGCGGTCGACGTCGCCAAGGAGGCGGCCGCGATGATCCTGCTGAAGCAGGATCTGAACGTCCTCGCGGAGGGCGTGCGCGAAGGCCGGAGGACCTTCGCCAACATCATGAAGTACGTAACGATGGGCACGAGCTCGAACTTCGGGAACATGTTCTCGATGGCCGGCGCGGTCGTGCTGCTGCCATTCCTGCCCATGCTGCCGGTGCAGATTCTGCTCAACAACCTGCTCTACGACATGTCCGAGATCGCCATCCCTCTCGACCGGGTCGATGAGGCGATGATCGCGGAGCCGCGACGGTGGGACATGGACTACGTCCGCAACTCCATGTTCGTACTCGGCACGGTCAGCTCGTTGTTCGATCTTCTGACGTTCGGCCTGTTGGTCCTGGTGTTCGGCGCGCCCGAAGCCCAGTTCCAAACCGCCTGGTTCGTGGAATCTCTGATGAGCCAGGTGCTGGTGATCTTCGTGGTGCGGACCGGGGGACGATCATGGTCGAGCCGCCCGCATCCGGCGCTGGTAGCGAGCTCGCTGGGAGTCGTCGCGGCAGCGGTGCTGCTGCCCTACAGCCCGCTCGCACCTTGGTTCGGCCTGGTGCCATTGCCGCCGGCTATGCTGGCGGCGCTCGGCGGAGTGACCGGTGCCTACCTCCTGGCGGCGGAACTGGCCAAGCGCCATCTCCTCGCGCATGCGCCCCGTTGACGGCGATGGGCTGCCTCACGCGGGGTTCAGGACAGAAAGATCGAGATCCAGCTTGGCGCCCAGCCAGAGCGCGCGGTCGCGGTGGTCGGCCAGGGCGTCGTCGGTGTTCGGGTGGACGAAGACCACGAGCGCGCCGCGATTGAGGGCGAGCCAGGGCACGATCTCGGCGAAGCGGTCCGGCGCGAACGCGACCTGGTAGCTCCAGCAGGGATGCGGCCCGACCGGCCGCTCGTGGAAGCGGCCCATCTCCATGGTGCCCGCGAAGCGCGTCTCGATCGCCGACCTGAGCGCGAGGGCCGTCTCCCGGCTCGTCGCATCGAAGTAGACATGGGCGTGCCAGCCGGTGATGCGGTCGATGTCCATCCTCTCCATGCCCGGCTCCTCGCGCGTCGCTCGCCCACTCGATGCCCGCATCGTCGCACCGCCGGCTTTATACCGGCGGCCCTTGAAGATGACACTTGGAGTCTCGGACGAGCGCAGTTGCGTCCCTCGACAGCGGCGCGCGTGCGCGCCGCGCTCGGGATGAGGCCTCGACAATGTTCGGGATGAGGCCTTCCTTATTGCCATCAAAGACCTTCCTCACCCCGAGCATCGTCGAGGGGCGCAAGGACAGCCGCGCAATCCTGACCCGCTTCGCCGGTCATCCTTCGAGTGCGCCGGCTTCAGTCGTCGAGCAGGCTGCCCGCCATCTGCAGAAGCCGCTCGACCCGGAGCGGCGCGAACTCGAAGCGGACGATGTGATTGCCGGCCGGCAGGCGCACGGCACGGAACAGGCGGTTGGCGCGCCGGATGGCAACTTCGCGGCCGTCGACGGTGGCGCGCCATCCCGGGTGGAAGCGGTCGTTGAGGACGAGCCAGCCGGGGCGCGTCAGGCGTGCCGCCAGCCGTACCTCGTCGGTCTCGTAGGCGACGATCTCGACCTTGCCGATCGGGTCGTCGCTGCCACCCCCGATCTCTCCCGGTCCGATGCGGTCGAGGAGAACGACGCGGCGGGGATCGGGCGGCAACGGCCCGCCGCGATCGCGCACGCCGTGCGGGACCAGCATGGCGCGCGGCAGGGCGGCGGGATTCTCGTAGATGTAGGCGCCGTCCCGCATGCCGAGGAAGCGCAGGCCGCCGCATGCCGTCTGGGGCACGATCGTCTCGATCGGCCGCCCCGTCACCACGACGCGGATGCCGAGCAGGCGAGCGAGCGGGCTGTCGTAGCCGCCGAACAGGGTGGTCAGCTGGCGGTTCGGCTGGTGGTTGTTCTGGCTGGCGCCCACCGCCGACGCGTAGTCGGCGCGTTGCAGCGGATTGTAGCCCAGGGTCTGCTCGATGCCGTAGGCGAGGGCGGCGTTCTGCCAGGAGCCGCCGCCGTCGCCGCCCGGCACGCGGTCGAGGCCGAATATCTCGGCGCGGTAGTGGCCGTCGGCGCCGTCGAGCGCGTCGCGGATATCGGCCGCCAGCCGTGCGCCTTCCGGGCGGTAGGCGGCGATGGACGACTCCGGACGCGCGTTCAGGATCGAGCCGGAATGATGCGCCACGAGGTCGGTGGCGGCGAAGAGGAGGGCGGCTGCCGTCCACGCCGCGCGATGGCGCGGCGACGTCATGCCGCGGGCGATCGCCACCGCCGCAGCCAGCATCGCCGCGCCGATCGCGAGCGCCGTCGCCATGTCGCCCGCGTGCCCGAGGCGCAGGCCGAGCCACATCCCCGCACCCGCGAGCGCGGCGCCGGCCAGTACCACGGTGGTCGTAGCGATGGGTGACCAGCGGTCGTCGGGGCGCGCGGCCAGCAGCGCATTCATCGCCGCGCCGGACGCCAGCGCCGCCATGGCGTTCACGAGGAAAGCGGCGTCGTTCGGCCGCCGGAAGAGGTCCACGCCCGGCAGCCAGTCGTAGAAGAGCCGGAAGGCGGGCGTGTATGCGCCCAGGGCATAGAGGAGCGCGAAGGCGAGCCCCGCGCCGATGAGCCGGCCTTCGGGCGCGGCGAGCAGCCGGCGCCGGGCGTCCTCGCGCGCGAATGCCAGCCCCAGGACCGCCATGGGCATCGCGCCGACATATAGGTAGGCGGTGGTCACGTCGTTCCAGTCGTAGCCGAGCGCCGACAGCGCCATCCAGGGCAGCGTGCCGGAGCCCCAGTAGCCCTCGGGCACGAAGGACCCGAAGGCTCCCGGTGCGAGCAGGGTGACGAGCGCGGCCGGATGCAGCGACGCATAGCCGGCGGTGCGATAGGTGAGATCGGCACGGGTGCTGACCTCGAGAACGTCGAGGGTGAGGATGACGGGCACCGCGAGGATCGCGAGGCCGACGAAGGCCCCCGGCAGCAGCGTGACGGCATGCGCCGCGCCGCGCTGCCATCCGTCCGTGCGTGCCGCGCCGACGAGCCAGCATGTGGCGACGCCGACCAGCACGAGGCAATTGAGGAATGCGATCTGGTCGCGATCGATCGCCATGAGGGCGGCGACGAGGCCGAAGCCTGCCGAGGCGGCCAGCCTCCGCGCCCGGGTTCCCGCGAAGAACGTGCCGCGCAGCAGCAGCAGCGCCCAGGGCAGGTGGGCGTAGCTGACGACCATCAGGCTGTGCTGCAGGCGGGTCGCCGCGACGCCCCCGAACATGAGGACGAGCGCCGCCAGGAGCGCGGCCGCGGGTCGCCATCCGAATGCGCGGCCGAGCGCCACGGTGCCGACACCGCCCGCCAGGACATGGAGCAACTGGACGGCGTCCACCATGCGCATGCTGGGAGCGGGGTCAAGCATCGCCAGAAGCCGGAAGGCCGGCGTGAACACCCAGGACTGCGGGTCCGCCACGGCCGCGCGTCCGCCGTAGAGCCAGGGGTTCCACAAACCGCTGTCGCCGGCATGGAACGCGGCGGCGAGCGCACGCAGGACCGGATAGTAGAAGTCCTTGGCGTCCCAGGGAATGACGAGGTCGCCCAGCAGCCAGGGCGCTGCGTAGACGAACCAGGCCACGGTGGTGGCGACGAACGCGATCGTCCAGCCCAGCGGCCGCGCCTCGACACGCGCGCGTTCGACCCGGCCGGCGCTCGGACGCGGGCTCCGGACTCCAGTTTCGTCGATGGCGGCCGTCCCCATGTTTCCCGCTCTCTGCCGGCGCTCCAGCGGGCGAGATTGCCCTCGCCACAACGTAGCGCCCACGGGATTCATTCCGCCAGCCGCGTTCAACATAACTGATCAGTTATGCTCTGGCGCGGGTCCGGCGAATTGGTCTAGCCTCGCGGCAACGAACGGAGCAGTGCGGGGAGGATGCATGTGGGGCGGCGCCCGCGGCGCTCGCCCGTCAGCTGGGCGCAGCTTCGTGAGCCTGTGCCGGCTCGCTTCGACCGTCTCCGCTCCGGCTTCGCGACGTTGCGCTGCGGAATGCGCCCTTGCCGATTGTGTGATGTGCGGCTGCACATCTCGGTCGGCGAGCGAAAAGTCGTGACACGATATCAAGTTCCGTATGTCGGACATTCCAAGATGGAGAACGTCCGATGCGCTGATGTACTCGGCGGTTTCCAAGTATCAGAAGTCGGTAGGGAAGTACCAGCGAGTCTTGTGTCCACGCGGATTCTCTGCCTAGAGTCCGTGAACTCGACCCGACCAACAGAATGTCGGGCAACAGTCGGGAGGAGAAAATCATGGCCACGAATCGGCGGAGCTTCCTCAAGCTCGCCGGCGGCGGAGTCGCCGCGGCGAATCTGGGCGGTCTCGCGGGCATATTGGCGTCGGGCCGGGCGCCCGCTTACGGACAGACGACGACGGTGCACTGGCTGCGCTGGAACGACTTCGTCCCGGCGTCGGACCAACTGCTGCGGCAGTCGATCCTGCCCGCGGCGGAGAAGGCGCTGGGCATCAAGGTCAATTTCGAGACGGTGAACGGCAACGACCTGCAGCCGCGCATCACGGCCGGCATCCAGTCGGGCAGCGGCCCCGATCTCATCATGCTGTTCAACAACCACCCGCATCTCTACGCGGCGAGCGCCGTCGACCTTTCCGACGTGGCGGAGGCGATCGGCGGCCAGCAGGGCGGCTACTACGCGATCTCCAAGGGCAACTGCAGCGACGGGAAGCGCTGGATATCGATGCCCTTCTGCATCGTCGGCGCGATGATCGCCTATCGGAAGTCCTGGTTCGAGGAGGTCGGATACAAGGCGTTCCCGGCGACCTGGGAAGAGTATCGCGACGCCGGCAAGAAGCTGAAGGCCAAGGGCCGGCCGATTGGCCAGTCGCTGGGCCATTCCTTCGGCGACCCGCCGACCTTCGCCTATCCCTTCATGTGGTCGTTCGGCGGCCGCGAGGTCGAGAAGGACGGGAAGACCGTCGTCGTCAACAGCAAGGAGACGGTGGAATCGGTCAAGTTCATGACCGCGTTCTGGAAGGATGCCCATGACGAGGGCGGCCTCGCCTGGGACGATTCCAGCAACAACCGCGCCTTCCTGTCGGGCACCATCTGCGCGACCCTCAACGGCGCCTCGATCTACATCGAATCCCTGCGGCGGCCCGACAGCTACCGGACGGACAAGGGTGCCCAGCTCAAGTCGGACATCCTCCACTCGCCGTTGCCGAAGGGGCCGAAGGGCCAGTTCGGATTCCATACATTCCAGTCGCACTTCATGCCGACCTATTCGAAGAACCAGAAGGCGGCCAAGGAATTCCTGACCTGGATGCACACCGCCGCCAACTACGAGAAGTGGTTCACCTCGCAGAAGGGCTTCGCCACCGGCGCTACCGCCTCCTGGGAGAAGAGCGCGATGTGGGACGAGGACCCGGTCATGGAGCCCTACCGGGTCGCGGGGCGGCTCGGCCAGATCCCGGGCTACGAAGGGCCGACCAGCGCCAAGGCGGCAGAGGTGCTGTCGAAGTACATCATCACCGACATGTACGCGAAGGCGATCCAGGGCATGCCGGCCGAGGACGCCGTGAAGTGGTGCGAGGCGGAGCTGAAGAAGATCTACGCCTGAGCGTCCGCGTCTCCCGCCCGTGACCCGCGGGTCGCGGGTGGGAGACGCGCACGGCACCTGACGGGGAAATCGCGATGAGAAGCTCGGAGATGGCGATCGCCGGCACGGCCGCCGGCACCGTCCGCGCGCGTCCGCGGCGGCGATTGCTGGAGGACGAGCGGTGGCTCGCCTTCGTGCTCCTGCTGCCGACGCTTGTCCTGCTCGGACTGTTCATCGCCTATCCCTTCGTCAAGGGCATCATGCTGGCGGTGACCAACACCCGTGTCGGCGTGCCGGGCGAGTTCGTCGGCCTCGCCAACTTCGTGAAGATCTGGAACGACAGCATCTTCCGCACGGCGGCATGGAACACCGTGCTCTACACGGCCGTCACGACCGTCTTCAAGCTGGCGCTGGGCCTGTGGCTGGCGGTCTTGCTGAACCGGCATTTCAAGGGCAAGGCGCTGGTGCGCGCCTTCATCCTGCTGCCCTTCATCATCCCGACCGTGCTCTCCACCTTCGCGTGGAAATGGATGTTCGACCCGACGTTCAGCGTCCTCAACTGGATGCTGTTCCAGCTCGGCATCATCACCCAGCGCATCAATTGGCTGGGCGATTCCGATCTGGCGATGCTGGCGATCATGGAGGTCAACATCTGGCGCGGCGTGCCGTTCTTCGCGATCAGCCTCCTGGCCGGCCTCCAGACGATCAGCCCCGAGCTGGAGGAGGCTGCCGCCATCGACGGCGCCCGGCCGTGGAAGCGCTTCTGGTATGTGACATGGCCGCTGCTGCTGCCCGTCACCATGGTCGTCGTGCTGTTCTCGGTCATCCAGACCTTCGCCGACTTCCAGCTCGTGTTCGTGCTGACCGAAGGCGGGCCCGCCAACGCCACGCATCTCTTCGCGACCTACGCCTATCAGGTGGGCGTGCGGACCGGCCTGCTCAGCGAAGGGGCGGCGATCTCGCTCGCCATGTTCCCGGCGCTGCTGCTCGTCGTCGTGCTCCAGCTTCTCTACATCCGCCGCGTGGAGACGCGCTGACCATGATCGAAGGTGCGCCCTGGCGACGCTGGATCTTCTTCCGCCTGCCCTTGGCGGGCTTCGCGATCTGGCTGCTCTTCCCGTTCTACTGGATGGTCGTCACCACAGTCCGGCCGGACTTCGAGCTCTACCGTCCGTGGAACGCGGCGAACTACACGCCGTTCTGGACGCTGGAGCCGACGCTGGAGCACATCCGCTACCTCTTCGCCGAGACGCTGTTCGGCCTGTGGATGTGGAACACCATGCTGATCGCGCTGGTCTCGACCGCGATCTCGCTGGTCTGCGGCGTCTTCGCCGGCTACGCGCTGTCGCGCCTCAAGTTCCCGTTCGCGGGCGGGCTCGGCACGGGGATCTTCATCACCTACCTCGTGCCGCAGACGCTGCTCTTCATCCCGCTCGCCGACGTCATCCGCAGCTTCCGCCTGGGCGACACGCCCTGGGCGCTGATCCTGACCTATCCGACCTTCCTCATCCCCTTCTGCACCTGGCTGATGATGGGCTACTTCAAGGCCATCCCGAAGGAACTGGAGGAATGCGCGCGCATCGACGGCGCGTCGCGCTGGAAGGCGCTCGTCTACATCATCCTGCCGGTCGCGGTGCCGGGAATCCTGTCGGCCGGCATCTTCGCCTTCACGCTCTCGTGGAACGAGTTCATCTACGCGCTCGTCTTCCTCTCCTCGCCGCAGGAGAAGACGGTGCCGGTCGGCGTGACGTCGGAGCTGATCCGCGGCGACGTCTTCTTCTGGGGGCCGCTGATGGCGGGCGCGCTGCTGGGCTCGATCCCCGTCGCCATCGTCTACTCGTTCTTCGTCGAGCACTACGTCTCCGGCCTCACCGGCTCGGTCAAGGGGTGACCCGACCATGGCTCATGTCAGCGTCCGTCAGGTGAACAAGCGCTACGACGAGGTCCACGCCGTCCGGGACGTGAACCTGGAGATTCGCGACAAGGAGTTCCTCGTCCTCGTCGGGCCGTCCGGCTGCGGCAAGACGACGACGCTGCGCATGATCGCGGGGCTGGAATCGATCACGTCGGGCGAGGTCGCGATCGGCGACACGGTGGTGAACGACCTGCCGCCGATGGACCGCGACATCGCCATGGTCTTCCAGAACTACGCGCTCTATCCGCACATGAGCGTCTACGACAACATGGCCTTCGGCCTGAAGATGCGGAAGTTCGAGCGCGACGAGATCGACCGTCGCGTCCGCCACGCGGCCGAGATTCTCGGCATCGCCCAGCTCCTGCAGCGCAAGCCGCGGCAGCTCTCGGGCGGCCAGCGCCAGCGCGTGGCGCTGGGCCGCGCTATCGTCCGCCACCCGCAGGTCTTTCTCTTCGACGAGCCGCTCTCCAATCTCGACGCCAAGCTGCGCGTGCAGATGCGGGTCGAGCTGAAGAAGCTGCACGACCGCCTCGGCACCACGGCGATCTATGTCACCCACGACCAGGTCGAGGCGATGACGCTGGGCGATCGCGTGGTCGTCATGCGCGACGGCTGGGTGCAGCAGGTTGGGGAGCCGCTGGAACTCTACAACCGCCCGGCCAATCGCTTCGTCGCGGGCTTCATCGGCTCGCCCGCGATGAATTTCCTGCCGGTCGAGGTCGGCGGCGCCAACGGCGACCTGCACGTCGCCTGCCCCGGCCTCTCGATCGGCCTGTCCGGTACCGCGGCCGAGCGCATCGCCGGCCATGCCGGGCGCCGGATCTGGCTCGGCGTCAGGCCCGAAGACCTGCGCCTCGCCGGTGACGACGATCCCGCCGGCGCCTGCTTCGAGGCGGACGTCGAGGTGGTCGAGCGCCTGGGCCCTGAAATCCTGCTCGACCTGCGGGTGGGCGAGCATGCGCTGGTCGCCAGCGTCGAGCCGACGGTGCGCGTGCGCATCCATGACCGCCTGCGCATGGCGATCGACCGCGACCGCCTCCACTTCTTCGACGCCGACACGGAAGCGGCGATCTGAGGCCGGCTATCCTTCGAAGCTACCGGACGGGTCGCGGTCGCGCTCGTACCGCCGCGTCAGGGGGAACGGCGGCAGCCAGGATTCGCGCCGGATGGTCCAGCTTTCGTAGGTCGGCGTCAGCTGGTCGGGCGCGTCCAGGCAACCGAGGTTCACCTCGATCTCATCCGCCGATCGCCCGAAGACGGTCGAGCCGCAGCGCGGGCAGAAGAAGCGGTCGGCATAGTCGCGCGTCTCGCCGGTGATCGTCACTGCGTCGCTCGGGAATATCGCGGACGCGTGGAAGAGGGCGCCGTGATGCTTGCGGCAGTCGAGGCAGTGGCAGAGCCCGACCCGGTAGGGGTGCCCCGTCGCCACCACACGGACGTCGCCGCACAGGCAGCCGCCGGTGAACCTATCCATGTCGCGTCTCCTCTCTTTGCCGCCGCCCGTATTCGGGCGGCAGGAAGAGACAACGCACGAGGCCGTCGCGCACGCACCACCATGGGGTCAGGTCGGGGCTGCGGAAGAAGCCGGGGGTGCGCTCCGTCCAGGTCTGCCCGGTGGACGGCGTGACCCAGCCGTTGGGCACGCGCCGCACCGCGCCGTCCGGCACGCGAAAGCAGTCCTCGGGGCCGCAGCAGCGGTTGCCGTCGGAATCGAGATAGCCGCCCTGCCGAATCCAATCGGCGTCGTCATGGGCTGCGGCCGCGAGCGGCAGCATCGCGAGCGCGATGGCGATGGCACGGAACATCGAGGATGCGACCTCCGGCACGACTGCCACTTTCGGCCGAGATTTCCGATGCGGCAAGGGGATCGGGGAAGGGGCTTGCGGCACGGGCGCGGGAAGGCCGACGATCCGGGGGACCGACGTGCGGGAGCGGAGTGGGATGACGGGCGCGAGCGAGACGATATCGACGACGGGGCTGGAGGGAGAGGTCGAGATCCTGATCGACCGCTGGGGCATCCCGCACATCTACGCGACGACCGAGGCCGACGCCTTCTTCGCCCAGGGCTTCAATGCCGCCCGCGACCGCCTCTGGCAGATCGACATGTGGCGCAAGCGCGGCCTCGGCCTGGTCGCGGGCGACCTCGGGCCGGCCCATGTCGAGCGCGACCGGGTGGCCCGTCTGCTGCTCTTCCGTGGCGACATGGACGCAGAGTGGGCGAGCTACGGCGCCACGGCGCGCGCCTGGACGACCGCCTTCGTCGCCGGGATCAACGCCTACCTGGCGCTGGTCGAGCGCGAGCCCGAGCGCCTGCCGGTCGAGTTCCGCATGCTCGGCACGCGGCCGCAGCGCTGGGCGCCCGAGGACGTGGTCCGCTGCCGCGCGCACGCGCGCGTGCGCAATCTCGACAGCGAAATCCTGCGGACCAACATCGTCGCGCGCTTCGGGCTGGCGGCCGACCGCTTCCACAAGGGCCTGCAGCCGCCCTGGACGGCGACGGTGCCGGACGGGCTGGAGCCGCACCCGATCCCGCCCGAGGTGCTGCGCGCCTATAACCTCGCGACCGAGCCCAATGCCGTCGCCACCGCCGACCCCGCGTTCCGCCCGGACCCGGCGGCGCTCGCGAGCTTCGGCAGCAACAACTGGGCGATCGCGCCCGCGCGCACGGCCACCGGCCGTGCGATCCTGGCGAGCGACCCGCACCGCGTCCACGAGCAGCCTTCGCTGCGCTACGTCGTCCACCTGACCGCGCCCGGGCTCGACGTCATCGGCGCGGGCGAGCCCGCCGTGCCCGGCGTCAGCCTCGGCCATAACGACCGCCTCGCCTTCTCGCTCACCATCCACCCGAGCGACCAGGAGGACCTCTACGTCTACGCGCTCGACCCGGCGGACCCCGACCGCTACCGCTACGGCGACGGCTGGGAGCGCATGCTGGTCGTCGAGGAGGAGATTCCCGTGCGCGGCGCAGCGCCGGCGAAGGTGGCGCTGCGCTTCACGCGCCACGGGCCGGTGCTTCATGTCGACCGCGCCAACGGCCGCGCCTACGCGGTGCGCACCGTCTGGCACGAGCCCGGGACGGCGGCCTACATGGCGAGCCTCGCCTATCTCAAGGCGCGCGACTGGAACGACTACGTGCGGGCGCTGGAGGGTTGGGGGGCGCCCTCGACCAACCACGTCGTCGCCGATGTCGACGGCAACATCGGCTGGGCGGTGGCGGCCATGATCCCGAACCGCCCCAACTGGGACGGACTGATGCCGGTCCCGGGCGATGGCCGGTACGAATGGGCGGGCCTGATGCACGCCTCCGCCCTGCCGCGGACCTACAACCCGGCGCGCGGTTGGGTCGGCACCGCCAACCAGATGAACCTGCCGCCCGATTTCGACTACCGCACGCGCAAGACGGGTTTCGAGTGGACCAGCGGCTTCCGCTACGCGCGCGTCGAAGAGCTCCTCGACGGCAGCGATCGCTGGTCGATCGCGGACGCGCGCCGCATGCAGACGGATTTCGGCAGCATGCAGGCGCGTCGCGTCTGCGCGCTGTTGAAAGGGCTGGATGCCGGCGCCGCGGGAGTGCTGTTCGCCGGCTGGGACCATGTGCTCGGTCCGAACAGCGCACCTGCCGCGCTGTTCGAAGTCTGGCTTTCCAAATACCTCGTGCCCGGTGTCCTGAAGGCGCTGGGCCCCGACGGCTTCGCGCCGATGATCACCGTGCCGGACTCGGCGCTCGTGATCGAGCTGCTGGAGCAGGCCGACCCCGCCTTCGGCGCCCACCCGGTCGCCGCCCGCGATGCCCTGCTGCTGCGGACGCTGGCTGACGCCTGGGCCGACGTGGCCAAGCGCCTCGGCTCCGATCCTGCGGCATGGTCCTGGGGCCGGCTGCTCCATGGCTATTTCGAGCATCCGCTGTCCCGCCTGCTGCCGAAGGAGGCGGCGGCGAAGCTGGATGTCGGGCCGCTCCCCAAGGGCGGCTCGAACCACACGATCAACAACAACGGTTATCGCACGTCGGACTTCCGCGTCGTCTCCGGCGTGTCGTGGCGCATGGTCCTCGACGTCGGCAACTGGGATGCGAGCTGGACGATCAATTCCCCGGGCCAGTCCGGCGATCCGGTGAGCCCGCACTACCGCGACCTCTTCCCGCTCTGGGCCAAAGAGGAGTACGTGCCCATGGTCTACAGCCGGACGGCGGTGGAGGCCGCGACGGAGCGGCGCATCGTGCTTGCCCCCGGCTGATCCGATGGCAGCGCCCACGCACAGCTACCGTCCGAACATCTTCGTGCCGGAGCGGACCTTCAGGCTGGAGGATGGCGCGCTCGCGTGGAGCGACGGACGCGTCGCGGGCCGCCTGAAGCTCGCGGAGATCGCGCGGTTGCGCGTCTATGCGATGCCGGCCTCGCTGGTGCCCGGCCTGCGGCGCTGCATCGTCCGTCGTAAGGGCGGCGGCAAGGTCGTCATCGGGTCGACGCACTATCTTCACCTCGGCGTCACCGAGGACCGCGCGGCGACCTGGGCGCCTTTCGTGCGGGCGCTGATCGAGCGCACGGCCGCGGCAAACCCGGCCGTGATCCTCGTGTCGGGCCAAGCCTGGGCGATGTGGGCGATGTGGGTCCTGTTGACCGCGGGCAGCCTATTGGTGCTGGCGGGCATGCTGGCCGTGCTCGTCGAGGGCGAGTTCCCGCTGGGTGCGCTCGTCTCGGTCGCGGTGGTCGCGGCATTCCTGCCGCTCTGCTGGCGCATGGTGGCGCGCGGCCGCCCGCGCGCCGTCGATCCCCGCACCGCCGACCTCCCCGAGCTCCGCGTCTGATGCCACTGGACCCGCGGCGGTCCCATCCCCATGTGAGGCTCCCCGCCGCGGGCGCCATTCCTGCCGGGGGCGCGCAGGGGTTATGATGGCCACATGATCAACGTCCTCACGACGCGCCGCCACGCCTATACCATCCTCGACTTCCTGGCCGGGCCGGGGTCGGGGCTCGCCGGGGGAATGCAGCAGGTTTCCTACGACGAGGCATTCCAGACCATGCCGGCGACCCGGTCAGGCGACGTGTGGATATTCGCCGACTACGACCGCCTCGGCTCCGACGACACGTTGCAGGCCGCCCAGCTGCGCCGACGGCTCATCGAGGGCGGTGCCCGGGTGCTCAACCATCCATCGCGCAGCCTGCGCCGGTACGAACTGTTGCGCACGCTGCGCGAGGAGGGCGAGAACCTCTTCGACGTCTACCGGGTGGTCGACCTGCGCGAGCCCGCGCGCTATCCGGTCTTCCTGCGCCGGCTCGATGCCCATGCCGGGCCCGCCTCCAAGCTGCTGCCCGACCGTCCGGCGCTGCGCCGCGCGATCGAGGCCGCCCGGGACTCCGGCTGGCCGATGGACGCGCTGGCGATCGTCGAGTTCTGCGACACCCGCGGCGCCTCGGGGCTCTACCGCAAGTTCGGCGTGATGCGGATCGGCGACCATATCTTCCCGCTGCAGGCGTTGGCCGACCGGCAGTGGATGGTCAAGCATGCCCAGGACTGCATCTGGGACGAGGCGACGATCGCCTTCGAGCGCGACTACTTCCGCAAGTTCCCGCACCGGGACATGGCGATGCGGGTGTTCGAGCGCGCCTCCATCCAGTACGGACGGCTCGACTTCGCGGTCAAGGAGGGGCGCATGCAGGTGTGGGAGATCAACACCAACCCGACCCTCTACGGAAACGCGGCCAAGCTCGCGGTGCGGGCCGAATGTGCCGGGCAGGCGATGGCCGATGTGGCGCGTGCCTTCGCTGCGCTCGAGGGACATCCGGTCGCTTGACGTCGCGACACCGCACGGGAGAACGCCGCCGCCGCTGGCCTGCGGTCCTCGCGGCGGCATGGCTGGCCGCAGCCCCGTGTTGGACGCCCCTCCTGGGGGCCGGAAGCGCTGCGCTGGTGCTCTCGCCGACGGCGGCCGAGGCGCAGCGCTCGTCGGGCGGATATTCGCGCCCCGGCTCGTCGGGCGGCTACTCGCGCCCGTCGGTCCGCACGCCGTCCGTCGCGCCACGAACCGCGCCGAGCCGCATTCCTTCCACATCCGGCGGCTATGCGCGCCCGTCATCCCCCACCTGGGTCCCGCGACAGGCGGTGCCGCAATCGGGCAGCGACCGCGCGATGCAGCGACAATCGGCGGGCGATGCGTTGCGCGACTATCGCCGGCCCGGCCCGATCGCCATCCCCGAGGGACCGCTCTACAATCGCCGCACGCCGTCGACGGGCGGCTCGACCTATGGGTCGGCGGGCGGCGGCTGGCAGCCGCAGCCGGGCTGGTCGCCGCCGTCCTATGCCCAGAACGCGCCGTCCCGTTTCGGCATCTGGGACGGGCTGATGCTCTGGTATCTGCTCGACACGCTGAACCGGCCGGGCCATGCGCGCGCCTTCAACGACAATCGCGACGACCCCGGCGTCCGGCAATGGCGGGCCGAGGCGGAGCAGCGGGCGGCGACCGACCCTGCGCTTCGCACCAAGCTCGACGATCTCGATCGCCAGCTCGCCCAGCTTCGGGGCGAGACGCCCGAGCCCGGCCGGCTGCCGCCCGATCTCGCTGCCGCTTCTCCCTCCTCTGGCGGAGGGTTCATGAACTTTCTCGTCATCCTGCTGTTGCTGGCCGCGTTCGCGTTCATCACCTGGCGCTTCTTCCGCGGGCGCCGCGCCGCCGTGGCCGCCAAGGAGGGTCCCGTGCGTCCGATCGACACCGCCGCCGGCATGCTGCGCGACCGCATCGCGGGCAAACCCTACAAGCCTTCGCTCTTCCGCGTCGGCATGACCTTTCCGCTCGACCCGACGCCGTTCCTGATGGCCGCGGGATCGACGAAGGTAGTCGCCCCGGTGCAGGACGGCACCAACCCGCTGGTTTCCGTCGCCGCCGTCGGCCGCCTCCACGCGGGGGACGTCGAGATGTACCGGCTCTACCTCGCCGGCTCCGACGGCTGGTTCCAGCTCTTCCTCGACGCCAACGGCGTGCCCGAGGAATGTCGCTGGTTTTCGCCGATCGACGAGGTCCGGCCGGCCGACCGCGAGGAGTGGGGCTTCTGGATGGACGAGCGCGAGGGGATGATCGGCTGGCCCGAGTTCCAGACCAAGGACGGCAAGGTCTATCGCCGCCACTGGCTGCCGGGCGAGCGGCGCGTGGCGCCGCGCGAATGGACCGAGACCATCGAGGACGCGCGCGGCAGCCGGCAGCGCACCGCCAATGCGATGCTCTATTCGTTGGCGACCGGCCTGGCCGCGCCGGCGCCGGAGGCGGAGTACATCCTCGTCTCGGCGATCGAGGACGGCGGCGACGCATGGGTCGAGGTGGCGGCCGGCATCGACGTCAATCCGGCCGCGCTGACGCTCGCCTGAGCGAAGGGGATCGAAGCACATGAGCGACGCGATCACGCGCATCATCGACAGCCTGGGCGCCGGCGTGCCGGTGCTGCTGCTCCACTTCGCCACCACGCTGGTGCTGCTGGGGGTGGGTGTTCTCGTCTACATGGCGGTGACGCCGTTCCGCGAGCGCGAGCTGATCCGCGAGGGGAACATCGCGGCCGGCATCATGTCCCTCGGCATCCTGCTCGGCCTCGCCATACCGCTCGCCGCGACCCTCGCGAACTCCGTGGTCTGGCTCGATATCGTGCTGTGGGGTGCCGTCGCGGTCATCCTGCAGATCGTGACCTTCCTGGTGGCGACGCTGCTGGTGCCGTCGCTGCGGCACATGATCGAGGCCGGCAACCCCGCCGCTGCCCTGGCGATGGTCGGCATTCAGCTCGCGGTCGCACTCCTCAACGCCGGGGCGATGTCGGGGTAGCTCCACGCAGCAGCCGCTTGCGCGCGTCGGCCGGCATCGCCCGCCAGGCATGCATCCCCGCGGCGAGCGCGTCATCCTCCTTGGCGCCGGGCGGTGGCGGGAGCCCCAGGGCGCGATAATGGAAGGCCCAGCGGGTGCGGTAGCACACCGTCGCGCGCGCGACATGGGCAACGGCGTGGCCCCGCGCTCGGGCGGCAGCGAGCAGGAAGCGGTCGCCGACCCAGGCGAACGCGGGCGGCATCTCGCACCACAGCGCGAGCAGGTCGGCGGCGCGGCGGTGGACGAGCAGCGTGTTCGTGTCAGCATGGCGGATGCCGTCGGATTCCCCATCCAGAGGCGCGAGCAGCCTCCCGTCTTCGGCGTGTAGCGAGCGGGCGGAGCTGCAGAGTGCGGCCCCCTCGCGCTCCATCCCCGCGGCGGTCGCTTCCAGATGGTCGGGCTGGTACCAGTTGTCGGCGTCGAGGAAGGCGACGGCGTCGTACCCCTCGGCGACCGCCATCAGCGCACCGATGCCGCGGGCCGCATTGCCGGCGTCGCCGTGCGGGTGCGGCAGGCGGACGTGGTCGGCATCCCAACTGTCCACGACCGGCTGCGGTCGCCCGTCGGACACCAGGATGTGGCGGACCGGACGGCGCTGCTCGAGCACGCTCGCATGGCATTGCCACAGGACGTTCGGAGCCTCGGAGAAATAGGGCGTGACCACCGCTATGCGCATCGCCCATCCATATCTGTCGCGGCCCGAACCTGCCCGAGATGGCGACGTGGCGGCAAGTGGGCGCGCGCCATGGTATGTCCTCGCCGCCGCACCATATGACGTGCGCCACAGTCGGGAGACGGCAGCATGCTGATGTTCATCAGGAACCTCGTGGGCGTGAAGGCGGACCAGGCGGTGCAGGCCGGGGTCGAGGCGCTGGTGCGCTGGGACCCTAAGGCGGCGACCGAGGCCGAGCTGCGCACCATGGAGGGGCATCTGGACGAGCTCGGCATGGAGGTCGCGAAGGCCCGCCAGGCCTATGACCGCGAGAAGAAGGAAGCGGACGCGATCCAGCTCCTGTCGCGCCAGCGCATGGCGGCGGCCGAGCATCTGCAGAAGCAGATCGAGCTCGCGACCGATCCCGGACAGAAACAGCCGCTGGAGCGTAGCCTGGAGACGCTGGTCGCCATGCTTGAGCAGATGGCACCCGAGGTCGACCGCGAGGCCAAGGATGCCCAGGACGCGCAGGCGTTCCTCGAGATGCTGGAGAAGTCCTACGCCGATGCCGGCGCCAAGCTGAAGGCGGCGCGCAGCGAGCTCGAGCGCGCCCAGCGCGACATGGCGCGTGCCCAGCAGCACCGCGCGGTGGCCGACCGTCAGGCCGAGGCGGCGCGCCGCGCGGCCGGTCTCGCCAGCACGACCAGCGGCCTTTCGGTCGCGCTGAAGGCGATGAAGGATTCGGCCGAGCGCGATCTCGCCGCGGCCGACGCGGCGGCGGCGAAGACGTCGCTCCTCGCCCCGACCAAGCCCGAGAAGGACGACCCCAACATCGCCGCCGCGATGGCCGTCGCCACCGGAGCCGCGGCCCCGCCGCGCAGCCTGACGGAGCGCCTGGCGGCCCTCAAGGCGCGCTGACCGCGGATCCGTCCTCGGAGGTGCCGCTGATCGCTTGAAAGGGCGGCACCGTCCGCGGCACTCTCCGGCCCGCGCGGCGAGAGGCGTGGCCCACCTCTTGCGTCGGCGGTGTCGGGACGACGGACGGATACCTTGGGAATGACGGTCGAATCGCGGGTGGGTGTCGAAATCGGCGGCACCTTCACCGATCTCGTGTGGCTGCGGCCGGACGGCACGCTCGCCACCGGGAAGGTGCCCTCCACGCCCGATTCGATTCACCAGGCGGTGCTGGACGCGATCGGCGAGGCGGGCATCGACCTCGCCGCCGTGCGCCAGGTGGTCCACGGCTCGACGGTGGCGACCAACGCCCTGCTGACGCGCCGCGGTGTGGCGACCGGCCTGCTGACGACGAAGGGTTTCCGCGACGTCGTCGAGATCGGCACGCATGACCGCGTCGGCAGCGTCTATCAGATCTTCTACCGCAAGCCCGCGGCCCCCATCGGCCGCCGCCTTATCGGCGAGGTCGACGAGCGCATCGACGCTTCGGGCCGCGTGCTGCGGCCGCTCGACCTGGAGGAAGGCTGGCGCGCGGCCGAGCGGCTGATCGCGGCCGGCGCGCGGTCGATCGCCATCTGCCTGCTGCACTCCTACGTCAACCCGGCGCACGAGACGGCCCTGGCGGCCGAGATCCGCCGCCGCGCCCCCGACGTCACGGTTACGGCGAGTGCGGAAATCTCGCCCGAGTTCCGCGAGTTCGAGCGCACCATGACGACGGCGGTGAACGCCTTCGTCAGCCCGGTCGTCGACCGTTATGTGCGCCGCCTCGACGAGCGGCTGGCCGGCGACGGCTATGGCGGCGTGCTGCAGATCATGCAGTCGAGCGGCGGCGTGATGCCGGGCGAGGCGGCGGGGCGCAACGCCGTCCGCATGCTGCTGTCGGGCCCCGCGGCCGGCGTGCGCGGCGCCATCTGGTTCGCCCGGCGCAACGGCATCGAGGACATCATCACCATCGACATGGGCGGCACGTCGACCGACGTCGCCATCGCCCCCGGCTGCGAGCCGCGGATGACCCAGGAGCTGGTCGTCGACGACCTGCCGATCCGCTCGCCCGCCGTCGACATGGTGACGGTGGGGGCGGGCGGCGGCTCGATCGCGCAGCTCGACGCCGGGGGTTTCCTCGCGGTCGGTCCCGACAGCGCCGGCGCCCAGCCGGGACCCGCCTGCTACGGCCGCGGCGGCCAGCGTGCGACGGTGACCGACGCCCAGGTCGTGGCCGGCCTGCTGCGCCCGGCGCGCTTCTTCGGCGGCCGCATGGCGCTGCACACCGACCGTGCCGAGGCGGCGCTGGCGGCCATCGGGCTGGAAGGCTCGCTGGCGGAGATCGGCGACGGCATCATCCGCACGGTCAACAACAACATGGCGTCGGCCGTGCGCCTCGTCTCGACGGCGCGGGGCATCGACCCGCGCGGCTTCGTGCTGGTCGCCTATGGCGGCGGCGGGCCGCTGCACGGCGCGATGGTCGCCGACGAGATCGGCATCGCACGCGTGCTCGTGCCGTGGTCGCCCGGCCTCATCAGCGCCTTCGGCCTGCTGGTCGCCGACCTCACCATCGATCTCGTCCGCACGCGCTTCCAGGTGCTTTCGGACGAAACGCTGGGGCCGGCCCGCGTGGCGGAGCTGGCCGCGGCGGCGGCGCATGCGGCGGCCGACCACGGCCTCGATCCCGGCACCTGGGAGGCCGAGTACGGCATCGACCTGCGCTATGCCGGGCAGGCCTACGAGCTGACCCTGTGGTTCCCGGAGCTGCCGGCTTCGTCCGAGACGATCCACGCCGCCTTTCAGGCGGAGCATCGCCGCCGCTACGGCTATGCGCGCGACAGCCTGACGGTCGAGGCCGTCAACTACCGCACGCGGATCCTCCGTCGCGTCGGTGCGGCAGCGGCACCGCCGCCGCCGCCCGCGGGCGCGGCACCTGCCGTCGAACGGGCCGAGGTACGCTTCAGCGGCCGCGTCGAGACAACGTCGTTCCTGTCGCGCGCGGCACTGCCGGCCGGCTTCCGCGTCGCCGGCCCGGCGGTGCTGGAGGAGGCGACGGCGACCACGGTCGTGCCGCCCGGCTGGAGTGCCGTGGTGCTGCCCACGGGCGACCTGCTGCTGGAAAAGGAGACCGGCCGATGACCGCCTACGATCCGACGCTGACGGCGATCATCGCCCGCGCGCTGCATGCGGCGGCGGAGGAGATGGGGGCCAACCTCATCCGCTCGGCCTTCTCGACCGTAGTGCGCGAGGCGCGGGACTGCTCGACGGCGCTGCTCGACGCCGAGGGCAACGTCATCGCCCAGGCCGAGATGATCCCGATGCAGACGGCGGCGATCTCGCTGTCGTTCAAGGCCGCCAAGGCGCAGCTCGACCTCTCGCGCATCCGCGAGGGCGAGGCGGTGCTGATGAACGATCCCTATTCGGGCGGCCAGCACCTCAACGACATTATCCTCTTCCACCCGATCTTCGAGGCGGGCGAGCTGCTCGGCTTCGCCGGCAACACCGCCCATCACCTCGACATCGGCGGCGGCAGCGCCGGGATCAACACGACGGCGACCGACCTCATCCAGGAAGGGCTCGTCATCCCGCCGATCCTCTTCGACGTGGCGCGCGACTGGAACGGCGGCACCGTCGAGCGGCTGCTGGTCGCCAACATCCGCACGGCCGAGATCGGCCTCGGCGACATGAACGCGCAATTCGCCGCCAACCATGTCGGCGCCGAGCGGGTGCGCGAGCTGGCGCGGCGCTACGGTGTGGAGCATCTGCGCCACGCCATGGCCGAGGTGCAGGACTATTCCGAGCGGCGCATGCGCGCGGCGATCCGGTCGATCCCGGACGGCGTCTACCAGGGCGAGGCGACGATCGACCGCGACGTGTTCGTCGACAAGCCGGTGCGCATCACCGCCACGGTGACGGTCGCCGGCTCGGACGTGACGATCGACTTCACCGGCACCGACGGGCAGGTGAAGGGCATGTTCAACTGCCCGCTCTCATCGGCCCATGCCGCGGCGCTGACGGCGGTGCGATCGGTCATCGCCGACAAGGAGATCCCGAACAACGACGGCTGCAACCGGCCGCTCAAGCTGATCTTCCCGCACGGCTCGGTCCTCAACCCGCGCAAGCTGGCGCCGGTGCGCGCCCGCATGGCGTCCGCCTACCGCGCGTTCGACGCCGTCCATGCCGCGCTGGCGACCGCCATGCCGGAGCGGGTGCCGGCACAGGGCTTCAACACCACGACCGGCTTCTACATCGCCCAGCAGCGCCAGGACGGGCGCTTCCGCGTCTATGTCGACGTGCTCGGCGGCGGCTACGGTGCCGGCCACGGCTATGACGGCGCCGACGCGCTCGACAACGCGCTCAGCAACTGCCGCAATACGCCGGTCGAATCGATCGAGCAGACCAACGGCCACCTGCTGGTCCGTAGTTATGCGCTCAGGCCGGATTCCGGCGGTGCCGGACGGTGGCGCGGCGGCCTCGGCTTCGCGCGCGAGGTCGAGGTGCTGGAGGAGGGGGTGTTCCTCAACCTCTACGCCGACCGTTACCGCTTCGCCCCGCAGGGGACTTCGGGCGGGCTGCCGGGGGCGACCGGGCATCTGCGCGTCCATCGCGACGGACAGGCGATCGATTTGGCGCCGACCGCGGCCTTCGACCTGAAGCCGGGCGACGTCATCGAACTCGCGGTCGGCGGCGGCGGCGGCTGGGGCGACCCCAGGCTGCGTGCCAGAGAGCTGGTGCGCGCCGACCTGGAGAACGGGCGGATCACGCCCGAGCACGCGGAGCGGTTCTACGACTACGGCGCCGGGCGCGAGAGCGCGGCGTGACCCACTCGTCGATGGAGGGAGCGATGAAGCGGTTCGGACTGGCCCTGGCGGTGTTGGCCGCCGGCGCCTCGGGGGCGATGGCCCAGCAGCCGGTGCGCATCGGCGTCATGCTGCCGCTCAGCGGCGGCAGCTCGATCGCCGGCCAGGAGGTGGTGTCCGGCGTCAAGCTGGCGCTCGAGGAGGCGAATGCGAAGGGCGGCCTGTTCGGCGCCCCCATCCAGGCCTTCATCGAGGACGACGAGGGCTCGCCGACCAAGGGCACCACCGCGGTGCGCAAGCTGATCGAGGGCGACAAGGTCTGCGTCATCGTCGGCACCTACATCAGTGGCGTGGCACTGGCGGCGATGAAGATCGCGCGCGACTACAAGGTGCCGATGTCGTCGGGCGGCTCGACCGCGATCTCCGTCACCGACGCCAACGAGCCGGGCAACCCGTGGTTCTTCCGCGCCTTCCCCGGCAGCGACATTCAGGGCCGCCAGTCGGCGGTGGACGCGGTCGAGGTGCTGAAGAAGAAGCGCTTCGCCATCATCCACGACAACTCGAACTACGGCACGACGCTGGCCGACGTCTTCAAGAAGGTCGTGGCCGAAGCCAAGGGCGAGATGGTCGCGGTCGACACCTACAACACGGGCGAGCAGGACTTCTCGCCGATCCTGACCAAGCTGCGGGCGCTCAGGCCGGAGGCGGTCTATATCGGCGGCCTCGTCGGCGAGGGTGCGACCATCGTCCGGCAGGCGGCCGAGGTCGGCCTGCGCACGCAATTCATCGGCTCGGGCTCGATGATGACCGACAAGTTCATCGAGTTGACCGGCCCGGCGTCGGAAGGCTTCGCCGTCTCGTCGATGTACGAGCCGGATACCCCCAACCCGGTCGGCCGCGCCTTCGGCGAGCGCTACAAGGCGAAGTACGGCATCAACTCCAACGTCCACTCCGCGCTCGGCTACGATTCCATGTCGATCGTGATCGAGGCGACCAGGCGTGCCGGCAAGTGCGAGGGGCAGGCGATCCGCGACACGATGGCCGCCAAGATGGCCGACTTCCCGCTGGTCCAGGGCCCGCCCGGCACGACCGCCAAGTACGACGCCAAGGGCAGTGTCGACTTCCTGATCGGCCTCGCCGTCGTGAAGAACGGCAAGCGGGCGCTGATGACGTACTGAGCGGATGCTCCGGTCCGCCCTCTCCGCCCGCAGGGGGGAGAGGGAGGGGACCCGACGCGGTAGCGGCGGGGAGGGTGAGGTGGGTCTTGCCGCTGTGGTCGGGAGCGTCGCCGAGGCTCGTTCGCGCCGCGGACGCGGCGCCCACCTCACCCCGGCCCTCTCCCCCCTGAAGGGCGGAGAGGGAGCGTAGGGCATGTACACCCTCGACTTCGCCCTGCAGATCCTGGCGAACGGGATCGTCATCGGCAGCGTCTACGTGCTGGTGGCGCTGGGGCTGACGCTGATCTTCGGCATCCTCGGCATCGTGAACTTCGCCCATGGCGAGTTCTACATGCTGGGGGCCTATTTCGGGATCACGGCGGCCGCCCTCTACGGGTTGTCGCTCTTCCCGCTGCTGCTGGTCGGCATCCTGGGCGTGGTGCTTGTCGGCCTGGCCTGCGAGCGGCTGGTGTTCCGCCCGCTCGGCAACCAGGACATGACCGGCTCGATCATCACCTCGTTCGGGTTGGCGGTGGCGCTCCAGAACGCCGCGCTCATCGCCTTCGGGCCGCAGCCCAAGCTCCTGCGCACGCCCTGGGCCAACATTCCCGTCGAGATCGGCCCGGTCTTCATGCCGCTGCAGCGCGCGCTGATCCCGGTGATCGCGTTGGTCCTGGTCGTTGCCGTCCATGTCGTGCTGCGCCACACCTGGACCGGCCGCTCGCTGCGCGCCATGGCGCAGCACGCGACCCTGGCGCAGCTCTATGGCGTCGACGTGAAGCGCGTCGCGGTCGTCACCTTTGCGGTCGGCGCCGCACTGGCGGGCGGGGCTGGCGTACTCATGTCGTCGGTCTTCCTGGTGCAGCCGACCGTCGGCAACATGATCGCGCTCAAGGCCTTCACCGTCGTCATCCTGGGCGGCATGGGCAACGTCTACGGTGCGGTCGCCGCCGGCCTCCTCCTCGGCGTCGCGGAGACCTTCGTCGCCGGCTACGTCTCCAACGCCCTGCGCGACATCGTCGGCTTCGCGCTCGTCGTCGCGGTGCTGCTGGTGCGCCCGCAGGGGCTCTTCGGCCGGGCGCTCGACCGCGCATGACGATGCGGGCCGTCCCGATCGCGATCGTCTGCCTGCTGCTGCTGGCGGCCCTCCCGTTCGCGATCGCCGGGGGCTACGTCCTCCACGTCATGGTCGTGATCTTCATCTTCGTGATCCTGGCCGTCGGCCTCGACCTCGTGATGGGCTATTGCGGCCAGTACTCCTTCGCCCAGGGCGCCTTCTACGGGGTCGGCGCCTACACGGCCGCCATCCTCCACCGCGATTTCGGCTTCGGCTTCTGGCAGACGCTGCCGTCGGGCATCGTCGTGGCCGGCGTGTTCGGGCTGCTGCTCGGCATTCCCGCGCTGCGGCTGACCGGGCACTTCCTCGCGATCACCACGATCGCGTTCCAGACCATCGTCTACCTGCTGCTGACGCAGTGGACGTCGTTCACCGGCGGCCAGTACGGCCTGCCGGTGCCGAAGGTGGGTGCCTTCACTCTCTTCGGCCGCGAGCTGTTCCGCGTCGACACGGTGCGCGAGTTCTATTTCCTGGCGCTGGCCTGCATGGCCGTCGCCATCCTCGTCGCATGGCGGCTCGCCCGCTCGCGGATCGGCCGGCAGTGGCAGGCGATCCATGACGACGAGCTGCTGGCGCGGGCCATCGGCCTCGACGTGACGCGCGGCAAGCTCATCGCCTTCGTCGCCAGCGCCGGCCTGGCGGGGGCGGCGGGTGTGCTGCTCGCCCACTACCTGCAGGGCGTCAGTCCCGACGACTTCGCGATCTGGACCTCGGCCACGGTGGTGGCGATGGTCCTGGCCGGCGGGAGGGCCAGCATCGTCGGCCCGATCCTGGGTGCGGTGCTGTTCACGGCACTGCCGGAAGTGCTGCGCTCGGCCGCCAGCTACAAGCTGGTGATCTACGGCGTCGTCATGATCCTCGTGGTCACCTTCCTGCCGGGTGGCCTCGTCAGCCTCGCCCGGCGCGAGCGGCGGACGTGACGCTGCTCGCCTGCGCGGGGGTGACGCGGCGCTTCGGTGGCCTCGTCGCCGTCGACGCCGTAGACCTCGCGGTCGGCCAGGGGGAGATCGTCGGGCTGATCGGGCCCAATGGGTCCGGCAAGTCGACCATGGTCAACCTCGTGACCGGCGTGCTGCCGCCCACATCGGGGCGCATCCGCTTCGACGGTCGCGAGATCGCGGGCCAGCCGTCCTGGCGCATCGCCCGGCTCGGCATCGCGCGCACCTTCCAGATGCTGCGCCTCTTCAAGTCGATGACGGTGCGCGAAAATGTGACGCTGGCGCTCCATCCGCGGCTGGACGGCGGCCTGTTCGGCTCGGCCCTCGGTCTCTCACGACCCGTGACAGCGGACCGGGCGGCGGCGGAAAAGGCCGGTGCGCTGCTCGATTTCCTCGGCATCGGCGACTACGCGGACCGGCCGGCGACGGCGCTCTCGATCGGTCAGCAGCGCCTCGTCGAGTTGGCGCGCGGCATGATCGTCGAGCCCAAGCTGTTCGTGCTGGACGAGCCGGCCGCCGGCCTGTCGCCGCCCAACGTCGAGAAGCTGATCGACCTCATCCGCCGCATGCGCGACGAGCGCGGCATCACCATCCTGCTGGTCGAGCATGTGATGAAGGTGGTCCACGCGCTCTGCGACCGTGTCGTCGTGCTCGACTACGGCGTCAAGATCGCGGACGGCGATCCCGCCTCGGTCGCCCGTGACCCGCGCGTGGTCGAGGCCTATATCGGCGGCGCCCGGAAGACGGCGGATGCTTGAGGTCGCGGACGTCACCGCCGGCTACGGCCGCACCCGCATCCTCAACGGCATCTCGTTCGCGGTGCCGACGGGCAAGGTGGTGGCGATCCTCGGCGGCAACGGCACCGGCAAGTCGACGGCGCTGAAGGCGGTCGCGGGTCTGGTGACCGTCGACGGCGGCAGCATCGTCTTCGACGGTGCCCGGATCGAGAAGGTGCCGCCGCATCGCCGCATCGGCAGCGGCCTCTGCCTGGTGCCGCAGGGCAAGGAAGTGTTCGCCGCGATGTCGGTCGAGGAGAACCTCCTGATGGGCGCTTTCCACCGCCGCGGCGACCGCAAGGGCGTGGCTGCCGACATGGCGGAGTGCTGGGAACGGTTCCCGCGCCTGCTCCAGCGGCGCAGGGCGGCGGCCGCCCAGCTCTCGGGCGGTGAGCGCCAGATGCTGGCGATCGGCCGCGCACTGATGAGCCGGCCTCGACTGCTGATGCTGGACGAGCCTTCGGCGGCCCTGGCGCCGAAGGTGATCGCGGAGATCGTGGAGGCAGTCCGCGGGCTCGCCGCCGCGGGCATGACGATCCTGCTGGTGGAGCAGAACGTCTCCGTGGCGCTCGAGCTCGCGAGCCACCTCTACATCGTCCGCGACGGCCGCATCGCGCATGAGCGGCCGGTCGGACCCGATATCGATCTGGAGGACCTGCGCGCCTTCTACCTCGGCGCCGGCCACACCTGACCCTGGGTCAGCTCTTCTCCACGGGGCCGCCAGCGTCGACCCAGCCCTGGAACCCGCCGAGATTGCGGACGTCGGCGTAGCCCATCTCCTTCAGCGTCTGGCCGACGAGGGCCGAGCGGCCGCCGGACGCACAGTAGGCGACGATGGTCTTGGCCTTGCCGAACGCGGGGTCGTGCAGCGGCGAGGCCGGATCGGCGCGGAACTCGACGAGGCCGCGCGGAATGGCGACCGCACCCGGCACCTTGCCCGAGGTCGCGACCTCGCCCGGCTCGCGCACGTCGAGGAACAGCACGCCCTCGCCGCCGGCGAGCACCTTGGCATCGGCCGGGCTGATGCGCGGCACCGCGGCGTTCGCGGCGGCCAGCATGTCCTTCACGGTCTTCATCTGGGCTCCTCTTCCTGGTTGATACGTCTACAGTCGCGCGGGCGACGCGGTCGGTTTCGGTCGACCGACCCTGCCGTCATTTCTCGGTGTCGACCAGCCCTTTCACGAACCAGTGTTGGAGGGCGATCACCACGAGGACGGGCGGTGCCAGGGCGATGAGGCCGCCCGCCATAGCGACGTTCCAGGCGGGTTGCGCGTCGGGGCCGGGGATGAGGCGCGCGACGCCGACCACGATCGTCGTCATCGACGGGTCGGTGGTGATGAGCAGCGGCCAGAGGTACTGGTTCCAGCCGAAGACGAAGAGGATGACGGCGAGGGCCGCGATGTTCGTCGTGGACAGCGGCAGCAGCACGTCCTTGAAGAAGCGCAGCGGGCCGGCGCCGTCGATCTTGGCGGCTTCGGCCAGGTCTTCCGGCACCGTCAGGAAGAACTGGCGGAAGAGGAAGGTCGCCGTCGCCGAAGCGATCAGAGGCAGCGTCAGCCCGACATAGGAATCTAGCAGGCTCCACTGCAGCCCGGCGGTCAGTCGGCCGCCGAGAAGATCGTCGAGCCCGCTCGCTTCCGCCGCCCAGGCGAGCGGCGAGAGCGCGTTGGCCGCCACCTCGTAGGTCGGCACGATCCGCACCTCGATCGGCAGCATCAGGGTGACGAAGATCGCCCAGAATGCGGCGGTGCGGAACGGGAAGCGGAAATAGGTGATCGCGAAAGCCGACAGCAGCGAGATCGCGATCTTCCCGGCCGCGATGACGGTCGCCATGATCGCGGAGTTGACGAGCTGGCGGCCGAACGCCCCGCGATTCCATGCGGACATGACGTTCTCGACGAGTTGGTCGCCGGGAACCAGCGGCATCGGTGTGCGCAGGACCTCGGAGATCGGCAGCGAGGCGCCGACGAAGGCATACCAGAGCGGAAAGCAGATCGAGCCCACGCCCAGGAGCAGCAGGATATGGGCCGCGACGGTCAGCGGCAGGTTCCGCTCAATCATCCGTAGTGGACCTTGCGCTCCAGGAAGCGGAACTGCAGCACGGTCAGCGCGATGACGATGACCATCAGCACGATCGACTGCGCCGCCGACGATCCCAGGTCCTGGCCGATGAAACCGTCGGCGAACACCTTGTAGACGAGGATGTTGGTGGCACCGCCCGGGCCGCCATGGGTGACGGCGTGGATGATGCCGAAGGTGTCGAAGAACGCGTAGACGAGGTTGATGACGAGCAGGAAGAAGGTCGTCGGCGTCAGCAGCGGCAGCACGATCGTGCGGAAGCGACGCATCGGTCCCGCGCCGTCGATGGCGGCGGCCTCGATCACCGAGCGCGGGATCGCCTGCAGCCCCGCCAGGAAGAACACGAAGTTGTAACTGACCTGCTTCCACGCCGCGGCCAGCACCACCAGCAGCATCGCGTGCCCGGAATCGAGGAGCGGGTTCCAGGACATTCCGGCGCCGGCCAGCGCGAACGCGACGACGCCGTAGATCGGATGGAAGAGGAAGAGCCACAGCACCCCGGCCAGCACCGGGGCGACGGCATAGGGCCAGATGATCAGGCTCTTGTAGACCGACCGGCCGCGGCGGACGTGGTCGACGAATGCCGCCAGCACGAGACCGGCGACGAGCGACAGCATAGCCGTCGCGATGCTGAACACCGCCGTCGCGCGCAGCGACCCATAGTATTCCGGGCTGGCGAAGAGATGACGGAAGTTGTCGAAGCCGACGAAGTCGAGATGGCGACCGAAGGGGTCCGCCAGATGGAAGGCCTGGAAGACCGCCTGCCCCGCCGGCCAGAAGAAGAATACGAGGATGATCGCGAGCTGCGGGGCGAGCAGCGCCGCCGGCAGCCCGCGGCCACGGAAGAGCACGCGCTTGTGGATCATCGTCCCGTCGGCAGGTCGGGGAGGGCGGCCGGATCGCGGCCGCCCTCTTTCTCTAGGCCCCGGCGGTTCAGCGCGGGCGGTTCTGCTGCGCGAAGCGGGCCAGGATCTCGTTGCCGCGGCGGACCGCGTCGTCGAGGCCCTGCTGGGCCGGCTTCTTCTGCGCCCAGATGTTCTCCAGCTCGTCCTCGATGGCGCTCACGTACTGGACGTAGTTGCCGAGGCGGACGGCCTTCGTGTTTTCCGTGGCCCCCTCGCGCGACAGCTGGAGGATGGCGACCTCCTGGTGCGGATTCTCCTTGTAGTAGCCGTCGGCCTTGGCCTTCTCGTAGGCGGCTTTGGTGATCGGGATGTAGCCCGTGCCCTTGTGCCATTGCACCTGCCGCTCGGTGCTGGTGAGGAAGGCGAGGTAGGCCGCGACGGCGGCATAGTCCTCCTTCGGGTGGCCCGACATGGCCCAGATCGAGCCGCCGCCGATCAGGCTGTTCTTCGGCACCACGCCCTTCTCGTGCGGCAGGTAGCTGGCCCCGAAGGTGAACTTGGCAGCCTGCTTGATGGCGGCATGGCCGGCCGACGACTCCGTCATCATCGCGCACTTGCCGCCGGAGAAGGCGCCGTGCGCACCCTTCCACTCGCGGCCGGAATAGACGAAGCGGCCGTCCTTCGCCCATTCCTGGATGCGGGCGATATGCTGGACGACGCGGGTCTTGTTGAAGAGGAACTCCGTGTCGATCCCGGCCATCCCGTTCTGGCGGGTGGCGACCGGCTGGTCGTGCAGGAAGCTGTAGTTGTCGATGTTCGCCCACACCTGCCAGGCGCTGGTGTAGCCGCACTCGAAGCCGGATGCCCGCAGCTTGGCGGCGGCCTCGCCGACCTCGTCCCAGGTCTCCGGCACCTTGTCGACGCCGGCCTTGGCGAAGGCGTCCTTGTTGTACCAGAAGATCGGCGTCGACGAGTTGAACGGCAGCGACAGCAGCTTGCCCTCGGGTGTGCGGTAGTAGTTCAGCACGGGCTGCACGAAGCCCGACCAGTCGACCTGGTGGCCGTTGTCCTTCAGCAGGTCCTCGACCGGGTAGACCGCACCCGAGAGCATCATGTTGAGGCTGGAGGCGCCGATGACGACCAGCAGATGCGGATGCTTCTTCGCGCGATAGGCGGCGACCGCGGCGTTGAACGTCTCGTCGTAGGAGCCCTTGAACTGCGGGACGACCTTGTACTTGTCCTGCGAGGCGTTGAAGTCATCCGTCATCTTCACGATCAGGTCGCCGATCGCCCCGCCCAGCGGGTACCAGAAGTTGACCTCGCGGGGAGCGGCTTCGGCGCCTACCGACCATGCCAGCGCCGCCGCCAGGGTGATGCCGATTGCGCTTCTCCGTGCGATCATCCGAGCCTCCGATTCATGAGCGAGGGAGCGACTGTGGTGACGGGCGATGTCCGGCCGGTTACGGCGATACGACACTGCCGTTGCGGGCATTCGTCCGGGCGGCAATTCCGGGGTGGGGAGCGCGATGGCGACCGAAGACGTGAGCAAGACGGAAGACGGTGCCAACGAGCCGAAGCTATATCGCCTGCGGATCGACGTCGAGCCCGTGGCGTCGGGAGGACTGACGCCGGCGCTGTTCGCGCTGCTCCGGCTGAATGCCCTTCACTGCGGCTGCGGGCCGATCCTCCACCAGGGTTGGCTCAACACCGATATCTGCGTGTTCCGTGGCCGCAACGGCGTCGAAACGAAGCCGGGCGATCTCGTCCGCATGACCGGTCGCTACTATTACCGGCACGACCTGGAGGCGCCGCTGCCGCTCCCCGACGCCTCGATGCGCCAGATTCTCAGCGAACATCTGCTCGAGCATCTGTCGCGCCCGATGGCGGTCGCCTGGCTCGCGGACATGCGGCGCATCCTGGCGCCGGGCGGCGTCCTGCGGCTCAGCACACCCGACCTCGAGATCTACGTGCGCGGCTATCTCGATCCCGAGCAGGCCTTCTTTCGCCGACACGTCACCCTGCTGCGCGAGATGAACTACAGCAGCGCCAAGGACAGCCGCGCATGGGTCATGAACCAGCTGTTCCGCATGTGGGGGCACGAGTGGATCTACGACATGGACGAGATCGTGGCGCTCGCCGTCGCCGCGGGATTTCCGCGATCCGCCGTCCGCCGCGTCGCCTACCGGGAGGGCACCGACATGAAGATGGCCGCCCTCGACCATCCAGGCCGGCATGACGAGAGCATCTATGTGGAGATGGTGAAGGGCTAGCCGCAGGGCCCTGCGCCGCCGGCGGCCGATCGGGGCTTGTCAAGCGCGTCATCACTGCGGCATCGTTCAATGTGATCACAGATCACATCGATGCGAGGCAGCAGTGACGAGCATTCCGGAGAAGGGGCGGCCCTGGCCCGCCATCAAGGGCGACCTCGATGCCGCGAAGGCGCACGACTTCTCCTGGCGGGACGGTCGCATGGCCGTCTACTACTATTTTCTCGACGACGACCTGATGCGCGTCCAGCAGGAGGCGTACACCAGCTACTGGATCGAGAACGGGCTGGGCCAACGCGCGTTTCCCAGCCTGAAGAAGCTCGAGGACGACGTCCTCGGCATGGGGCTCGACCTGCTGAAGGCGCCTCCGGGAGGGGCGGCCTCCTTCACCTCGGGCGGCTCGGAGAGCATCTTCCTCGCGATGCTCGCGGCGCGGAACTGGGCGCGGGAGGAGAAGGGGATCGACCGCCCGACGGCCGTCCTGCCGCGGACCGCGCACCCCACCTTCGATCGGGCGGCGCACTATCTCGGCGTCAAGGTCATCCGCGTGCCGACCACCCGGAACGACTTCCGCGCCGACGTGGCGGCGATCGAGCGGGCCCTCACGCCGGAAACGGTGATGATCGTCGGCTCGGCGCCGAACTATCCGTTCGGGGTCTTCGACCCGATCGTGGACCTGGGCGCGCTCGCGCAGCGGCGCGGCCTGTGGCTGCATGTCGACGCCTGCGTCGGCGGGTTCATCGCCCCCTGGGCGCGGCGCATCGGCTACGACATTCCGCCCTTCGAGCTCGATGTGCCCGGCGTCTCCAGCATGTCCGCCGATCTGCACAAGTACGGCATGACCGCGAAGGGCGCATCGATGCTCCTGCTCGCGGATGGGTCCCGCAAGCGATTCCACAGTTTCGAATTCGAAAACTGGGAGCGGGGCAAGTATGCCGCGGTCACCACCCAGGGCTCGCGCCCGGGAGGCGCCGTCGCGGCAGCATGGGCCGTGCTGAACTACCTCGGCGCCGACGGCTACATGCGCTGCGCGAAGCTCGTCATGGACACCAAGGCGCGGCTGGTGGCGGGCATCGAGGCGATCCCCGGGCTCGAGGTGCTGCAGCCGCACGATCTGTGCATCTTCGTCTACCGTTCGGCGGATCCCGACCTCGACATCGCGGCGGTCGCCGACGCCATGGGCCGCCGCGGCTGGCTGATCGGACGGCAGTCCGAGCCGCCGGGCATCCATCTGGCGCTGAACCCGAACCACGAGGTCATGGTCGAGCCCTATCTGCGCGACCTGCGGGAGGCCGTCGCCGAAGCACGGGGCACCGTCGCTGACGCCAAGGCGGCAACCGAGCGCACCTACTGACCGCGCCATAGAAACCAGGGAAGGGGCAAGGGGAATGATCCG
>JBFWXJ010000002.1:0-46003 GCA_050187535.1 Alphaproteobacteria bacterium | reverse complement strand
ATTACCCTTTCGAGCATATTACGGAAGACCATTCAACCCAAGAGTCGGCCGCCTGCTGCACTCCCGGAGAGGCGCCCGGGGGGATGGCCGGGCGGTGCCGCACGGCACCTCTTGAAGTGCTGGTGCACGGCGACAGGCCAGTTGGGATCGAGGGGCAGGGCGGATAGGCGAGGGAGGCGGGCAGGACGCGTGGCCGGCGGACGGACGGTCGCTGCGGCGGCTGGTGGACGAGCGCTTCCTGACGATGCGCGGACTCAATGTCGACGAGCTACCGGAGGCGGGCGCACTCACACGGTAGTCAAAGGCGATCGGGCGATGGGCGGCCCGATGGGTACATGGAAGGTTTCTCTTAACGCATTGAACGGACGATGTACACAGCGGACACCCTCTCCGCCATCCGCGCCGCGCCACGTTGAGGATAAGGCCGCGCAGCAAGACCGGCTTTGCGCCGGCTTGTTGGCTTTTTGGGCGAAGCGCAAGACTGCCATGTTGGCGGCTCAACCAGGACAATGTCCTCCCGGCGATCGACGCCAAGGTAGCGGCCACGGCGCTATCCCACCGCGCGACCGGCCGCTCCATCCGCATGGCGCCGAGATGTTCGTGAGGATGCCTTACGTCGCCCGCGGAGTCCGGGACGTGACTAGCCTGCATCTGGTCTGCCGACTGGCCAGGCACTAGTAGGATCGGCCTGCGATACGCCGGTGCGACGTCTGTCGCGGCGCAGAAGATCGCGCGATCGCCAAGATTCGCTTTCCGGGTTCCCCACGACGACGCGATCAAAGCGGTGACGGTGGTTGGCGTCAGCGCATGATCGCAGGGATGCGATCGGGGAACAGGATAGCGAACTGGGCGTATGCGGCGCGCCATTCGATTGCCGGCTTCCAGTGGACGCCGACGTTCTGCAGGGCGAGGTAGATGAGCTTCATGGCGGCCTCGTCTGTCGGGAACGAGCCGCGGGTCTTGATGATCTTTCTGAGGCCGGCGAGTAGGCTCTCGATGGCGTTGGTCGTGTAGATCATCCGCCGGATTTCCGGGGAACAGGCGAAGGGCTGGACCGTCGTCGCCGAGTACATCGAGCCTGGGGCCTCAGCGACCGACGACAAGCGCCCGCACTTCCAGGTGATGGTCGAGCGCGCCACGAGCGGCGACAGGCCGTTCGACATCGTGCTGGTCCATTCGCTCAGCCGCTTCTTCCGGGACTCCATGCTCGCGGAGATCTACGTCCGCAGACTGCGCAAGGTCCGGGTCGAAGTGGTCTCCATGACCCAGGACGTCGGCACCGATGCGACCGGCGAGGTGATGCGCAAGATCCTGACCGTGTTTGACGAATACCAGTCGGCGGAGAACGCGAAGCATACGCGGCGCGCGATGCGCGAGAACGCCCGCCAGGGGTACTGGAATGGCTCTCGGCCGCCCTTCGGGTATAGGGCCGAGGAGGCGGGGACGGCGAGGCCACAAGGCAAAGAAGGTGCTCGTCGTCGATGAGGACGAGGCGGAGGTCGTCCGTCGCATATTCGCCCACTATCTCGGTCACGATGTCGCTCCGCTCGGAGTCAAGGCCATCTCCGTGCAGCTCAACCGGCTGGGGGTCATGTTACGGGGGCGCAGGTTCTCGGTGTCGCTGGTCCACCGCATCCTGACCCGCGAGACCTACGGCGGTACCCACTGGTTCGATTGCCGCGACAGCCGGACCGGGGAGGCCAAGCCGCGCAGCGAGTGGATCGCGTGCGGGGTGCCGATGATCGTCGCGCCAGAGGTCCTCGCCCGCGTCCGCGAGCTGTTGGCCGCACGCAATCCCAAGGTCACTCCGCCGCGCGTCGTCAACAGCCCGACGCTGCTGACCGGAATCGCCAAGTGCGCCACCTGCGGCGGAGGCATGACGCTGCGCACCGGCAAGAGCGGTCGCTATCGCTACTACACATGCGCGTCGTGTGCCCACCGCGGCCGGACGGCCTGCCCGGGCCGCTCGATCCGCATGGACCGGCTGGACACCCTCGTCATCGGCCACCTCTCGGACCGCCTGTTCGCGCCGGACCGCCTCCGTGAATTGCTGGATACCTACATCGCCGATAGCCGTGACGCTGTCACCGCGCGGGAGGAGCGCCTGCGCGAGGTGCGGCGCGGCCTGACGGAGGTGCGGGACGGCCTGCGGCGCCTGCTTCAGATGGTGGAGAAGGGGCTGATCGACCCGGAGGATCCGACGCTGTCCGAGCGGCTCGGGACACTACGCGCGCACGAGAAGGAACTGCTCGGGCAGGCCGACCTCCTGCAGCGCCAGCTCGGCACCGGCATACCCGCGATAACGGAGGAGAAGATCGCCCGCTTCGGCGCCCTGATGCGCGAAGCGCTGAGGTCGGGCGACCCGCAGTTCCGCCGGAGTTACGTCCACCTGTTCGTCGATCGCGTCGAGGTTGACGACGGCGAATCAGGCTCCGCGGCTCCAAGGCCGCACTCTCCAAGGCGGCCTCGATCGGCGACCTTCCGGCACCCGAGGAGATGGTGCCCAGCTTTGTACGGGAGTGGCGTCCCCGGCGAGATTCGAACTCACGACCCCAGGATTAGGAATCCTGGATTGATCGTCGCCATCAACCGCCATGGCTCTCCTAAGATACTGATTAGATGAGATAGAGACCGCCGCTTCCCGCCACCCGTCGCCACTGTTATCCTCTCGCGTGGTTGCTATGTGGTTGCTACGGGGCGTCGGAGCGGATGGCCGAGAGGAAGCTCACGAAGCGGATCGTTGACGGCCTGGAGGAGGGGGCGATCGCCTGGGATGGGCAGGTCGGCGGCTTCGGCGTCCGTCGTCAGCGCGATGCCCGCGTCTACGTCCTTAAGGTCCGCATCGGCGGTCGGCAGCGCTGGTTCACCATCGGCCGGCACGGCTCGCCCTGGACCGTCGAAGCTGCGCGCACCGAGGCGCTGCGCCTCCTCGTCGAGATCAAGAAGGGCGGCGACCCGGCGACGATCCGTGCTGCCAGTCGAAAGCAGCCGACGATCAAGGAGCTGACCGAGCGCTACCTCGAAGAGCATGCCCGCCCGCACAAGAAGCCGGCCAGCACGGCGGCGGACGAGCGCAACATCAGAAACCATGTGCTGCCTGTCCTGGAGAAGCTCAACGTCGCCGATGTCGGGCACGACGATATCGAGCGGCTGAAGCGTTCCGTCCGCGAGGGCAAGACGGCCAGGAACGAGAAGGCCGGGCCGCGCCGCCGCATCATTGTGACGGGCGGGGCGGGCGCCGCGAACCGTGTGTTGGCGCTTGTCTCGAAGATGTTCTCGCTCGCCGAGCTGTGGCGGTGGCGACCGGAAGGCTCCAACCCCTGCAAGGGCGTCAGGAAGCATGCCGAGGGCAAGAGGGAGCGCTTCCTATCGGCGGACGAGCTGAAGGCCCTGGCGAAGGCACTGACGAAGGCGGAAGCGGCGGAGAGCCCGTACACCATAGCGGCCATCCGCTTGCTTGTGCTCACCGGCGCGCGTCTGGGCGAGATTCTCGGGCTTCGCTGGGACCAAGTCGATCTGGAGCGCGGCGTCGCACGGCTGCCGGACTCCAAGACGGGGGCGAAGACGCTGTTCTTCGCTGCGCCGACGGCACAGCTCCTCGCCGAGCTGCCACGCCGTGAAGGGAACCCGCATGTGATCGCCGGCGAGAAGAAGGGGCAGGCCTTGGTGGGGATCCAGCGGCCATGGCGCCGCATCCGCAAGGCGGCCGAACTTGGGGACGTTCGGCTCCACGATCTCAGGCACTCTTTCGCGTCGATCGCCGCGGTGGGAGGCGCATCGTTGCCTCTGATCGGCGGACTGCTGGGCCATACTTCCCCGGCAACTACGGCGCGCTATGCGCATCTCTCCAATAGTCCCCTTCGCGCCCTCAACGAGGATATCGTACGGCGAATCGCGGCGGCAATGGAGTCGGAGGCGCCTCGCGAGAATGCGGCCGGCTCCTTCGACCTGAGGCCCGCTGCCAATGGCCGCTGACATGGAATTTCCGGATTTCGGTGTGGCGCGGGAACAAGCCGAGTTCCTCCGAGATCTATGGGCGACTGCCCGTTCGACAGCGCTCACCTACGAACCGACCGGCGGTGCGATCGGAGGCTTTACCGCCTCGGTAGTGGCGGCCGTTCGCGAGTTTAGGGGGCTACGATCTCCTTCGCTTGCCAAAGCGGCTCGTCGTCTGAAGCGCTCAGCCATGTTGGCGAGTGGGATATCCGCTGATTTGCAGTGGTTGACTGTTGATCACAACATCCGAAGGGCGACAATTCCGCGTATGCACTATGAATTGGAGAATGTCCCTGAGAGTGAGAGCAAAGGCGACGACGATGAATTAGAAGATCCACTTGAAGTATTGGCGCATGATCCGCTTGTGACATGGCTGCTGCCGATGACGATGCATCTCGCTGAATATGAGGCATGGGCGAGGTCCGCTGCCCGCAGATTGGCATCAGCGGTACCTGAAAGAGGAAGGCCACGGGGGGGTGATCCCAGGCTGATCGCCGCCATCATGTATCTTGATGAAGCTTGGCACGCGGCTACCGGCAGCGAGCCTTTCAATCTGGCTGGTGAACCGGCCAAAGTTAACCGTGTTTTCATCCGGACTGCCTTGGCGCTCCCCCCTGCCTTTGAAGACAAGTCGTTCGCCGAGCGGCTGCGCGAAGCCCGACGGGAAATCCGAGCTGGCGAGGACGCGGACGATCTGGACGTCCAGCCGGAATAATGCGCGGCGCCCCTCGATTTTATCCGCGTCGCCTCGTAACGCGCTGAACGGCATCACTCCGTCATCCGGTTCCTTGGACCGCCAACGATGGACGTCATGATGCTGAACGAAAATCCGATCCTGTCGGAACGCGAGGCCGTCGAATTCCTAGGCATCGCCTCGACACGGGCGCTTCAACGGTGGCGTCAGGTTGGTGGCGGGCCTCCCTTCGTGCGACTTGGCCGGCGCATTGGCTACCGGCGGGCCGATCTCGATGGTTGGGTGAACAAGCGACGCGTGGGGTCCACCTCGGAACCGATGGCATAGCGGCTCATATCCGGTGCCCGGACCAGGCAATGCAGCGAGCACCTCGACACGGCCGCCGGCCGAGGCTGGAGCAGCCACGATGAACGTCGAGCAAATTGCGCACATCCTCCATGGCGAAAAGTGCGGATCTTCCTGGCTCTGTCGGTGTCCAGTCCCTGGGCATGGCCGCGGAGAAGGCGATCGCCACCCGTCCCTCAAGATCAGTGCCGACGTGCGGAAGATTGATGGGCTCGACCTCTTCTGCTTCGCCGGTTGCCGATGGCAAGACGTGAAGGCTGAGTTGCGGTTACGCGGCTTGGTCGCCGACACTGGATGGAGGATCGGTGCGACGGAATCCTTGCGGCCGGCTTCGTTGCCGACCGGACCCGCGCAATCACATGAAAGGATCGACGACGGGACTGCTCGCCGCCGAGCGGCGATAGAGATATGGCGGCGAGCGTCCCATTGGAGCGCTCAACCCTACTTCGAGGCGCGCGGAATTCGAGTAACCATCCCGCCCACTGTCCGTTGGCACCCGAGCTTGGTGCATCGGCCTACCGGTCATTCTTTCGAGAGCGTAGTCGCAGCGGTGCAGGCTCCGACCGAGTCGATCTGTGCCGTCCAACGCATCTACTTGGCCCCCGGGGGGCGGGCGAAGGCGGCGATCAAGAACGCGAAGATGACGCTCGGCAACATTGGCGATGGCGCGGTGCGGCTTGCGCCGGTCAGCACCATTCTGGGCCTGGGCGAAGGTGTGGAGACGAGCTTGTCCGCGATGCAGATGTTCGGCGTGCCGTGCTGGGCCGTCCTGGGACGCCGGTTCGCGAATGTCGCCCTCCCGGAGATGGTCCGTGAGGTGCTGATCTTCGCCGATCACGACAACCCGGGAATCGAGGCCGCATTGAGGGCGCGCGATGCTTTCCAATGTCAGGGACGAAAGGTCACGATCCACCTGCCTGCATTCGGCAACGACTTCAACGATGACCTCACCGCGCTGAGCCGGCATGCTCGGTGACGCTGGAGCCCCCGATACGGATCGGGTGATTGATCCCCGGCCGCCGGAGTTTAGTGACGATGCATTGGCGTCTCGGTTCACCGCTTATCATGCGGGTCAACTCCGATACACGGAGGTGTGGCGGCGATGGAGTCGTTGGGACGGCAGCAGATGGCGTGACGACAAGACGCTCGCCGTGTTCGATCTCGCCCGCGCGATCTGCCGCGCAGCGGCTGCTGAAGCGAAGCTGATCGGAGGGACTAGGTCAGCCGCCCTCGCGGCGGCGTTGGCGAGTGCGAAGACGGTCGCTGCGGTCGAGCGTCTGGCGCGGGCTGATCGCAGACATGCAACACATGCGGAGGCGTGGGACGCCGATCCTTGGCTGCTGAACACGCCCGGCGGAACTGTTGATCTGAGAACCGGCGCGATCCACTCGAACAACCCTGACGACCTCATCACGAAGATCACATCGGTAGCCCCTTCGGACTTGGTCCCGACGACATGGCTCCGGGTGCTGCGGCGCGTGACGGCCGGGAATGAGGAAATGGTCGCCTTCCTACAACGCATCATGGGCTACGCATTGACCGGATCAATCCGGGAGCATGCGATGTTCTTTTTCTATGGGACGGGAGGGAATGGAAAAAGCCTCGTCTTGAACACAGTGTCGTCCATCCTCGGCGATTACGCCACGACGGCGCCCATGGAGACGTTCGCGCAGTCGACCGGCGATCGGCATCCGACCGAACTTGCCCACCTTCGCAGCGCCCGACTGGTAACAGCGCAAGAAACGGAAGAAGGTCGCCGCTGGGCAGAGGCGCGAATTAAATCGCTGACTGGGGGCGACACGATCGCCGCGCGCTACATGGGCCGAGACTTCTTCACGTTTGCTCCACAGTTCAAGCTCCTGATCGCCGGCAATCAGAAGCCGGGTCTGCGCAACGTCGACGAGGCGATCCGCCGACGCTTCAATCTGATCCCATTTAGCGAGACCATCACGCCAGAGGAGCGCGACCCGGACTTGGCCGAAAAGCTGAGAGTCGAGTGGCCGGGCATCCTTTCCTGGATGATCCAGGGATCTATTGAATGGCAGCGGGAGGGGCTGCGCGCACCCACCATCGTGACCAGTGCGACCGAGCGCTATCTCTCGGATCAGGATTTTCTGGGTGCCTGGCTCGCCGAAAGCTGCGAACTGCGATCGGGGGCGCAAGAGCGAAGCTCGGTCCTCTTCAGCTCATGGAAGTCCTGGGCAGAGCGTAACGGCGTCAGCCCGGGCACGAACATGCGATTGACCGAGCAGCTCGAAAGCCGCGGCTTCGGTCGCGTTCGGACGAATAGCGGGGCCGTGTTCCGCGGTCTTTCCGTCCTGACAATCACTGTGAACGATGCCCAGTCGAAGGCCAGGAGCGGCGAGAGTGACGGGTTGTGACGGCTTCCGGGAAAGGCGCGTTGATGGCGCACGTCCCGCGCGCGCGAACGCGTCGACCGACGAAGTCGTCACAACCCGTCACTGAATAGGCTGGGGCCATCCGTGAAGCTGGGCTGCGCTCGTTTGTCGGTCTCAGGTGGTGGATGGCCCGGCCGCCCATCTTACGACCGGTGCGATGGCTCAGATCTCGTCCGGATCGCGGCGCCGCGGCCGGGCCTTCGACATGGGGCGTCCGTATCGGTGCGCTGGCAATCTTCCAAGACTTTTCGAAAGAATCCAATGGAGCATCGATATGGGCGGATTCGGGTCCGGCCGACGGCGGAGATTGAAGCGCGACCTGACCAGCTATCGCCACCTGGACATCGGCAGCTTCGTCCGGGCCGATATGTTGCGGCCCGCCGGCTGGCGGCCCCTCCGGTGGCTTGGCGAGCAAGAGCCGTTGTTCACATTCTGCGCTGAACCGGATCGGGTTCGCATTGTTCCGGCATTGCCGGTCGGCGGTCGAAAGAGGGGCGAGCAACAGACGATCATGCTCAGCCGAGCACCGTGTCGCTTCGGCGGGATGCGCCCCTACTTCGTTTGCTCTGGGACAGCAGCGTGCGGTCGGCGCACGACGAGGCTGTATGTATCGGGTGATCGCTTGCTCTGCCGGCATTGCCTCGGCGACAACTACCGCAGTCAGCACATGGATGCCGAAGGCCGTGCGCGAAGCGCCTTGGAGAAAGTGCGACGCCGTCTGGGCGATGATCCGCTACGACCCCGGATAGTGCCTGCTCGCCCGAAGGGGATGCATAGCCGCACGTACCTGCGACTGCTCCTGCGCCTCGCCGCGGCGGAGGAGCGCAAGAACGGCATCATGTTATCAAAAATCAATAGAATGATTGGCTCGCTGCCGGAGAGCCCCGGGGAAGCCTCCCCCACGGAATGCAGACGTAGAGGGTGACACGTCGTATCTCCCGTAGGAGTATGCATGCGCTGTCCATAGCCTTCGACCGGCGGGCCATGTCTTATCCCACCATCTTCGACCTCTGTGCCCCGCGGGCCGACGTACTGGCCGGCACCTCGAGTGACGCGGACTTCGCGGCTGATCTGTCGCATGTGCTGCGCGGCACTGGAGGGCCGGACGAGTATTCCGTTCCGGCACATTTCTTCGCGAATACCTATCCGACGCGCGGCCTGAAGAACCTGCTGACGAACGTCTGCGCGCGGCTCTGCGGGCGCGCGACGGTGTCGGCCATCTTCCGGCTCGACACCTCCTTCGGCGGCGGCAAGACGCATGGCCTGATTGCGCTGGTGCACGCCGCGCGCGGCATGATCGGGGTCGGCCAGCCGGACGAATTCATCGCGCCCGCACTTCTGCCCCGGGCACCCGTACGCATCGCCGCCTTCGACGGCGAGAATGCCGACCCCGCCAATGGCCGTCGCATGGGCAGCGACGTGCTGGCGTTCACGCCGTGGGGCGAGATCGCCTATGCGCTTGCCGGCCGGGACGGCTACGAGCGGGTCCGCAAGTCGGACGAAGAGGGGATCGCGCCCGGGGCCGAGACCATTGCCGAGCTGTTCGCCGACCAGCCGTCGCTGATCCTGCTCGACGAGCTGTCGATCTATCTGCGGAAGGTCGCGGGCCGGCCGGGCGCCAGGGACCAGCTCACCGCCTTCTTGACGTCGCTCTTCAAGGCGGTCGAGAGCGCGTCCAGCGCCGCACTCGTCTACACGCTGGCGGTCGGCAAGGACGGCAAGGGCAAGGACGCGTACAGCACCGAGAGCCAGTTCATCGCCGACCGCATGGCGGAGGCGGAAAGCGTCTCCGCCCGCAAGGCAACCCTGCTGAACCCGACGGAGGACGACGAGACCGTCCAGGTGCTGCGCCGCCGCCTCTTCGCGCGCATCGACGCGGCGGGCGCCGACGCGGCGGTGGCGGCATACCGGGCGCTGTGGCACGGGCAGCGCGATGGGCTGGGTCCCGATGCCGGCAAGCCCGAGACCGCGGAAGCGTTCCGCCGAAGCTATCCCCTGCATCCAGACATGCTCGCGACGTTCACCGGCAAGACCGCGACGCTGGAGAACTTCCAGCGGGTGCGCGGCATGCTGCGCCTGCTGGGGCGCACGGTCGCGCGCCTGTGGGAGACGCGCCCGGCGGACGCCACGGCGATCCACCTGCACCACATCGACCCGGGCTTCGAGCCGACCCGCCAGGAGATCGTGACGCGCCTGGGCCAGACCATGTACGTCCCGGCGATCCGCAACGACATCGCGGGCGACGGCGACCGCAAGAGCCTGGCGCAGGAGATCGACGCCGACAGCCATCGCGGGATGCCGCCCTATGCGGTCTATGTCGCGCGCGCGATCTTCATGCACACGCTGGCCTTCAACGAGCAGCTCAAGGGCGTGACGCCCGAGCATCTGCGCTGGTCGGTCGTGGGGCCGCAGGTCGACATCAGCTTCGTCGAGTCCGCACGACAGAAGTTCGTCGCCCAGTCGGCCTATCTCGACGACCGGCCGGGCGTGCCGCTGCGCTTCCTCGCCGACGCCAACCTGACGCAGATCATCCGCCGCCAGGAGCAGCATGTCGACCCGGGCGAGCTGCGGGGGGAGCTGAACGACCGCATCCGGCTGATCTTCGGCGGCCAGACGTTCGAGTCGGTCCCGTTCCCGGGCGGTCCCTTCGACGTCCCCGACGAGGTCGGCAACGGCCGGCCGCTGCTGGCCGTCATGTCCTATGACGCGTGCAGCGTCGGCGCGGCGGTCGAGACCGTCCCCGACCTCGTCGCGCGGATCTGGGAGCGCAAGGGCGCGGAAGGCGGCAGCCTGCGGTCGCTTCGCAACAACCTGGTGTTCGCGGTGGCCGACGACGGTCGCGTCGATGAGATGCGCCGGCTGATGACGCGCCGCCTGGCGCTGCGCGCGCTGAAGGCAGCGGAGCGCCTGGCGGAGCTGGCCGAGCACCAGCAGGCGAAGGTGCGCGAGCTGGAGGCGCGATCGGAGCAGGAGCTCGCCATCGCGATCCAGCAATGCTTCCGCCACGTCTTCTATCCCTCGCGCACGCGGGTGGGCGCGGCGTCGGTGGACCTCGCCCACAGCGCGCTCGACATCCATTCGGCTTCGGAGCGCCCGGGCTCCGGGCAGCAGCAGGTGGTGCGGGCGCTGCGCGAGCTGCGAAAGCTGCGCGCACCAGAGGACGATCCCGACGCCCCCGCCTATGTCCGCGACCGCACGCCCCTGAAGCGCGGCCAGATCACGACATCCGCGCTGCGCGAAGAGTTCCGTCGCGACGTGTCCCTGCCGATCCTGATCGGCGACGACGTCTTCATCAAGGGCATCCGCCGCGGTGTCGAGAGCAGCGAGTATGTCTATCGCCGCAACGATCTGCTGTTCGGCCCGGGCGACCCTTACACCGCGATCGCCATCGACGAGCAGGCGACGCTCTTCACCATGGCCTATGCGCGCGAGCACGGCATCTGGCCGCGGCCCGCACCGGGGAAGCCGGGTGCCGACGGGAAGGCGGGCGGTGACGGGAAGGGAGGCGGCGAGGACAAGCCGGACCAGCCGCACGGCGGTCTGGAAGAGTCCGGCGGCGGGATCGGCGGCAAGCCCCAGCCACCCGGATCGACACCCGACGGCGCCCCGAGCTTCTCGGCCGAGGGCCCGCTACGCGAGGCGTTGATCCGCATCTGGGAGCAGGCGAGGACGCGTCGGGCCGAGCGCATCGCGGTGCTGACCATCCGCTTGTTCGACGCCGCCGATGCCTTCCGCCTGCTGAACGTCGTCGCGGGCGCGCGGAACGTCGACCGCCGGGAGGTCGTGTTCGAGGGCGGCTACGAGACCCGCGATGGCAGCTCGCTTCAGATCGAGTTTCGCGGTACGCCTGTCGACGCCCAGCCGCTCAAGGATTTCCTCGAGCCGCAGCTTCGGGCGGCGGCGGAGAAGACGATGACGGCGCGCTTCGAGATGACGTTCGACGACGGCCTGTCGCTGACGGGCGACGCCGCCGATCGGCTGACCGAGCAGCTCACCCGCTTCGCCACCGGTGCCGCCTATGTCGCCGCGACGGCGCAGGCCAAGCCGTGAGCGGCCGCATCCATCGCTTCGCCGATGTGACGACGCCGGCCTCGGCCCCGGTCTACGAGGTCCGCGCCCGCCGTCACGGCCCCGGCGATACCGAGATCGAGATCTGGCAGCTTCCCTCGCCCGCCTCGCCACACCTTGCGGCACCGACGCGCCTCGCCGGCCTGCGCGGCCGCAACCTGGAGCTGGTCGAGCACCGTGTGCTGCGCCGCCTCGCCCAGGCGGGCGTGCGGCTGACCGGGCGCGAGGCCCTGCGCAAGGAAGGGCACCGGGTCACCGAGGATCTGGCGCTCACCCTCGGTCTGCTCTTCCGTACGCTGGCCCCGATGCGCAGCCGCGACAACATGCGGGCGGTCGCCGAGGGTATCGAGGCGATGGGCCGGGAAGAAGCTGCGTACTGGCTGGGCATGGCGATGCACCGGCGCCACCCCCGCCGCGTCCTGACGGCGCTGCGCTTTCTACTGACCGGCCCACGACACGCCTGAACGGGGTGCCGCGGCCGCAAGCCGCGCCGGCCTCCAGTTCCTGCCCCATCGCTCGACCGTGGCGCTGGTCCGTGGGATGGTCCGGTTGGACACTGCGGAACAGGTCATTCGCCCCATGAAGATCCGGTCGGTCGATATCCAGAACTTCCGGGCGATCGGCCATCTAGCGCTGCCGCTCGATCCCAAGCTGACCGCGCTGCATGGGGTCAACGGCCATGGGAAGACGAGCGTGCTGGGCGCGATCGCCCTCGGTCTCGGCGCAGCGACGCGCTTCCTGACCGGCAGTGCGGGGGTGGCCTTCCGGCAATCGGACCTGCGTCACGGCGCCCTGTCCGCCAGCGTCACCATCCAGACGGTTGCGGGCTGGGGATGGTCGCGGCAATTCACGGCGGCGCCGGAGAAGGAAGCCGGATTCACCACCGACAATGTCAGCGGCGGAAAGGAACTGCGCGACCACCTCGGTCCGCTGCTGGAAGCCGCCAAGGCGCAGTATTCGCCCGGGGCCGGAAGCGAGCCGCCGACCGACCTGCCGCTCTTCGCGTTCTACGACACGGACCGCGCCGTTTTCGACCTGCCGTTGCGGCGCCGGAACTTCGCCACGGAGTTCAACCGGTTCGCGGCGTTCGACGATGCCCTGTCGGCCAAGACCAGCTTCAAGGCGCTGTTCGAGTGGTTCCACGCCCGCGAGAACGAGGAGCTGCGCCTGCAGCGCGGACAGATGAGCTTCGAGGCGTCGATCAAGGACCTCGACGCGGTCCGGCGCGCGATCGAGAGCATGATGCCGGGCGTGACCGATCCGCACATCGAAGTCCATCCGCTGCGCTTCCTCGTCACGCTGAATCGCCCCCCGCAGCCGCCACAGACCCTCTCTCTTAGTCAGTTGAGCGGCGGGTACCGGATCATGATCGCGTTGGTCGCCGACTTGGCGCGGCGCATGGCGTTGGCCAACCCGCATCTGGACGATCCGCTGCAGTCGGAAGCCATCGCACTGATCGACGAGGTCGAGCTGCATCTCCACCCGGAATGGCAGCAGCGCGTGCTGGAAGACCTGACACGGACGTTCCCCAACACCCAATTCATCGTGTCGACGCACAGCCCGCAGGTCCTCACGACAGTACGTCCCGAACAGATCGTGCATATGGAGAGTGCCGCCGACGGCGTCGCGGCCTATAGCGAAGCCGGCCCGACCTACGGGGCTGAGGCCGGGGATGTCCTCTCCGCCACCATGCGCGTGGCCGAGCGCCCGCCTGCCAACGCGTTCACCGAGACGCTCGACGCGTACCGCACGATGGTCCGCCAAGGGCAGGGAGAGACCGATCGGGCGCGCGGACTTCGACGGCGTCTGGAAGAGCTTTCCCCCCACGACAAGGCGCTGGCCGCGGCCGACGTGGAGATCCGCCGCCAGGCGGTGATGCGTGACCTGCAGGCCAGGCGATGAAGCGCATCCGCGGGCTGGCGGCGTCGCCCGGCGGGCTGGCGGGCTATCTGGCCGACGGGACGGCCGATCACGGCTGGGAGGACTTCGGGAGCTGGCAGGGCGGGGACGCCAAGCGGCAGCTGGCGGCGGAACTGGCCGATGTCCAGCACGGCCTGTGCTGCTATTGCGAATGCAGGCTGATCGAGGACGACCGTCAGGTCGAGCATTTCGTGCCGCGCTCCGACCCGGCGCAGGGTGACGCTCTGGCGCTCGCCTTCACCAATCACCTCGCATGCTGCAAGGGCGGCACGAACCGCAACTTCGCGGCGGATGTCCGCAATCCTGACCGTGGCCGCTACCTGCCGCCGGTGGCGGCGAACCTGAGCTGCGGCCAGGCCAAGGGCGATGCGGGCGGGGTGCTCGACCCGCGGCAACTTCTGGCGCTCCCGTCCGTCGTGAAGGTGGATGAATCCGGAGCTATCAATGCCGACGCCGCCGCGTGCGCGGCATCCGGTGTCAACGTCGACGACGTCAAGAAATCGCTCAAGCGTCTCGGCCTGCGATGCGAGCGGCTCGTGCTCCAGCGTGCCGCCGTGTGGCAGGCGCTGAAGCCGATCCTGGACGACGTGGCGACGCTTCCCGAGAACGCGAAAGCGCTGCTTCTTCCAGACGGCGATGGCGAGCTCGCGCCGTTCTTCACCACCATCCGCTCGTTCTTCGAGGACTACGCCGATACCGTGCTGGCGCCCGCACCGCAGGACTGGATCTGAGCATGAGCGACGTGCGGCTGATCGAGCGGTGGCTGCCGATTGCGGCACTCGGCGAGGAAAGCGTCCGCGAGCGTCGCTCGATGACCGCATTGCCGCCGACCTACTATCTCCATGTCTGGTGGGCGCGACGGCCGCTGGTCGCTTCGCGGGCGGCGGTGCTCGCATCGATCCTGCCCGCTGATGTCGACCACGGGAAGTTCATGCATGCGCTCGGCATCCATGGTGATCCGGTGGCGAGCCGTCGGCGGATCGATCTTGCGAGGCGTCAGGGAGTGCGGTTCGAGGGAGAAGCCTACAGCTATCCTCGCGCGTTCACCCACGTTCCGGCCCGGGCCGATCGCGCCTTTATCGAAAGCGCCCTGTCCCGGGCGAGACGCTCCGCCCCGATCATCCTCGATCCGACCGCGGGTGGCGGAAGCATTCCATTCGAGTCGGTTCGCCTCGGCCTCGCGACGTTGGCCAATGATGTGAACTCGGTCGCTGCAATCATCGAGAAGGCCACGGTCGAATACCCGATGATATTCGGGATTGCGCTCAAGGACGAGTTCGAACGGCTTGCCCTGAGGTTTGCAGAGCGACGGGAGAAGGCGCTGGCGCCGTTCTTTCCTCCCGAGCCCGTCGAGAACGCAATACCAACGAATTTCCTCTGGGCACGCACGATCCGCTGTCCCTATTGCGACGGGCTGGTGCCGCTCTCGCCCAACTGGCGGCTGGCACCGGATGGCACGGGCGTCCGGCTGCATCCGCATCCTGCAGCGGGGCCGGGCAGCGCCGGCAGGCGCTGCACCTTCGAGATCGTGCATCAGGCGAAGGAGCATTCTCCGGGGACGGTGGCGGATGGCGACGGCACCTGCCCCTGGCCCGATTGCGGCCGCGTCATCGACGGCGACGAGATCAAGCGGCAGGCCCAGGCCGGCGGCATGGGCGAGCAGCTCTACGCCGTGGTCTTCAAGCGCGGCGTCCAGACGAAGACCAAGACCGGCAGGAACGGCCGCATCAGATGGGAGCGCGGCTATCGCGCCCCGCGCCCCGAGGACGACAACAGCGCCGACATCTTGGCCCGTCTGGCGGAGAAGCTGCCGGAGTGGGAGGCGCTGGATATCGTGCCGACAGAAGTGCTTCCCATGGATACGGAGTCGTGGACGCATGGGAATACGCCCGCACAATACGAGGCCACTCGATTTGTCGATCTTTTCTCCCCTCGTCAGCTTCTCGGCCATGGCATCAGCGTTGAGCTTTTCCGAGAGTTTCTAGATGAGGAACGTGCCCGGAGCGGCCGGTGCGCCATTGCCGATGCCGCGCTGGTCTATCTCTGTCTGGCCCTCGACAAGATGCTCAACTATGGGAATCGCTCATGTCGCTGGGACGTGGTGACAGAGAGGGTCAGGTCAATATTTGATCGCCATGACTTCGCGTTCAAATGGTCCTACGCCGAGATGGCGCCGCTGATTGCCGGCCTCGGTTACGACTGGGCGATCGAGCAGACCAGCAACTGCATCGCGGAGCTAGTGGAGTTGACGCGGCCTGACAGTGGAGGGAGCCTGCTGTCCGATGCTGACGGCGACTACGCGCCACCGCCGCTGATCGTCACCTGCAAGTCCGCCGAGACGCTCGACCATGTCGACGACGCCTCGGTGGACGTCGTGGTGATCGACCCGCCCTACTACGACAATGTCATGTATGCGGAGTTGTCGGACTTCTTCTATGTCTGGCTGAAGCGCACGGCCGGGTATGTGGTGCCGGAGCTGTTCACCCGCCGGCTGACCGACAAGGAGAACGAGGCGGTCGCCAATCCGGCCCGATTCGCCGGGCAGAAGGGGGCGAGGGCGCTGGCCGGCCGCGACTATCAGGAGCGCATGGCGCGCATCTTCGCGGAGTGCCGCCGCGTCCTGAAGGCAGACGGCATCATGACGCTGATGTTCACCCACAAGGCGACCGGCGCCTGGGACGCGCTGACCAAGGGCCTGATGGACGCCGGCTTCGCCATCACCGCGTCGTGGCCGATCAACACCGAGGCCGAGGGCAGCCTGCACATCAAGGGCAAGTCGGCGGCCAACAGCACCATCTTCCTCGTCTGCCGGCCGCGCGAGCAAGCCGTGGCCGGGACGTCGGCGGACTACTGGGAGGACGTCGAGCCGCTCGTCGCTCGCGCCGTCCGCGCCCGGGTGGCTGAGTTCCAGGCGGCGGGCATCGCCGGCGTCGACCTCTACCTCGCCAGCTTCGGGCCGGCGCTCGAGGAGTTCTCGCGCCACTGGCCGCTGCGGCGCGGGACGCCGCGGCCGAAGCCCGAGGCGCTGCGCCGCCGCCGCCAGGCGGAGCTGTTCGAGGAAGAGTGGGACCCCTATGCGGTGACGCCGGAAGACGCGCTCGACGCCGCCCGGCGCGAGGTCAAGCGCTGGCGGCTGGAGCAGCTCACCCACATGAAGGCCGACGCGACGCTGGACCCGCTGACCTCCTGGTTCGTGCTGGCCTGGGACGCGTTCCGGGCACCGGTCTTCCCCTATGACGAGGCGCTGCGGCTGGCGCGTGCCGTGGGCGTTGATCTCGACGGCCAGGTGGTCGGCGTGCTGGTCGAGAAGAAGGGCAGCGACCTCGTCCTGTGGGACAGCGCCCGGCGCGCTGCCAAGGGGGCGCTCGGCCCTGCCGACGGCTCGCGCGCCATGATCGACGCGGTCCATCACGCGGCGCATTTCGCCCGGGCCCGCAACCTGCAGAGCGCCCGGGAGATGCTGGCGCAGTCCCAGGCGGACCGCGAGCCCGCCTTCTTCGCGACACTGGAGGCGGTGCTGGAGGTGCTGCCGGTCGCCAAGGCCTTCTCCGGCATCGATCTCGACGGCGACGTAGCGGCGGCCGGCGGCGACTTCGAGGCGCTGGAGAACCTGCGTCGGCTGGCCTTCCGCGAGCAGGTGGACGAGCCCCGGCAGCTCGATCTGTGGCGGGAGGGGATGCCGGCGGTTTGACCTTTGCGGGTGAAACCCGATGAGGAATACTCCGCCGGTTGGCTGGGCCAGTGGCGGGGGAACCGGGCATGCAGCGCGAAGACCTCTGGGATCGGGACGAATACCGGGGACCGCCGGAGGAGCCCGACGACTGGGACGGCCGCGACTGGAGCGCACTGTTCTCGGGCCCCGAGCCGTCCGACGCGCACGACTCCGATGACTGGCCGGACGACCTTGAGCCGGACTGGCCGCCCGACCCGGAGGGCGATGGCCGGGCGACCGACGCGGCCCGGCCCGGCGATGCGGGCGGCGAGCGCCCGCCGGCCGCCCCCGCTGCGCCGAAGGAGAGCGTGGCCGATGCGGCGGCGCGCCTGATGGCGGAGTTTGACGCGACCTCCGACCCCTGGATCGCCGTGCGCGCGGCATGCCAGCTGCGACGCGCGCGGCAGCCCCGGCAGGCCGTCGACTTCCTGTGGAAGGCGAGAGCGTCTTTCGAGACCGGGGTTCACCCCCGCGCCCGTGCGGCGCTTCTCACTGTGTTCGCCGGGTCGGAGGCCGACCTTCGGCAATTCCGCATTGCGCGACGCGCGGCCGAGCGGGCGCGCGAGCTTGCTCCCGACAAGTGGCATCCGCATCGGGTGATCGCCCGGATCGATCGCCTGCAGCAGCGCCACGCCGCCGCCGACGCGGCGTTCGATCTCGCCGATCAGCTTGAGACCGAGGCGGCCGCCAGGACCGGCGACACGCCTTCCGAGCCCGGCCCGCGGCGCGGATGACCCACGCATCGCGGCCGTCGTGACCCTGCTCGCCGATCGTGCCTGGCGGCTCAAATATACGCCCGATCACGGCGATCTGGTGGCGGTGCTCTACGTACCGGCGCTCGCCTGCGCAGTCAGCTATGACCGGCTGACGGGCTACTTCTCGGCCTCGGCGCTGGCGCTGGCGGCGCGCGGCATCGAGCATCTCGTCGCCAATGGCGGGCAGATGCGGCTGGTGGTCGGCTGCACGCTGGATGCGGCGGAGATCGCCGCGATCGAGAAGGGCGAGGCGCTGCGCACGCAGGTCGAGCGGCACCTCCGGGCGATGCCGCTGGTGCCGCCCGACGCCGATGCCGCCGCCGCGCTGGAGCTGCTGGCCTGGATGGTCGCCGAGGGACGCCTGGAGATCCGCGTCGCGGTGCCCTGCGATGCCGATCGCCACCCCATCCCCGCCGAGGGCCTGTTCCACGAGAAGGCCGGCATCGTCGAGGACAAGACCGGCGATCGCCTGGCCTTCAACGGCAGCCTCAACGAGACGGCGGCGGGGTGGACCCGCAACTGGGAGAGCCTCAACGTCTTCGTCTCGTGGCGGGACCAGGACCGCGTCGCCGAGGAGGTCGGCAACTTCGCGCGCATCTGGGCGAACCGGGCGCGCAACGTCATCACCGTCGACGTGCCGACAGCGCTGCGCGACGCGCTGCTGCGCTTCATGCCGCAGGACGATGTCCCCGCGCGGGTGGCGAAGCTGAAGGCTGCCGAGGGCGAGAGGCCACCACCGGCGGCCCCGACTACACCGGCGCTGCCGCAGACGGACCTGCGGCGGGCGGTCTGGGATTTCATCGCCCGGGCGCCGACCCTGCCCGATGGCGGCTCCCGCGTCGGCGAGGTGACCGCGGCCGTGACGCCGTGGCCGCACCAGGTCAGGGCGTTCCATCGCCTCTATGACAACTGGCCGCCGAAGCTACTGATCGCCGACGAGGTCGGGCTGGGCAAGACGATCCAGGCGGGCCTGCTGCTGCGCCAGGCGTGGCTGGCCGGGAAGGCGAAGCGCATCCTCATCCTGGCGCCCAAGAACGTCTGCCGGCAGTGGCAGATCGAGCTGCGCGAGAAGTTCAATCTCAACTGGCCGATCTATGACGGGCAGAAGCTGGTGTGGTACGCGTCGCCGGCGCTGCGCGGCCGCGCGGAGCGGGCGGTGGCGCGCGACGCGTGGCACCGCGAGCCGGTGGTGATCGTGTCGAGCCATCTCGTGCGGCGGACCGACCGGCGGGCGGAGCTGACGGACGCGGCCGCACCCTGGGACCTCGTCGTCCTCGACGAGGCGCATCACGCGCGCCGGCGCGGCGCCGGGTCCGCCAGCGAGGCCGGGCCGAACGCGCTGCTGCTGCTGATGCGCCGGCTGGTGGCGCGCACGGACGGTCTCGTCCTGCTGACGGCGACCCCGATGCAGGTGCATCCCGTCGAGGTCTTCGACCTGCTGAGCCTGTTCGGGCTGCCGCCGGAATGGACGCAGGAGGCCTTCCTGCGCTTCTTCGACGAGATCGGGCAGGAGGCGCCCGGGCACGACGCCTTCGACCGGCTGGCGGCGATGTTCCGTTCGGTCGAGGCCGCATACGGGCCGGCGACACCTGCCGACCTCCATCGCTTCGGGGTGACGAGCAACCTGCGCGCCAGGAAGATCCTCGCCGCCCTGCGCGACCGCGCGAGCATCCCGCGCCGGCAGCTCGAGACCGCCGAGCGCAAGGCTGCGCTCGCCCTGATGCGGCGGACGACGCCGATCAGCCGGCTGATCTCGCGCCATACCCGCGAGCTGCTGCGCCGCTACTACAAGGCGGGCGCCCTGGCGACGCCGATCGCCGACCGCCACGTCGAGGACCGCTTCATCGCGCTGTCCGAGGCGGAGCGCGCGCTCTACGACGCGGTGGAGGACTACATCGCCACGACCTACAACCAGTCCGCGGCGACCGAGCGCAATGCCGTCGGCTTCGTCATGACGATCTATCGCCGCCGCCTGGCGAGCAGCTTCTTCGCGCTCGGGCGGACGCTGGAGGGGCACCTGCGGGCGATCGACGCCCCGACCGCGCCGTGGGGCGGCCTCGACGAGGACATCGACGAGGCAGACGAGACCGAGGACCGCGACAGCGAGGAGGCGGAGCTTCTGGAACGGCAGGCCCTCGCCCTGGAGGAGAAGGCGGACATCGCGGCGCTGCTCGCGGACGTGCGCGCGCTGCCGCCGGACAGCAAGCTCGACGCGCTCCTGGACGTGATCGCGACGCTGCGCGCCCAGGGCTACGGGCAGGTGATGGTGTTCACGCAGTATACCGACACCATGGACTTTCTGCGCGGGGAGCTGGTGCGGCGGACGGCGCTGCGGATCATGTGCTTTTCCGGCCGCGGCGGCGAGGTGCCCGGCGGCGACGCGGGGTGGCGGGCGGTCTCGCGCGACGACGCCAAGAAGCGCTTCCGCTACCAGCGCGCGGACGTGCTGCTCTGCACGGATGCCGCGGCCGAGGGGCTGAACTTCCAGTTCTGCGGCGCCCTCGTGAACTACGACATGCCGTGGAACCCGATGCGCGTCGAGCAGCGCATCGGGCGCATCGATCGCCTGGGGCAGAGGTTCCCCGACATCCGCATCGTCAACCTGCACTATGCCGACACGGTCGAGGCCGACGTATACCGGGCATTGCGCGATCGGATCGGCCTGTTCGAGAGCGTCGTGGGCCGTCTCCAGCCGATCCTGGCGCGGCTGCCGACGCTGCTGTCCAATCGGGTTCTGGAGGGGCGGACCCAGCCGGCCGAAGAGCGCGCGGCGATGGTCGCCGAGGTCGAGAGCGACATGGCGCAGACCGAGCACGGCGGCTTCGACATCGATGCCGTCACGGATGCCGATCTGGTATTGCCCGTGCAGCCGCCGGCACCCCTGACGATGGCCGATCTCGATCAGGTCCTGGCGTCGCCCGCGTTGCTGCCCCCCGGCATCGAGGCGCTGCCGATGCCGTCGGAAAGCAATCGCGAATATCGGCTGAGCCAGCCGGGCATCGGCCAAGCGGTCCGGGTCACGACCAATCCCGACTACTACGAGGCGAACGCCGACAACGTCGAGCTGTGGTCGCCGGGCAACCCGATCTTCCCGGCACCGGACGGCACCAAGCACGGTACGGGGCCGTACCCCGACTCGGCAACCTTATCGGAGCTTCTCGCACATCCGGATTTCCGATGAGCACCGCGGTGGCCTGGGAGTAAGGGGCGGAGCGCGTCCCGATGTCCTCGGGCGCTTCCTGAGCCTGGGCTACTGAAGCAGTTCGGGCAACCGGTAGAAGAGGCGCCGCGCCGAAGGCCACCCGGCGGCGACAAAGGTCTCAAGGGTATCAACCAGTGCGATTCGACGCTGGGCATCGTCGAAAACTTCCTTGTGGTCGGCAAGGTAGCGTCCGACCAGCTTGACCGTGAGGTCAGCTGCCAAACCCTCGAACTGATACCCGCTCTGCTTGCCGCCTCGCAGGACGGCGAAGGCGATGAGGTCGAATACGCCCGGCGGATCGGCCTCGACGAGATGTTCGAGGAGCTGGATCAAATAGTAAATTGTGCGCGGTCCGCCGTGCCCGCCGATCTGGCGCAGGATGGGGGCGGTCTCGTTGAGAAAGATCGCGGAACCTTCCAAAGTCATAGGCGTGCGCTTCTGCCTATCGCCATCCTGGAAGGCGCCGGAGCTGAAATAGAGTTCCCGACACGCCGTATCGACGATCTGCATGGCTCTCCGCGCGCGCGCTGTCTCGGCTTCGCTGGGCTCGGAGAGTTCAGAGTAGTGCAGCAGAACCGCGGCGGCCTGCGAAACCGCCTGCGCCATCAGCCCGATGGCGATCGCGCGCTGACGACCGGATTCCGCATCGTCGGCACCGTTGAGGCCCGCAGTGGAGGCTTCTCTAAGGCATTGGATAGCATTGCGGACCTCCTCGACGTTGTCGACCGCCGCTGCGAACCAGGTGCGTACCTTATGGGCGCCGTCTTCGAAGTCGAAACGGACCCAGAACTGAAGGATCATCTGGACGATGTGTTCGCGGATGTGGGCGTTGCGCGGCTCGTTTGGCGGGCACCGTTCAATGAGCGGCAGAACCAAGTTGGCGACCTCGCGCGCGGCGCCGTGATTCTGGACCAAATTGAAGGTGTCGACGACGAAGGCGTCCAGCACTCCGCGGTTCTCATCCGTCGCGACGAGACGGGCGGCGCGCGTCCAGAACCCTTCGCGGTCTAGATCCCAAATGCGCACCAACCTCCGGGCGGTATTCATCCGCACGGCGGGGTGTGGATCGACCAGCATCCTGTCGATGAGCGGCCCCATAGTCGGATAATTCTCTGGCCGTTTCAGGCATAGGTCGAGCGCAGCTTCCGCCGCCTCGAGGCGCGCCGAGGGCGAGCCCCACGAGGGGTTGGTCTCGAACTGCGCCTCAGTGTCATCGTCGACCTCGGGATTTCTGAACCGGCTCGCGTCGTCAATCCACCCGCTGAGTTTGGTTACCGTCTCGGCCGGCGTGTCCGCGTCGACGTGATCGCTGCAGACGATCTTATGGACGCCCGCAGCAAATGTGCCTTCGATTTGGCGAACCAAGCCCTGGTCCGGAACCGTGCTGGCATCGAGGCGGGCTTTGAGGACAGCGACGGCAGAGATGGCAGCATCCAGCGACTGGATGGGCTCTCTAGCGCCGATCCCGAGGCGGAGTGTCCGGCGAACGGCTTCCAGGTCATCGATTGCTTCGAGGACGATAGGTGCGGCCTTTGTGTCCTGGTCGAGCCAGTAATAGTCGTCGGCGCCAGCCCAACCTGTGGCGATCCTGAACAAGCGGTCGTTTGATGTCTCGCCGGCCGGCGCCGCCGCCAGCACCTGCTTGGCCGCGTCCGTCGCCAAGCGATTGGCTCCAATTGCGCCAAACAGACGCTGGAGAAAGTCCGCCTTGACGCGGTGGGGATGGACGAAGTCGCCGAAGGGATGTGCGAGCAGCTCGACTTCCAGGGCAGTGCGTTCCGTCTCAGGAAGCGCATCGTAATTCGCTGCGACGAGGTCGATGGCATCTTTTCTCGTATCGGGCGTGATCAGGAACTCCGGCCGGGTACCAAAAGGTCGAAGCAAGCCCGCAAGTCGGCCGCCACGGGCGGCCGCGGCCATGAACAACCGCGACCACACCACTGCCAGCGTGGTGTGTCGCACTGCATACTCGGCGGCGGCCAGCACATGGGGCTCCTCGCCGGTTTCCAGCCAGCTTTCGAACTCCGAGAGCAAAGCGTCGGCGTCATGAGCGTGCTTCGGGTGCGGCTCGTGCGCCCAGATGTGACTACAGTCCGGTTGTAGGCGGACCTCGGCGCCTTGCACCAAGAAGGTTCGCTCAGTCAAGCCTTTGGGGATCGGGTGTTCGCGCGCCACGTAGCCCGCCATCGCTGCAAGAAGTGCCCGCGTCGCCTCGACAGAAGACGCGACGAGGAATTGCAGAAAGAATTCCTTTAGCGACCAGCGCGCGGACTCGAAATCCTGCCGGGCGTTCGAGGTCAGGTGCAGGATCCGGCCGCCACCCATCGAGGTCTCGCGATTGTCGGTCACCTGCTTGGCGAAGGTGATCTCATACACTTCGGTGGCGAACGCGGGCGAAGCAGCGGCTAATGCGGCGATCTTCTGCGCCAGGGCCGGGATTTCCTCGCAGGCGAACCTCTCAAATCTATCGTCGGTCAGCGCCTCGCGCAGCAAATTCACCGAGCTGTCTACCTCAGTCATAATCGTATCGGCGACTAATCCGATCGCCGGCGTGGCCAATCTGCGCGAGTCCTCCAGACGGTAGCCGTGGGCGAGCAGGGCACGGACGGCCACCCCGAGATCGGCGCGGAGCACCGGATCCTGGACTCGATCGATGAGCATGAATGCCAACATCCGCAAGACTGCGGCGACTGCGTCCGGCTTAGCCGAAAGCTGAAGCTCAAGGTTGACCCAAGGCGCCAGCGCCGTCCCGGGCTCATCCTCTAGTCTGACTGCCACTGCGCCGGCGACATGGGGTAGTGCATTGGTCGATGCGGGAGCGCCGGCATTGATCGCGCGCGCGAAGGCGCCGATATCCCCGGCAGTGAGGGGCAGCTCTGCCGCCATCCTGGCCGCAACGCTCCGGATGACCGGGTCGCAGTCGGCCGCGCCAAGTAGGTTGCTGATCGCGGTCCAGAAACGGTCGTGATCAGCGTCCTCGGACCATAATGTGCGAAGCAAGAAGCCAATCGCCGGGGCGAGGATGAGCCCGAGGCCCTTCGCCTTCGAGAACGTCGCGGCGCCAGCCACTATGCCCTCTGCGTCGAGGAAGACGCGGCTGGCCACGTAGTCGAACAGCAGATGGTGCCGGAATTGAACCGAACGTTCCCCGTTCGTCATGACGAGAACGCCTTCACGAGTCAGGGCGTCCAGAATATCTGGGTTGGCGGCCGCGACCTTGAGCCGCGGCGCGCGTAGGGCGCGATTGGCGACCATCTCCTCGACCACACCTCGAAGGCAGACCTCCGCAGCTACACCGTGGCGCTGCACGCGCCAGTCCCAATAGAGATCTAGGAGAGCAATCTGGGAGTCGATTGCGCTAAAGTCCTGGCTCACTGCGCCGGTGGCCACGAGTTCGGCGAGGAGGCGCGTGTTGAAGGGCACCATCGCCAGCTCACGTAGCTTGTCGCTGGTATGCCGGAGCACGGTCGCCAAGCGCGGTGTGCGTGCCAGAAGCTCGTCGAATTCGTCCTTCGACCAAGCGGAGATCTGGACGTGCCGCACGTTGGGGAAGCCCTCACCCTGCAGCGTTCTGTCCGGCGGTATCCCTTTGAACAACGCCCTGAAGTTCTGGCCGAGCCGTAGGTCGAACGTGCGGATAGACGCGACCACGGTCCACCGGCCGCCAAGTTCAATGACGGCTTCGATCAGCCGTTTGAACGCGACCTCCCCCGATCCTCCGCGGCTGGCGTCAAGCGCATCGATAAGGAGGAAGGCCGGGACTGGACCGTCCCAGGCGGCGAGCACGGCGGGAAGATCGTGCCGCAGCTTAAGTTCGCGCGACAGCCCTTCCAAAGATTCGACAGAGAAGCGATCAACCGCAAATTGAACGGTATCATGACCTTGGGCGCGGAGAACTCTCCCCAGGGTGTTGATCACGGCGCTCTTCCCTGCGCCAGGCTCGCCGATCAGCAAAAGGTTGCCTGCCAGCGTCGCCGCGGTGACGGCGGTCTGACAATGGCGCGTGATGCCGACCGGAACGCCGGTCTCGGCCTCAACTACCTCAAGGCTCGCCAACGCCTGCTCCGTCTGAAGCGAATAGGTGGCGAGCATGGCGATATCGTCGCGGAAATCCGGGCGTGCAGCCAGCCGAGCTCCGCGCCCCATCAGATCGGCTCGGAGCGTCGGGAGGGTCCGCCCGCCCCTGGCGCTCATCAGGTCGCCGACGATCCGCTCTAGCAAGTTTAGGACTGTTGGCGCATCTGCCGGGTTCACGAGCGCCGGCTCGAGGGAGGCCTCCCAGGCCGCGCGATCGGCTCCCGTCGGATCGAGGGCATGGACCGTGGTTAGGTTCGAAATCGACTGGAGGATGTCGTCGGTGAGGGGCTCGGCCGTCACGGCCCGCCAAGCCAAGCGAACGCAGGCGTCAAATTGCTTCAGCGCCGTGGATTCCTGTGCCGTCAGCACCGGTTGGCCCGGCTGCCGGCGGGCTTCCAAACCCTTGGCCAATTGCACTCGTACGGTTGCTGGCGAGCTTGGCCCGACCGCGATCATCAGACGGTCCTTTGCTCTGTCCAGCGGACGGTTCCAACCGTAGTCGCCCTTGCCGTCCCGACAGACACGCCAATGCCGGACAATTTGTTCGACTGTCTTTCCAAATTCGCTGGTCAGGCTCGACGAGAGGGAGAGGCTGTTCTTGGCCTGGGCTGCGATCACGCCTCCCTCGGAGGTCATCGCCAACGCGTCGTCGAGCGGCGCCTCGGTCTCCATTCGGATCATCGTGAACTTCGCGGCGCCCAATCCTAGCCGCTGGTCCACGGACGTCTCTCGGAGCATCCAGACTCCGAACAGCGCTCCAAGGCTCTGCTGGAAATTGACGCCTGACGAGGTCGCGTTCCCGCCGCCGGTCGCAAGCGTGCGCGGCGCTTTGGCATTGGGGATGGCGGTTCGGGATTTCGGCACCGCTTGCAAATATAGGGGCGAGATCAATTGCATCGGAACTGCTGAATTCGCCGGTTCGGCGGCGCCGGCTACCCAGGCATGCCTGAGGGCGCTGCATCGTAGAGCACGCTGCGGGATCGCGTTGCCAATGGCGCACGGCACAGTGTTGGGCAGCCCGCGAGCATGAGGCGATGCCTCTCGCCGCCGATGCAACCCTCGCACCAGATCGTCCAATTGGTTGCTATCTGGTTGCTAGCACAGCGTCGGCCATGACGTGGCACGACCTAACAGCCTGCAAAATCTGGCGTCCCCGGCGAGATTCGAACTCACGACCCCAGGATTAGGAATCCTGTGCTCTATCCTGCTGAGCTACGGGGACGGCCTGCGGCCTCTCTACACCATTGAGGCGCCCTGCGCCAAATCAGCCTAGCGTCGTCATCGAACGGAAATGCGGTTCAGGCGCCGGGTGCCATGGTCTAGGATCGCCCGAGGCCGCCCCGGAGCACAGGCGGGCGGCGGGAGGAATCGACCATGTCGGTGCAGAGCGAGCGGGCGGCCGCGGTGGCCGCGGCGATCGCGCGGGTGCGGGCGATCGCGGCCAGCGCGGGCGAGGGCCCGGAGGGCCGGGACGCGATCAAGGGCGAGATCATCGCGCTCGCGTCGCGGAAGGCCCTGTTCCCCGAGAGTCAATTCCCGGTTATCGGCGGCAAGGGCACGATCTATCGGCTGTCCGAGGACAGCGACCATCGCTTCGCGCTCTACGCGTCCGCCGGTGCGCCCGGCAAGGCGCAGCCGCCGCACGACCACACCACCTGGGCGGTCATCAGCGGCGTCTACGGCGAGGAGCGCAACATCTTCTACGCGCGCACCGACGACCGCTCGGCGCCCGGCAAGGCGGCGATCGAGGAGACGGGCGGCATCACCGTGCGCCGCGGCAACGCCGTCTCCTTCGCGCCCGACGAGATCCACTCGATCCACGTCGAAGGCGACAAGCCGTCCCTCCACCTGCACATGTACGGCATGAGCCTGGAGCATCTGCCGAACCGGCAGGTGTTCGAGACGGCGTCCGGCACCTGCGCCGTCTTCCCGCCGCCGGCCATCGTCAAGGCGCCGATCGTCTCGCCGGCCGAGTTGAAGGCGATGATCGGCGACGGCGAGGAGCTGGCGCTGGTCGACGTGCGCGAGGAAGGGCCGTTCAGCGAGGGCCATCTCTTCCTCGCCGCCTCGGTGCCGCTCAGCAAGCTGGAGCCGCGCTTCGCCGGCGTCGTGCCCAGGCGCACGACGCGCATCGCGCTGGTCGACGCCGACGAGAGCCTGGCGCATCGCGCGGCGGCCAAGCTGCACCTCGCCGGCTACCGCGACGTCTCGGTCATGGGCGGCGGCCTCGCAGCATGGCGGGCGGCCGGCTACGAGGTCTTCTCCGGCGTCAACGTGCCGAGCAAGGCGTTCGGCGAGATCGTCGAGCACGAATGCGGCACGCCGCGCCTGGAGGCGTCCGAGATCAAGGCGATGATGGACGCGGGCACCGACATGGTCGTGCTCGACAGCCGCCCCTGGCCCGAATACGTCAACATGAGCATTCCCACGGGCGTCGACTGCCCCGGGGCCGAGCTCGTCTACCGCATCAACGACATCGTCAAGTCGCCCGACACGCTGGTCGTGGTGAACTGCGCCGGCCGCACGCGCTCGATCATCGGCGCCCAGTCGCTGATCAATGCGGGCGTGAAGAACCGCGTCGTCGCGCTGAAGAACGGCACCATGGGCTGGCATCTGGCCGGCCTCACCGTCGACCGCGGCGCCAAGCGACGCCCGCCGGCGACGACGCCTGACGGCATCGCCAAGGCGAAGGCCATGGCGGCGGCCGTCGGCGCGCGCGTCGGCGTCAGGGAGATCGACGAGGCGCAGCTCGCGGCGTGGCGCGCCGAGCCTGATCGCACGACCTACCTGCTCGACGTGCGCAGCCCGGAGGAGTTCGCCGAAGGCCATCGCGCCGACAGCCGGTCCGCCCCGGGCGGCCAGCTCGTCCAGGCGACCGACGTCTACGTCGCGACCCGCGGGGCGCGCATCGTCGTCGTCGACAACGACGGCGTGCGCGCGACCATGACCGCCTCGTGGCTGGTCCAGATGGGCTGGGAGGCGTTCGTCCTGAAGGACGGCCTCGCCGGCCGGGAGTTGGTCGCGGGCGAGCCCGAGACCGAGATGCTGGGCGGCATGCCGGACGTCCCGACCATCGCCCCGCGGGCGCTGGCCGACCTGACGGCGCGGGGTGCCGCCGCCGTCGTCGACCTCGACACCAGCATCCGCTACCGCGCCGGGCACATCCCGGGGTCGTGGTTCGCGGTCCGCTCGCAGCTCGGCTCCTCGCTCGCCAAGGTTCCGGCGGCCGACACGGTCGTGCTCACCTCGTCGGACGGAATGTTCGCCCGGCTGGCGGCGCCCGAGGCCGCCCGCATCCTCGGCCGGCCGGTGATGGCGCTCGACGGCGGCACGCGCGCCTGGAAGGCCGCCGGCCTGCCGCTCGCGACCGGGTTCGAGAACATGGCCGACGCGCCCGACGACGTCTGGTACCGCCCCTACGACCGCGACACCGGGATCGAGGAGGCGATGCACCAGTACCTCACCTGGGAGGTCGATCTCGTCGGTCAGGTCGAACGCGACGGCGACGCGCGCTTCGCCGTCGTCCGCCCCGCCTGAACCGCCCCATCAGCCGAAGCAGAACGCGAGCCAGGATCATGAAGGAAGAGCTGAAAGGCCGCATGCGCAAGGACACGCTGCTGACCCATCTCGGCAGCCACCCGCGCGACAACCACGGCGCCGTGAACCCGCCCGTCTACCACGCCTCGACCATCACCTTCCCGACAGTGGCCATCCGCGAGGCGGCGCGGTCGAAGAAGTTCGAGGGCGTGACCTACGGCCGCTCCGGCACGCCCACCACCTTTGCGCTGGAAGAGGCGCTGGCCGGCATCGAGGGCGGCTATCGCGCGATGATCGTGTCGTCGGGCCTGGCGGCGATCGCCGTCGGCCTGCTCGCCTTCGTCAAGGCGGGCGACCATGTGCTGGTCGCCGATACGGTGTACGGCCCGACGCGCAACTTCTGCGACAAGGTGCTGGCGCGCTTCGGCGTCGCCGTCACTTACTACGACCCGCTGGTCGGGGCCGGCATCGCCGAGCTGATCCGGCCGGAGACGAGGGTCGTCTACTGCGAGAGCCCGGGGTCGCTCACCTTCGAGGTGCAGGACGTCCCGGCGATCGCGGCCGCCGCTCATGCCAAGGGCGTCAAGGTGTTGATGGACAACACCTGGGGCACGCCCTACCTGTTCCCGTCCTTCAAGCACGGCGTGGACGTGTCGATCCACGCGGCGACCAAGTACATCGTCGGCCATTCCGACGCGATGCTGGGCGCCATCGTGACCAACAAGGAGAGCTTCCTGCCGGTGCGCCAGGCGATGGCCGACCTCGGCTATTGCGCTGGGCCGGACGACGTCTATTTCGGGCTGCGCGGCCTGCGCACCATGGGCGTGCGGCTGAAGCAGCACCAGGAGAGCGCGCTCAAGGTCGCCCATTGGCTGCGCACCCGGCCGGAGGTGGCCGACGTGCTGTACCCGGCCTTGCCGGGCGCTCCCGGCCACGAGCTGTGGAAGCGCGATTTCACGGGCGCCTCCGGCCTCTTCGGCGTCGTGCTGCGCCCCTACGGCAAGCCCGCCGTCGACGCCATGCTGGACGGCATGGACCTCTTCGCCATGGGGGCGAGCTGGGGCGGCTTCGAGAGCCTGATCCTGCCCGGCGCGCCGCAGGATCTCCGCACGGCCACGCGCTGGACGGCACCCGGCCCCGCGCTTCGCCTCCACATCGGCCTCGAGGACGTGGACGACCTGATCGCCGACCTTTCTGCCGGGTTCGACCGCCTCAACGCGACGCAGCAGGCCCAGGCGGCGGAATAGGGGCCGGAGAGCCTCGCCCTTCGACAAGCTCAGCGCGAGGAAACACGTCTGCGCCCGGGTCCTCATCCTGAGCCTGTCGAAGAATGAGGCTCTCCGGCGGGTCCGTCAGGGCCAGCATCGGCTGGCTCACCCGCTCGACGGCCGGGCCGCCGGCGTCGGCGATCTCGCGCAGCAACTTCTGCAGGATGGCGCGGGCGAAGGCCTGGGGCTCGGTCGCGACGACGAGGAAGCTGTTGGGGCCGCCCACCACGTTGTCGCGGTAGTACTCGTCGAGCGGCGGTTCGGGCGGCCAGGTCCAGGCCGGCCGCGGACGCATGATCGCCAGCCCGTTGACCGCGATGCCGAGGGCCACCGCCATGTCGCGCGAGCCGGCCGGCGGGTTGCCGTGGTTGTTCACCCCGTCGCCCGAGACGTCGATCACCTTGCGGGCGCCGGCGAAGGCGTTGCCCTCGATCAGCGCCACCCCGGCGTCGATGGCGGCGGAGATCGCCGTCCAGCTCTGCGAGATGCGCGGCTGGGCGGCCAGCCGCGCGGCGAAGCCGTCGGCCGCCTCCTTGCTGTCGATCAGCGACCAGCCGACCACGACGCGCTGGTAGTCGGCGGCCGACCACTCGAGATAGGTGACGGCGATGGCGCCGTTGCGTCCCGAGCGGATGGCGTCGAGCACCCGCGGGTCGCGGAACGCGCGGACATAGCCGTCGCGCTGCAGCCGGCCGTCCGCGTCGTCGATCGAGAACGAGACGTCGACCGCCAGCACCAGCTCGAGGTCGACCGGGACGCCGTCGGCGCGCGCCGGCGCCGCGGCGCAGCCGAGCGCCGCCAGCCACAGGAGCGCCGCGGCGACCGTCCGGCGCACCGCCTCAATCCCCGGACGAGGCAGTGTCGGGATTCTGCGCGATCTCCTTCAGGAGCTTGTTCAGGATCGCCTCGCCGAAGGCCTCGAAGTCCTCGGCCACGACGAGGAACGAGCCGAACCCGCCGACCACGTTCTCCCGGTACCAGTCGTCGAGCCCGCGGTCGGGTGGCCGGCCGAAATTGGGCCGGTCGTTCATGATCGCCAGCCCGTTGATCGTGATGCCCTTCGCGAGCGCGTCGTCACGGGCCTCGGCGGCCGGGCGGCCGGAGTTGTTGCGCCCGTCGCCCGAGACGTCGATGACCATGCGCGTGCCCTGGTGCATCCGGCCGAACAGCGGCACCGAGTAGTCGATGGCGCCCGAGACCGAGGTCCAGCTCCAGGATTCGCGCGGCGAGGCGGCCAGGCGGTCGGCGAAGGCATTGGCCGAGGCGGCGTCCTTGATGATCGCCCAGTCGATCACCAGGCGCTGGAAGTCTACCGCCGCCCATTCCACATAGGCGACGGCGATGCGCCCCAGCGGCCCGTTGGCGATCGTGCGGATGACCCGCTCGTTGCGGAAGGCGGCGATGTACCCCTGGCGCTGGAGATGCGCCTCGACCTCGTCGATCGATCGCGAGACGTCGACCGCCAGGACGAGTTCGACGTCCACGGGCTCGGCGGATGCGGGCGAGCCCGCGCCGGCCCAGCCCGAGGAGACCAGGAGGAAACCGGCTGCCGCCGCACGGAATCGTAGACCCATGAAAGCCGAGCTTAGCGGGCCTGGACCCGCCCGTCCCGCTTCGTCTTGGCCTCGCGCCAGGCGATGTAGAGGGTGGAGGCGAAGATGATGGCGCCGCCCGTCCAGGTCCAGCCGTCGGGCATCTCGCCGAATGCGGCCCAGCCGATCGCCGCCGCCCAGATCAGCTTGAGGAAATCGAACGGCATCACCGCGGTCGCGTCCGCTTCGCGGAAGGACTGCGCCAGCGCCACCTGGCCGAGCGTGCCCAGCGCCGCGATCCCGACGAGCCAGCCGAGCTGCCCCCAGCTGGGCCAGACCCAGAAGGGCAGGGCGGCCAGCAGCGACAGGGGCGACATCACCAGCGCCATGTAGAGGGTGATGGTCAGGCTCGAATCGTTGCGCGCCTGCACCTTGATGATGAGCAGCGCGGTCGCCCACAGGGCGGACGCCACGATCGTCAGGATCGGCCCGGGGCCGATCTCGACGATGCCGGGCCTGAGGATGACGAGCGCCCCGACGAAACCCACGACGAGCGCGCTCCAGCGCCTGAGCCGCATCTTCTCGCCGAGGAAAACGACGGCGCCGAGCGTGGCGAACAGGGGGGCGGTGAAGGACAAGGCCGTGACGTCGGCCAGCGGCGTCATCGAGAGGGCGGTGAACTGGCAGAGCATGGAGACGACGTTGATGCCGCCGCGCAGCAGGTGGACGCCGGGCCGGGCCGAACGCCAGGCGCGCGGGCCGAGCCCGACGATCCACGGCGTCAGGATCAGCAGGCTCACGAAGTTGCGGTAGAAGGCGATGACGAAGGGCGGCAGCTCGGCCGTCATGTGGCGGATCGCCCCCTGCATCGCCATGAAGGCGAAGGTGGCGAGGAGCATGAGGAGGATGCCGCGCAGCACCGAGGGTGCGGCCGGGCGAGGATGGGGGGCCATGCGCAGGCGGGCACCCTAGCACACGGTCACATTGGAAAGGCGGGGCTGCCGCGGTATACGCTGCCGCCTCCCGCCACCAGCAGCGATCCCGCCGTCCCCATGGAATCCCTCGACTGCGTCGTCATCGGCGCCGGTGTCGTCGGCCTCGCCGTCGCCCGGGCGCTGGCCCTTGCCGGCCGCGAGGTCGTCGTGCTGGAGAAGGCGGAGGCGATCGGCACCGAGACGAGCTCGCGCAACAGCGAGGTCATCCACGCCGGCATCTACTACCCGACCGGCAGCCTGAAGGCGCAGCTCTGCGTCGCGGGCAAGCATCTCCTCTACGACTACTGCCGTGCGCATGGAGTGCCGTTCCGCAACTGCGGCAAGCTGATCGTCGCGACCGACGACGACCAGGTGCCGAAGCTGGCGGCCATCGGGGCCAAGGCGGCCGAGAACGGCGTGCCCGACCTGGTGCCGATGACGGCAGCCGAGGTCGAGCGGTTGGAGCCGGCGGTGCGCTGCCGGGCGGCCCTGTTCTCGCCGTCGACCGGAATCATCGACAGCCATTCCTTCATGCTGGCGCTGCAGGGGGACGCCGAGGCGGCCGGCGCCATGATCGCCTTCCACACGCCGGTCCTGGGCGGCCGCGCGACGGACGCGGGCATCGTGCTGGAGGCGGGCGGCGCGGAGCCCATGACCGTGCGCTGCCGCAGCGTCGTCGTCTCGGCCGGCCTGCACGCCCCCTCGGTCGCGGCGTCGATCGCCGGCGTGCCGCGCCAGACCGTGCCCCGCCAGCTCTACGCCAAGGGCAACTACTTCTCGCTGCTCGGCCGGCAGCCGTTCGGCCGGCTGGTCTATCCCATGCCGGACCGCCACGGCCTCGGCGTCCACGTCACCATCGACCTCGGCGGCCAGGCGCGCTTCGGGCCGGACGTCGAATGGATCGAGGAGATCGACTACGACGTCGACCCGAGGCGCTGCGACGGCTTCTACGCCGCCGTCCGGGCCTACTGGCCCGAGCTTCCGGACGGTGCCCTGGTGCCGGCCTACAGCGGCATCCGCCCGAAGATCTCGGGGCCCGGCGAGGCGGCGGCCGACTACCGAATCGACGGGCCTGCCGATCACGGCGTGCCCGGCCTCGTCTGCCTCTACGGCATCGAATCGCCGGGGCTGACGGCGGCGCTCGCCATCGGCGAGCGGGTGGTGGAACTGGCGGGCGGGGTGGCGGCGTGACCGCCCGTCGCGGTCGTCACCGATGACCCTGCTGGTCGGCCTCTACCTGACCGGCGCCGGCCTCGCCGGGTTCGTCTCGGGACTGGTCGGCTTCGCGTTCGCGCTCGTCGCCGCTCCGCTCTGGCTGCGCGTCATCGAGCCCGCCACGGTCACGGCGCTCGTCGTCGGCTACGGCGTGCTGACCCAGGGCTACGCCTTGTGGAACATGCGGCACGACATCGACCTGCGGCCGTCCTTGCCCTTCATCGCCGGCGGCGTCGTCGCCGTGCCGATCGGGGTGTGGGCGGTCCGCGGCATCGACCCGCACGCGTTCCAGGTCGTCGTCGGCGCCTTCATGATGGCCTATACCGGCTTCCTCCTGGTGAAGCCCAACACCGGGCGGATCACCGGCGGTGGCCGCGCCGCCGACACCGCGATCGGCTTCGTGAGCGGGCTGCTCGGCGGCATGACCGGGTTCAGCGGTCCGATCGTCACCCTCTGGTGCGCACTGCGCCCGTGGAACAAGTACGAGCAGCGGCAGGCCTACCAGCCCTACCTGCTCGCGATGCACGTCGCGACCATCGTGTCGCTGGGAGCGGCCGGCTCGCTCGATGCGCACACGGGCGAGCTCTTCCTGATGGGCGCCCCCCTGGTCGTCTTCGGCCTGTGGGCCGGCTTCCGGCTCTATCGGCGGATCGACGACGAGGCGTACCGGCGTATCGTCCTCTGGCTCCTCCTGGCCTCCGGCTTCTCGCTCCTCTGGTAGGTTCGCCCATGCCCGTCCTCGCCCTTGCTGCCCTCGGTGAGCTCGCCGAGCGCGCCCTCGTCGCGGCAGGCACCGCGCCGGTCAATGCCGGTCATGTCGCGCGTGCGTTGGTCGCGGCCGATGCCGACGGCATCCCGTCGCACGGCGTCGCCCGGCTTCCCGCCTATTGCGATCAGGTGGCGAGCGGCAAGGTCGACGGGCGCGCCGTGCCGACGGCCCAATCCACGGCGGGGGCCACGATCGCCGTCGACGCCGCCGACGGCTTCGCGTTCCCCGCTGTCGCCCTGGCGCTGGATCGGTTGGTCGCGACGGTGCGGGAGACGGGGATCGCGGCCGCCGGCATCCGCCGCTCGCACCATTTCGGTGTCGCCGGACATCCGGTCGAGCGCCTGGCCGAGGCCGGGCTCGTCGGCCTCGCCTTCACCAATTCGCCGGCCGGGCTGGCACCCTGGGGCGGCGCGCGGCCGACCTACGGCACCAACCCGATCGCATTCGCCTGCCCGCGGGCGGGCGCGCCGCCACTGGTCGTCGATCTCTCGCTCTCCAAGGTCGCCCGCGGCCGCGTCATGGTCGCGGCCCAGAAGGGGGAGCCGATCCCCGAGGGCTGGGCGGTCGACGTCGAGGGGCGGCCGACCACCGACGCCAAGGCGGCTCTTGCCGGAACCATGCTGCCGATGGGCGACGCCAAGGGGGCCGCGCTCGCCCTGGTGGTCGAGCTGCTCGCCGCGGGGCTGACCGGCGGTACCTACGGCTATGAGGCCGGGTCGTTCTTCACGGCCGACGGGCCCAAGCCGCGCATCGGCCACCTGCTGATCGCGATCGATCCAATACGGCTCGGCGCCGGCGGTGCCGATGGCGGGGATTTCGCGACGCGTGCGGCGACGCTGCTGGAGCGCGCCACGGGCGAGCCGGGGGTGCGATTGCCGGGTGACCGCCGCCTCGCGGCGCGCGCCAAGGCTGCGGCCGTGGGCGTGGACGTGCCGGACGCGCTGGCGACCGACCTGCGACGCCGCGCCGGGTAGCTCAGATGCTGCCGCGGTTGATCGAGTCGCGGCGGCTCGACGTATTGAACTTGCCGAGGTTGCCGACGAGCTGCTCGAAGAAGCCCAGCTCCTTGCCGACCGACGGAGTCTGGCGCGCCACCGGTTCGACGGCGCGGCCGTCGCGCAGGTCGAACTGGCGCACGCCGGTCACGGTCCCCTGCGCGTCGAAGTCGATCGCCACCGATTCCTGATCTTCCGTGCGCGGCGCGAAGAACGCCACCTGCGCGGTGCGCCGGCTGACGTAGTACCAGGTGCGATCGTTGAAGGTCGAGAGCGCCGACGGCGACCCCAGCAGGCGCTGGACCTCGGCCTTGCCGGTGGCGCCCGGCTTGATCTCCGTCAGCTTGTCGACATCGACGAGATTGCCGTGCTGGCTCACGATCGGCGTGCAGGCGCCAGCCGCCGCGGCGAGCGCGATGATGGCGAGGGCTTTGGTCGGCGACATGCTTCTGCTCCCGGGACCGCTCCGCCCGCGGGTCGATTGACCGGCGGCGGGATCGTCCCCTATCTCCCTGGCCGGAAAGTGCCGCCGGCAGCCCTGGCTGTCAACGCGGCCGATCAGCGGAGGCCGAATGCGGCTCGCGGGCTTGTTCCGACGGCGGGATGGCGACGAGAAGGCGGCGGCCGATCTCTACCTGAAGGTGGTGGAGCAGGCGCGCGTGCCGGTCTTCTATGAGCGGCTCGCCGTGCCGGACACGCTGGACGGGCGGTTCGAGCTGGTGGCCTTGCATGCCTTCCTCGTTCTCCATCGACTGGCCGAGGGGGGCGAGCGCACGCGGGCGCTGGGGCAGGCGCTGTTCGACCTGATGTTCGCCGACATGGATCGCAACCTGCGCGAGATGGGGGCGGGCGATCTCGGGGTCGGCAAGCGTGTTCAGCAGATGGCCGAGGCATTCTACGGCCGCCTCGCCGCCTACCGGACCGCGATGGCCGAAGGCGACGCGGCGCTGGAGGCGGCGCTGCGCCGCAATCTCTATGGGACGGTGCCGGCGGACGAACTGCCGACGCGGACGCTCGCGGACTATGTGCGGGCGGTGGCCCGCGCGCTGGCGGAGCAGGACCTGGCCGATCTGGCGGACGGAAGGGTCCGGTTCCCGCCACCGGTGGCCACGCATTGACTTCGCCGCCCTCGGCGACAACTTCTAGGGCCAGGGCCGCCGCAGGGCGGCGACATCCATGACCCGGCAGAATCCGCCACTTCCCGAGTTTTCCCGCCCCGTCACCGTCGATCGCATCGACCGGCGGGGCCTCTCGCGCGTGATCGAGGCGACCGAGGCGGAGCGCGCGGCGCTCGCCCGACGCTTCGACCTGCTGGCGCTCGACCGTCTCACGGCGACGGCGCGGCTGCGTTCGGTGAACGGCGGCACGGCGATCCGGCTGGATGCCACCTTCGAGGCCGACGTCGTCCAGTCCTGCGTCGTCACGCTGGAGCCGGTGCCGGGCAAGGTCGCCGGCTCCTTCGCCATCCTCTATACGCGCCAGGACGACGACGGCGACGAGGTCGATCTCGCCTTCGAGGACGAGGTCGTCGAGCCGCTGGACGGTGACTCCGTCGATGTCGGCGAGGCGGTCGCCCAGGAGCTGTCGGTCGCGCTCGATCCCTATCCCCGGGCGCCGGGTGTGGCGCTGCCGCCGCTTGACGAGGCGGCCGAGGGCCGTCATGAAGACGCATCGTCGGAGGCGAGCGCCTTCGCCGCGCTCTCTCGCATGCGCGGCCGCGGCACCGGGCACGACGATTGATTGCACCCCGTCGGGCGATCGGATAAAACGCGCGGCTTCGCGCGGCCGATGCCGCCCGTGCGCCGTTCCGCCTGATCCAGGAAAGTCGACCAGCCATGGCCGTTCCGAAGAAGAAGACCTCCAAGTCGCGCCGCAACATGCGCCGCGCCCATCACGCGCTGAAGCCCGTCGCCCATGTGGAATGCCCCAACTGCGGCGAGGCGAAGCGGCCCCACCATGTCTGCGGTTCCTGCGGCTACTACGACGGCCGTGAAGTGACGGCCGCCGCCGGCGCCTGACGCACCCCTTACGCACGTTCGGCGGGGGGCGTCGTTGGCCGCGCGTCTCACCATCGCGCTCGATGCGATGGGCGGCGACGATGCGCCCGATATGGTGCTGAAGGGCGCCGACCTGGCGCTCAACCGCTTTCCGCAGCTCGACTACGTCCTGTTCGGCCCCGAGCCGCGGCTGGCGCCGCTCGTCGAGCGGCTGCCGAAGCTGCGCGGCCGCGCCGAGATCCATCACACCGACGACGTGGTTACCGGCGATGCCAAGCCGTCCGTGGCGCTGCGCACCGGGCGCAACTCCAGCATGCGCCTGGCGATCAACGCGGTGCAGGAAGGCCGCTGCGCGGGCGTCGTCTCGGCCGGCAACACCGGCGCCTTGATGGCGATGGCCAAGCTGGTGCTGCGGACGCTGCCCGGCATCGACCGTCCGGCGATCTGCTCGTTCTTCCCGACGATCCGCGGCGAGAGCGTGATGCTCGACCTCGGCGCCAACATCGAGTGCGACGCCGACAACCTCGTGCAGTTCGCGGTGATGGGCGAGGTGTTCTCGCGCACCGTGCTGGGATTGGCGCGCCCGACGGTGGGCCTGCTCAACGTCGGCGCCGAGGACCAGAAGGGCCACGAGGCGCTGCGCGAGGCGAGCCAGCGGCTGCGCGACGCCCAGCTCCCGATCGCCTTCCACGGGTTCATCGAGGGCAACGACATCGCCGCCGGCACCGTCGACGTGATCGTCACCGACGGGTTCACCGGCAACGTCGCGCTGAAGACCGCCGAAGGCACGGTCAAGCTCTTCACCCATTCGCTGCGCAGCTCGTTCCGCAGCTCGTTCCTGGCCAGCCTCGGCTACTGGTTCGCCCGCCCGGCGCTGCGCAAGCTGCGTCGCCGGCTCGATCCCCGCCGGTACAACGGTGCCGTGTTCCTCGGCCTCAACGGCATCGCCGTGAAGAGCCACGGCGGCGCCGACGCGCTCGGCTTCGCCAACGCGATCGGCGTCGCCGTCGACATGGCGCTCCACGGCTTCCTCGACACGGTGCGCCACGAGTTCCATCGCCTGCCGCCGGTGCCGGGCCTCGCACCGTCGCCCGCGGTCGCGCAATGAGCGTGCGGCGGTGACGGTGCGCCGTTCCGTGGTGCTCGGCGTCGGTGCGGCGCTGCCTGTGGCGCGCGTGTCGAACGACGACCTGGTCGGGCGCGGCGTCGACACCAGCGACGACTGGATCCGCCAGCGCACCGGCATCGCCGCGCGCCACCTAGCCGGCGAGGGCGAGACGACCGTGTCGCTCGCCACCGCAGCGGCGCGCGAGGCGCTCGATCGGGCCGGCCTACCCGCCGATGCCGTCGATCTGATCGTGGTCGCGACGACGACGCCCGACGATACCTTTCCGTCATCCGCAACCCGCGTGCAGGCGGCACTCGGCATCCACCATGGTTTCGCCTTCGACGTGCAGGCGGTATGTTCGGGCTTCGTCTACGCGCTGGCGACCGCCGACAATTTCCTGCGTGTCGGGCAGGCGCGGACCGCGCTCGTCATCGGCGCCGAGACCTTCAGCCGCCTGCTCGACTGGAACGACCGCACGACCTGCGTGCTGTTCGGCGACGGGGCGGGAGCGGTCGTGCTCCAGTCGCAGGACGGCGAGGGGACGTCGGCCGACCGCGGCGTGCTGACCACCCACCTCCATTCCGACGGCGCTCATCGCGACGCGCTCTATGTCGACGGCGGCCCGTCGACGACCGGCTCCGTCGGTCATGTCCGGATGAAGGGTCAGGAAGTTTTCCGCCATGCTGTCAAGCGATTGGCGGAAGTTGTTGACGAAGCGCTCGAAGCGGCCGGCGTGGCACCGGACGCGATCGACTGGCTGGTCCCGCATCAGGCCAACCGGCGCATCATCGATGCGATGGGCCGCAAGCTCGGCCTGCCGCCCGAGAAGGTCGTCGTCACGGTCGAGCACCATGCCAACACGTCGGCCGCGTCCATCCCCCTCGCATTGGCGGAAGCTGCGGCCGACGGACGCATTCGGCCCGGCCATCTCGTCCTGATCGAGGCGATGGGCGGTGGATTCACCTGGGGATCGAGCCTGATCCGCTGGTGAGACCTGTCCCGCGGGCTCCGGTCCGCTCCGGGACAGCCTGCAAACGCTTGGAATTCCTGAGTATCCCGATTGACGCCCCTGCGCGGGTCTGCTTAGGTTCCGCACGGGGCCGCGCAGCATAGCCGGGGGGCGGATGGCCGGGCGGACGATCACGAGGGCGCATCTGAGCGAGGCCGTCTACCAGGAAGTTGGCCTCTCGCGGAACGAGTCGGCCATTCTGGTGGAGCGGGTTCTCGACGAGATCGCCGGGGCGCTGACGCGCGGAGAGATGGTGAAGATCTCATCGTTCGGCAGCTTTTCGGTGCGACAGAAGGGGCGCCGGGTGGGACGCAACCCGAAGACCGGCGACGAGGTCCCGATCCTGCCGCGCCGCGTGCTCGTGTTCCGCGCCTCGCACGTCCTGAAGAACCGCATCAACGGCGTGGTCGATCCGGTTGGTTCCGATAGGGAAGACGATTGAGGCCCTGACCCATGGCAGTGTCCTCCGGAGATGAGGCGGCCGGCATTCGCCGGGCGAAGTCGGCGGCGGCCTTCCGGACCATCAGCGAGGTGGCCGAGGAGCTCGACGTGCCGCAGCACGTGTTGCGGTTCTGGGAGACCAAGTTCGGCCAGATCCGCCCGCTGAAGCGCGGCGGCGGGCGGCGCTATTACCGCCCGGAAGACGTGCTGCTGCTGCAGCGCATCCGCCGCCTGCTCTACGACGAGGGCTATACCATCAAGGGCGTGCAGCGCCTGTTGCGCGAGGGCGGCCGCGGCGGTGTCGTCGCCCAGCCGCTGCCGCAGGTGGTGGCCCCGCCCCTGATGCCGGGGCCGGCCGCCGACGCGGACGAGCCGGACGATCTCGATGACCTAGAGGGCGCGGATGACGAGGCGGCCGTGCGCCTGCGCGCCGCGCTCACCGAAGCCCTCGACGAGATGGTCGTCCTGCGGGCACTGCTGAAGGCGGTGGAGAAGCGCGGCCAGCCTCAGGAGTGAGCCGCCGGGGATCGTCTATCCGACGGCGTTCGGCGTTTGCTTCCGGCAATCGGCGTCAGTATAGTCCCGCTCCCCCGACGGCCCAGGCGGCCGTCTCGGCCGGTCGGAGCGTAGCGCAGCCTGGTAGCGCATCAGTCTGGGGGACTGGGGGTCGTGGGTTCAAATCCCGCCGCTCCGACCATTTTCCTCGATCGGCGTAGACGAAGATTGCGGTCTCGCCGCCGGGCGGGAGCGCCGGCCGGCGAGCTCGGCCAGGGCGGCCCGCATCGAGGTCGGCTGCGCCGCAGCGGCGGCACGCACGCGATCGGCACCGGTTGCCGCGACGCGTACGAAGTCGCCCGACAGCGGGCCGGACGCTTCGCGGATCGGCCCACCGTGCAGAGCGCGCCGGCAGGAGACGCAGACATCCTGCGACGACCCGGGGGACGCGGGCGGGGTCGCCGCCGGGGTCGCCGGCTCCGTGAAGTACAGGTAGAGCGGCGTCAGTGCCTGACCGAGCGAGCAGAACGACGCGAACACCACGCCGACGACGCCCATGTAAAGGACTACCGGATTGGCGGAGGTGACGAGGCCGCCCGAGACCACATTCACGAGGTTTTCCGCACCGGCCGCAAGGGCCAGCGCGGTGGCGCCGGTCCCGGCGATCACACAGCCCACGCTCTGCTGCAGATCGGCCGAGATCGTGGCATCCCCTGCCAGCGCTTCGCCGTTCGGCGGTGCCGGGCGGGCCAATGCCGGAAGCGCGCCCTGGACGCCGCGATGACGCTGGGCCTGATGGCCACGGCCGTAGTCAGGTTGACCGTGGGCGGCGTGCCCCTGCTCGACCTGACCGTGACGGGCCGGGGCATGTTTGGCGACGAGGTAGCTCCAGGGATCGACAGGGTGACGCACCACCTCGCCGGCGGCGGCACCGCCGGCCAAGGTCGTCGTCAGCAACGCGACGACGAGCCGTCCCCGCGCCGCAGTCCCGCCCCATCGAATCATGCCGCCTCCGCTCCCCTGTTGCAGCGCACATTACACGAGTTTCACGCACTGCGCAGGCCCGCCTTGTGCCGACTCGGCGACGATCCGCTCGCGCTTCGATTGATCGTCGCGGACGGCGGGCATAGTGTCGAACGCGGGAATCAGGGCTCGGTCCCGACCCGGCAGAGACATCATCGTCGTGACAACGTTCGGGTGGCTTTCGGGTGGGCGCGACGGCGGCACGGCGGGGCGCCGGCGCCGTACCGCAGCGACGCTCGGAAGGATGATCGCGCTGCTGGCCATCGCCTGGGGCTTCATGGCGGGCGCGGCGCTGGCGGCGGATCCGCCGGTGCAGGTCCGCCTCATCGGTCCCGACCCGCTGATGAGCCTGCTTTCGACGGAGCCGCGCTTGGCGGCCGCCCTCGGCCCGCGCTACAGGATCGGCGTCGAGCCGCGCCCCGACCGTGACGACGTCGCGGCGTCTGCGCGGATCGCCCTGGCGAACGCTGCTCCCAACGCGGTGGTCCTGACAGAGCTCGACGTGGTGGCCGCCTACCGCTCGCGGCATCCGGCGGCAGAGCTGCGCTTCGTGCCGCTGGAGCCGGTCTGCGCCTTCGCGTTCGCGCGCCGCGACCGCGGCTACGCGGACATGCGCGAGGCGATCGGCGACCGCTGGCTGGAGGTGGCGCGGATCGATCCCGGTGCCGCCGGCGGGCGGGCGGACCGGATGTTCCAGTTCCTTCAGCAGGTCGACAACACGTTCGGGCATGTCCGCATCGAGCGCAGCGACGGCGACCAGGTGGCGACGCGCCTCCTCAGGCGCCAAGCCGACATCGCCCTGGTCGTGGCACTGCCGGACGCGCGCGACGCGGCGCTGGAAGCCCTGCTCGCCGACCGTGCCTTGGCGCCGGTCCCGATCCGCCCGATCCTGGCTCCCGCTGCCGCGCGCGACGCGGAGCTGCCGTATTTTCCGGCACGCATCGGCAGCCGCGACAGCGGCGATGCGTTCGGCGTCGAGGGCTACGAGACGGTCTGCGTCTCGGCCGGCCTGGCGGTCGGGGCTGATCTCGGAGACCGCGACCTGGCGCGCAGGGCCGCGGGGATCAAGCCGGCGGCGCCCGGCCCGGAAGCGCGCACCGCTCACCCCGTCGAACGGCTGTCCTGGGTGCGGCCGGCGGTTCCGCCCGCACCCGCCGCCGCGGCGCCCGAGCGCGCCGTCACATCGGTCGGGAGCGCGCTGGGCCGATTGCTGGCCGACGCCGCCGCCGGTGCCGGCGAGGTCGCCACGGGTGCGCTGGCCGGCCTGGAAACGGCGCGATGGCTGGTGGCCGAAGGGGTGTGGGAGGCCGCCTACGCGCTCGGCGTGAACTCGACTCCCCTTCGGATCGCCGCCCAGGCCGCGCCCGAAGCGGCGGCGCCCGTCGCCGCCGCGCCGGCGGTGGTCGCCGTCCCCGTCCCCGTGCCCGAACGGCGGATCGCACCACCGCCGCCGGCGTCTTCGCCGGTCGCCGCGCCGCGCGGCGAGCGGCCGGCCGCTCCCGAGGATGACGACCCCATCGACCTGCTCGCCCGCGAGATTCCCGTCCTCCGCGAGCTCGGCTTCGACCAGCCCTTCCGTCGCGACGACGGCTCGTTCTTCGTGCCGAAGCCGGTACAGCGGCTCTACGGCATCCGCACCGTCGCCGCCGCGCCCGAGCGGGTTGCGCTGACGGCGACGCTCCCGGGCCAGATCGTGCCCGACCCCAACACCCATGGCAGCGTCGAGCCCAGCGTGCTCGGTCGCATCGAGCCGCCGGAATCGGGCCTGCCGTTCGTCGGCCAGCATGTCGCGAAGGGGCAGGTGCTGGGCTACGTCGTGCCGGCGGTCGGCGTGCTGGAGCGCAGCCAGGCGCGGCGCGAGATCGCGCGCCTCAACAGCGAGATCGCGATGAGCCAGGCGCTGCTCGATCGGCTGCGCCAGTTCTTCTTCGTGCCCTTCCGCGAGGGCCGCGTCATCCAGGAGGAGATGAAGCTGGAAGGGCTGCGGCGCGAGCGCGCCGCCGTCATGCCGATGCTGGCCGCCCAGGAGATTCTCCGCGCCTCGACGGCGGGTGTCATTTCCGCGTCGGCCGCGACGACCGGCAAGATCGTCAAGCCCGGCGACACGGTGTTCGAGATCGTCGACCCCGACCATCTCTGGGTGCAGGCGATCGCCCCGGGCATGGAGGCGGCGGAGACGGCCGGCCGCGTCGGCCGCGCCTATGCGGTGACGCCGGAAGGGCAGGCACTGCCGCTCGCCTATATCGGCAGCGGCCTGTCGCTGCAGCAGCAGGCGGTGCCGCTGCTCTTCCGCATCGAGCAGCCGATCGCCGGCCTGCGCGTCGGCCGCCCGGTATCGGTCATCGTCGAATCCACGCAGACGACCCGCAGCGGGGTCGTGCTGCCGCGCGAGAGCGTCGTCAACGGTGCCAGCGGAGTCGACGAGGTCTGGGAGCAGACCGGCCCCGAGACGTTCGCCGCGCATCCGGTCCGCACCGAGCCGATCGACGGCGAGCGCATACTCGTCGTCGCCGGCGTCGCTTCCGGCAGCCGCGTCGTGACGCGCGGCGCGCGCCTGCTGATCCAGCTCAAATGACCGCCGCCCGTCCGCCGCGCTGGCGCCGGCTCCTGCCACTCGTCCTCCTCGCCGTCGCGGGCATCGCCGCGGCGATCGCGTCGGAGCGGCTGCGCGATGGGGGCGAGGCGGGCACCGCCGCGGCGGATGTTCCGGCGCCCCGCAGCTACGCCGATATCGGCGAGGCCGGCATCGTGCTGGTGGCGTCGGGCGGGCGCCTCGTCGCCTATGTCGACCGCCGTGCGGACAACGCGCCGGTGATCGGCGGCACCGCGTCGGCCGACGTCGACGGTCGGGTCCTCGCCTTCGCCGAGCGGGCGCGAGGGGTCTACGTCGCCGAGTCCGGGACACTGGCGCCGGGTCCCCATCGCATCGCCTTCTCCTTCGCGTCGGACCCGGCTGCGGGCATGGTCGTCATGGCACTGAACATGCCGTCCGGGCGGCCGGCGGCGGCCGTCGATGGAACCGAATCCGGCTCCGGCCGGGGCATCGCGATCGCCGGGTGGATTCTGGCGGTGGCTGCCGTCGCCGCCGGCGCGGTCGGATTCCGGGCGCTCCGGCGGCTCGGATGACCGGCGCCTGATCCGACGATGTTCGTCGCCCTCGTCGATTTCAGCCTGCGCCGCCGGCTGTTCGTGCTCGTGGCGACGGCGCTGCTCGCCGCCTACGGCGTCGTCGTCGCAGGCGGGATGCCGATCGACCTGCTGCCCGAGCTCCACCCGCCGATGGTGACGATCGTGACCGAGGCGGGCGGCTTCGCACCCGAGGAGGTCGAGCAGCTGGTCACCTACCCGATCGAGATGGTGCTGAACGGAACCCAGGGCGTGGCCCGGATCCGCAGCGGGTCCAGCCCGGGGTTCTCGGTCATCCACATCGAGTTCGAGTGGGGGAGCGACACGTTCCGCAATCGGCAGCTCGTCGCCGAGCGGCTGGCGCTGGTCGCGGGCCAGATGCCGCGCGGCATCGTGCCGATACTGGCGCCCTCGTCGTCGGCGACGGGGCTCATCATGGAAGTGGCCGTGACGGCGTCGGCGACGGCGCCGATGGCGCTGCGCGACGTCACCGACTGGACGATCCGCCCGCTGCTGCTGGGCGTCCCGGGCGTCAGCCAAGTCTATGTCGTCGGCGGCGAGGTGCGGCAATACCGCTTCACGCCGAACATCGGCCAGATGCGCACGCTCGACGTGACGCTGGAGCAGGTCGGTGCGGCGCTCGACAGCTTCGGGGCCAACACCAGCGGCGGCTTCGCCGACATCAGCGCGCAGGAATTCATCATCCGCAACGTCGGGCGCACGACCCGGCTCGACGACCTGCGCAACGTCGTCGTCGCCTTCCGCGACGGCCAGCCGGTCGTCCTCGACCAGGTGGGCGAGGTCTCGGTCACGGCTCGCGTCAAGCGCGGCGACGGCAGCTACAACGGCAGCCCGGCGGTCCTCATGTCGATCGTCAAGCAGCCCGGCGCCAACACGGTGCGCGTCGCCGAGGCGATCGAGGCGGCGCTCGATCAACTCCGGGCGCAGGTCCCGGCGGACGTGCGCGTCGACCAGGTCGCCTACAGCCAGGCGACGCTCGTGCGCGATTCGGTCGGCAACGTCGAGGCGATCCTGCGCGACGCGATCGTCATCGTCGCCATCGTCCTCATGGCGTTCATGATGAACGTGCCGGCGACGCTGATCTCGCTCAGCGCCATCCCGATCTCGCTGCTGGCGACCGTGCTGGTGTTCCGGTTCTCCGGAATCGGCATCAACACCATGACGCTCGGCGGCATCGCGATCGGCATCGGCCAGCTCGTCGACGATGCCGTGGTCAACGTCGAGAACATCCTGCGCCGGCTCGCCGAGAATGCGCGGGCCGACCGGCCGCGTCCGGTCCTGACGGTCATCAGCGACGCGTCGCGGGAGGTGCGCTCGGGCGTGCT
>JBFWXJ010000001.1:0-59439 GCA_050187535.1 Alphaproteobacteria bacterium | reverse complement strand
TCACCCGCGCCCCGGCCCTCGTCGTCGCGATGCCGGCCGGCGAGCGGCGTGAGCGCCTGTTGCGCGGCGACGCCTTCTTCGAGGTCGCGGCCGATCCCGCGCGGCCCTTCGTCGCCGCCACCGGCGCCGGCTCGGCGCGCGTCGTCGGCACCGCCTTCGACATGCGGCTGGACGGCGGCCGCGCTTCGGTCGCCGTGCTCTCCGGCCGCGTCGTCGCCGCGCCGGCCGGCAACGAGGATCGCGCCGTGCCGCTGTCCGCGGGCCAGCGTGCGGTGCTGGCCGACGGCACCGCCGCCGGGCCGGAGCCGGTGGATGTCGAGGCCGTCGCGGCGTGGCGGCAGGGCCGCATCGTCTTCTATCGGGCGCTGCTCGCCGACGTGGTGGCGGAGCTCGACCGCCACCGCCGCGGCCGCATCCTGCCGCTCTCCGCCCGCCTCGGCGAGATGCGCGTCACCGGCGCGTTCGACGCCGCCCGGCCCGACGACGCCCTCGACGTGATCGCCGCCACCCTCTCGGTCGAGGTGCTGCGCCTGCCGTTCGGCATCGCCCTGCTGCGGTGAGGACACGCCGGCCCGGCGACCGGCATTTTCTCTCCCGGGAGATGGGGGAAAACCCGGTCTCCGCCGTCATCAGAGTATGCGAGCGCGTCGCAATCGCGCTGACCGACGGCGGAGGGGGACGATGGTTCGGATGGAACGGGGCCGGGCGCGCCATGCGCCGGCGGCGATGCTGGCTCATGCCTCGTTGGCCTGTGCGTCGGCCCTCGTGCTGGCGGCCGCGCCCGCATCGGCCGAGGACTGGCAGGACAAGCTGCGCCGGATGGAGCGGCAGGGCCGCGCCGCGGCGGCGCACCAGGTCGCCGCAATGCAGGTGGCACAGGCGCCGGCCTACCGCTTCGCCATCGCCGCCAAGCCGCTGCCGCAGGCGATCGCCGAGCTGTCGGCCGTCACCGGCGTTCAGGTTCTCTACACGGCCGAGCAGCCCTTCGGCCGCATGGCGCAGCCGGTCGTCGGCACCTACACGGTGCCCGAGGCGCTGGGCCTGATGCTGCGCGGCACCGGCCTCGCCTACCGCTTCCTGCGTGCCGCCGCGGTGACGCTGGAGCCGATCCCGGTGGCGCCGTCGGGCGCCGTCGCCATCCCCGGCGTCACCGTCGAGGGGCGCGAGGGCGTCGGCAGCTACCGCGCGCGCTCGGCCACCACGGCGACCAAGACCGACACGCCGATCGCCAAGGTGCCGGCCAGCGTCAACGTCGTGCCGCGCGCCGTCATCGACGACCAGCAGGCGCTGCGCATCGACGAGGCGCTGCGCAACGTGCCGGGTGCCGTCTACGTCAACGGCGGCGAGGGCTCGACCTTCTTCTCCCGGGGCTTCTCCGCCTCGCTCTACGAGGACGGCGCGCTGCGCACGGAGTTCACCGACGGCGACGGCTACGCCACCGACTTCGACGCCTACAAGGTCGAGCGGATCGAGGTGTTCAAGGGGCCGGCATCCGTTCTCTACGGCCGCGGCAACCCCGGCGGCGCCATCAACATCGTCACCAAGCGGCCGCGCACCACGCCGGCCTACGAGGGCCGCCTCACCTTCGGCAGCAACAGCCTCTTCCGCCAGCAGGTCGACCTGACCGGCCCGCTCGACCGCGAGAAGCAGTTCGCCTACCGCCTGAACGTGGTCAACGAGACCGCCGACAGCTTCCGCGACGAGGTGTCGTCGCGACGCCTGCAGGTCGCCCCCGCCTTCCAGTGGTCGCCCCAGGGCGGCACCACCATCATCCTCGACGGCGAGGTCGCCGACCTCCGCCAGACGCCCGATGTCGGCATCCCGCGCGCCGGCAACGGGCCGCTGCCGGGGGTGCCGACCAGCCGGTTCCTGGGCGAGCCGACCGACGAGTACCGCAGCCGCAAGCACCAGGTCCGCCTGCGCCTCGACCACGACTTCTCGGACACGACCAACATCCGCTCGTCGGTCTTCTGGTCGCGCACCCGCAACGACGACTGGTACACCCGCGGCGCGGCGCTGCAGGCCGACGGGCGGACCCTGAACCGCACCATCATCGACAGCGCCTTCGAGTTCGAGGACCTGGGCGCCCAGGCCGACCTCACCCACAAGACGACGATCGCCGGGATGGAGCACAGCTTCCTCCTCGGCCTCGAGGCGGGGCAGCGCAAGACCGTCTCGATCTTCGATTCCGCGGCGGCCTCGCCGATCGACGTGTTCGCGCCGGTCTACGGCAACAACCAGCCGACGGCCGCCTTCTCCCGCTTCCGCCAGGATGCGGAACGCTGGCTCGCCGGCGTCTATCTTCAGGACCAGATCGCGCTGACCGACCAGCTCACCCTCGTGCTGGGCGGGCGGCTGGACTATGTCGAGCAGAAGCGCACCAGCGCCGGCGCGGCGATCCCGGACAAGTCCGACACCGCCTTCAGCCCGCGCGCCGGCATCGTCTGGCAGCCGATCCAGCCGCTCTCGCTCTATGCCACATACGCGCGCTCCTTCACGCCGGTGAACGGTTTTCCGCTCACCGTCGACGGCCAGATCCTGGAGGCCGAGACCGCCGACCTCTACGAGGCGGGCGTCAAGCTGGAGCTGTTCGAGGGGCGCCTGGCGACGACGCTGGCGGCCTACCGCATCGAGCGCTCGAACGTGAACACCGCCGACCTCGCCAATCCGGGCTTCCAGGTCTCCGAGGGCGAGCAGGAGAGCAAGGGCATCGAGCTCAGCATCCAGGGCGAGCTGGTGCCGGGCTGGAAGGTGATCGGCGCCTACGCCTACACCGACGCCAGGATCACGCGCGCCAACAACAACACCCAGGGCAAGCGGCCGGCCGGCATCCCCGAGCACAGCGCCAGCCTGTGGTCGACCTATGAGTTCCGCGACGGCCCGCTGGCCGGCCTCGGCTTCGGCGGCGGCCTCGTCTATGTCGACGACCGCTTCGGCTCGGCGGCCAACGACTTCACGGTCGGCGGCTACACCCGCGTCGACGCCACCGTCTACTACCGCGGCGAGGGCTACACGCTGCGCGCTAGCGTCAACAACATCTTCGACAAGGAATACTACCTGAACCCGACGCGGGCGCCGTTCCTGATGCCGGGTGCGCCTCGCACCTTCCTCGTCTCGCTGCAGGCGAATTTCTGATGGCGGCGGCGCGACCGCGCGGCGGCGTCCGGCGCGCGGTCTCGCTGCTGCACCGCTGGCTCGGCGTGGCGATCGGCGTGGCAGTCGCATTCGTCGGCCTGACCGGCAGCCTCTCGGTCTTCCATCCCGAGATCGACCGTCTCTTGAATCCGGGGCTGCACTACGTCACCCCGGCCGCCGATGGGCGCCACGCCACGCTCGACGACATCGTGGCCACTGCCATGACCGCGCATCCCTGGGGGCCACCCGGCTTCCTCTCGATGCGCATCCCGGTCGACGCCGACCGCTCGGCCGTGGTGCTGATGAAGGACCGCTTCGGGCAGGGCTCCCATCCCTTCCACGAGGCGTTCGTCGACCCTGGCACCGGACGGCTGCTCGGGCACCGCGCGCCCGAGGACCGGCTGGTCGGCTGGATCATCGGCCTGCACGCGCATCTGCTCCTGGGCGACCACGGGCCGGGCGAGACGGCGGTCGGCTTCTTCGGCATCGCGCTCGTGCTGTTCGGGCTGAGCGGCCTCTTCCTCTGGTGGCCGCGCCGCGGCCAGTGGCGCCGCGCACTGGCGGTCGAGCGGCGGCAGGGCACGTGGCGGCTCAACTACGACCTCCACCGTGTCACCGGCGCGGCGATGGCGGTGCCGCTGCTGGCGGCCGCACTGACGGGCATCGTGCTCGTCTTCCCGGGCTATGTCCGCCCGCCCCTGAAGGCGGTGCTGGACGCCCCCGCCCCGCCCCGCGCCCCGCGCTCGGAGCCGATCGCGGGTGCCGCACCGGTCGGCATCGACCGCGCGGTCGCGGCCGCCCGCGCGGCCGTCATCGACAGCACGCCCACCGCGGTGCAGATCCCGACCCAGCCGACGGGCGCCTTCCAGGTCCGCCTGCGCCTGCCCGACGACCGCAAGCAGCACTATGCCGACGGCTCGGTCCTGGTGCATCTCGACCGCTGGTCGGGCACGGTGCTGCGCGTCGCCCGTGCCGGGCAGCGCCCGGTCGCCGGCCGCGTGCTCCACGAATGGATCCTGCCGACCCACACTGGCGAGATCGCCGGCCTGGCCGGGCGCATCCTCATGTGCCTGGCCGGCCTGGCACCCGCCGGCCTCTTCGCGACCGGCCTGTGGATGTGGCTGCGCCGCCGCCGCGCCCGCCGCGTCAGGCGCGCCGCGCGGGCGACGGCCGGCGGGGTGGCGTGAGGCGGGGCTGTCGATCGGACCCCAGCGAGTGGGGCTTATACGAAGTCCTGCCCAAAGAGACTGACGCGGGGATCCTCCCGGAGGGCGGGTTCGATACAGTGCGGCGAACGATCTCGAGTTCGCCACGGCGGCTGCGATCGGCTTCGGCGCAACCATGAGGACGCGGCGCTTCGGGTCTTCCCGAAGAGGTCGAGGGATGCTGAGCGACGCGCTGGCTGCTGGCGGTGGCGACAGCCTACGACGGCGGTAGCCGTGGGGATGTGACTAGGCCCGACAGGGTCGCGTTGCTGACAGTGCGGGATCGGGTGCTGACGTTCAATGACCCGGGCCGGTCGGTCGAGGCCGGCCTGATCCCGGCGCTGCATGTCAACCGGACTTTGTACGAGTCATACCCGTCATGCCGCCGTCTATCGCCCCGAAGCGGTCCCGGCCCGGGGCGGAATCCGGATTCGCGCCCGTTCGCCGGGGTGTGCTGCTCCTTCCTTGGGGCGCCACATGAACCCGATGTCGAGCGCGATCCCGAGCCCCTGTGCTGCCGTAACCACCGTCCGGCAGGCGGCGTTTGCATCCTGGCCCTGCACGGACACGTCAATGTCGGGAAGGTAGCTGTAACCTTCATCCTCCTTACGCCCCTTGACCATGTTCACTGGGCAGAGCTTGCGCAGATCCTCGAAACTGCCGAAGTGTCTCATCGCCCGGCGTAGAGCCTCATCCAGCAGCAGGTTCCAGTTCGCCTTCGGGATCGGCGCTCCGTCGATCGATGCGTCCAGCACCTTCGCATGTGTAAGACTGGGGAGCAGGCGCGGGTCGATTCGGCGCTCTGACTCGGTTGCCGACCCGTTTGAAGCGGTAGGAAGGCTGGACAATTGATCGAGCGCGTCGAGCGCAAGGTTGATCACTGTGTCCGGGGTATCCACGAACGGCTTGGCGTGACGCTGGAGCCGCTCGTATGTCGCATTGTCGATCGCAATCTGGGGCATCTGACGTCCCATACGAAAATACGCGAATATGGAAATATAAGAAAATACGAAGGATACGTCAAGGAGGGCTGCGCAGTGGTGCAGACTTAGCGTCGGCGTCGTGGCTTCTCTTCTACGCGCAGGTAATGGCTCTATACGCAACTATGATTGCGCATAGAGCAGAATAGTTACGTCTGAACTTAAAAACTGCGTGTACCATATATATCTTGCGCATATAGCGTATGCGCAAGATAGAGAGGCGACGTGGTACGGCGTATCCTGGAAGAAGAATTGCGGGCGATGGAGGAAGCGGTGCGCCACCACCCCGACGGGGCAACGGCGCAGCAGATCGCCGATTTATTGCAAGAGCCGCCGCCGCGCCGCACGCTGCAATACCGCCTCAAACACCTCGTCGATCATAGCCGCTTGGTGATGAAAGGCGAGGGTCGCTGGGCGCGCTACCGGTTGCCGCAAGTCCAGGTAGCGGTCGGCACGGCCGCCGGGCGCCCGGACGCGCGGGCGACGGGCGAAGCAGTCCTGCCGCTCTCGAAGCCCGGCATTCGGATCGAGGCATATGTCCGAGGGCCGCCGGAGGCACGCAAGCCGGTCGGATACAACCGCGCCTTCCTCGATGCGTATCGCCCCAACGAAACCTTCTATCTGGCGGCGGCGGAGCGCACGCACCTGATCGCGATCGGCACGCCGGCAATTGCACCACAGCCCGCCGGCACCTACGCGAAGCAGATACTGAACAGGCTGCTGATCGACCTGTCCTGGAATTCGAGTCGCCTCGAGGGAAACACCTACTCGCTGCTCGACACCAAGCGCCTCATCGATCTTGGCGAGGAGGCGGAGGGAAAGGAGCGCCTCGAGACCCAGATGATCCTGAACCACAAGGACGCGATCGAATTCCTCATTGGCTCAGCAGAAGACATCGGCTTCAACCGCTATACCATCCTCAACCTGCACGCACTGCTTGCGAACAACCTGCTTGCAAATCCCGACGCAGCAGGGAGGCTCCGCCATATCGGCGTCGGGATCGAACGTTCGGTCTTCCATCCGCTCGAAGTGCCGCAGCTCATCGAAGAGTGCTTCGACCAGATACTCGCAACGGCCGCGGCCATTGCCGACCCGTTCGAGCAGGCATTCTTCGTCATGGTGCAGCTTCCGTATCTGCAGCCGTTCGACGACGTGAACAAGCGGGTATCGCGCCTGTCCGCGAACATCCCGCTGATCAAGGGCAATCTCTCGCCACTCTCCTTCGAGGGCGTGCCGCGCGGCGCCTATACCGACGCGATGCTCGGGGTCTATGAGCTCAACAAGACCGAGTTGCTGCGCGACGTGTTCATCTGGGCCTATGAACGTTCCGCCGCGCGTTATGCCGCTGTCAGGCAATCCCTCGGCGAACCCGATCCGTTCAGGTTGCGGCACCGGGCGGCGCTACGCGAGGTGGTCGGTGCGGTCGTTCGCGGACGCATGGACAAGAAGCAGACCGCAAAGCACATCACCACATGGACGAGCGAGCACATCGATGCGGCGGAGCGCGAACGCTTTCGCGAAACAGCGGAAGGCGAACTGCTCAGCCTGCACGAAGGGAATTTCGCGCGCTACCAGGTCAGGCCGTCCGAATTCGCTGCATGGCGGGAAGCTTGGGGGTAGGTGTCGCTCCACCTGCCGGGAAACACCGATCGATCAACTCGCCGCGCGGAGAGTCGCCCAGCGTGCTCGACAGTTCGCCGGACCTCGCCTACCCCGCCAGCGGCGGCAGGCGGCGGTGCCAGCTCGTCTCGCGCTGGTAGGCGTGGCCGAGGCGCAAGAGGGTGGCCTCGTCGAAGGGGCGGCCGATGAGCTGCATGCCGATCGGCAGGTTGGTGGCCGAGAAGCCGCCCGGGAAGGCCAGCGCGGGCAGGCCCAGGTAGTTGACCGGTCGCGTGTTGCGGGCGACGGAGGCGGCCGCGCGCGACGCCTCGGGCGAGACATGGGCGTCGGTCTGGGCCAGCGTCGGGACGGGCGTCGCCAGGACGGGCGTCAGGACCGCGTCGGCCTTGGCGAAGGCGGCGGCCTTGAAGGCCTCCAGCGTCGGCGCACGTAGGTTGAGCGCTTCCAGGTAGCGGGTGGCGGGGTAGTAGAGGCCGGGCTCGATGCGGGTGCGCACGGCGGGGCTGTAGTCCTGCGGGCGCCGGCGCAGCCAGGGCCCGTGGCAGGTCGCGGCCTCGACCGAGATGACGGCGTGGATGGCCGCCAGCATCGTCTCGTGGTCGGGCAGGTCGACCTCGACGATCTCCGCCCCCAGCCGGCGGAACAGGTCGACCGTCGCTTCGTAGGCGGCGAGCACGTCGGCGTGCAGGTTGTCGAGATAGTGGTTGCGCGGCATCGCGATGGTGAGGCCGGCGGCCCCCGCGTCGATCCCTTCCTCGTAGTCGGGCACCGCCTCGCGGCTCGACGTCGGGTCCTTCGGGTCGTGGCCGGCGATCGTGGTCAGCAGGCGGGCGCAGTCGCGCGCGGTGCGGGCGAGCGGCCCGACATTGTCCATCGAAAAGCTGAGCGGCATGGCGCCGGCACGGCTGACGCGGGTCTGCGTCGGCTTGATGCCGGTGACGCCGCAGAAGGCGGCCGGCAGGCGGATCGAGCCGCCGGTGTCCGAGCCGAGCGCACCCCAGAAGAGCCGCGCCGCCACGCCGGCACCCGAGCCCGAGGACGAGCCGCCCGGCACATGGGCCGGGTTCCACGGGTTGAGGCAGTGACCGAAATGATAGTTGTGGCCGGTGCCGCCCATGGCGAACTCCGCCATGTTGAGCGTGCCGAGGTTGAGGGCGCCCGCCGCCGTCAGCCGCTCCAGCGCCGTCGCGGTAGTGTCGGCGACCCAGTTGCGGCGGATCTCGGAGCCGCAGGTCACGACGCGGCCGCGGCGGTAGTACATGTCCTTGTGGGCGAGCGGCACGCCGTGCAGCGGCCCCGTCGCATCGCCCCTGGCCAGCGCCGCGTCGGCCGCGGCGGCGTCCGCCAGCGCGTCCTCCTCGTCGATGCGGATGTAGAGGTTGAGGTCCGGCTGCAGGCGCCGCCCCGCCTCGAGGGCGGCCGTGGTCGCCTCGACGGCGGAGATCTTCCGGGCGGCGATGGCGTCCGCCAGCTCGACCAGGTCGAGATGCAGCAGGTTCGCCTCGCTCACGGCCGGCGCTCCGGCGCCAGCGCCAGGAGATGCGAAGCCGGCTCCGCCTCGAAGGGCAGGTCGGCGGCCGCGGCGCGGACGATGCGGTTGAACGGGCCGATCGCCTGGGCGATGGCGACGGCGTCCGTGTCGGCTACCTTCACGGCCTGGGCGCTGCGTGCGACGTCGCGGACATAGTCCTCGGTCAGCGGATCCTTCTTCATCCCCTCAGTCCCCCTTCAGGCTCCCCGGGGCGCCCGATAGCACGGGCGGGGGGAGCGCGGCCACCGCCCCGGTCGCGAACCTCGCCGCCGCCCAGGCGTCCTCGACGGCGTCCCCGATGCGCCCGCCCCTGCGCGCATCGCCGATCACTGCATGGGGCATGCCGGCCGCGCACAGGCCCGCGGCGAGCCCGTCGGCGGGACGCCGGCCCTGGGCGATCAGCACCTGGCCCGCAGGGAGCGTCGACTCCGTCCCGTCCGCCGCGGCGACGACCACCCGATCGCCCTCGACCCGCAGCAGGCTCGCCTCCGCCATGACCCGGATGCGCGGGTGGGCGGCGATGCGGGCGAGCAGCGTGCGGCGGTAGACCAGCTCCGCGCTGCGCGCCAGCCGCGAGGCGGGCGACCGGGTGACAAGCGTCACGCCGTAACCCTCGGCGGCTGCCGTCTCGGCCGTCTCGCAGCCCGTCTCGCCCCCGCCCCAGACGATGATCGGCCCGGGCCCGAGCGGGCGGATGCCGGACAGCACATCGAAGGCGGAAACCGCGATTCCGCCGGCCGGGATCGCGCTATCGCGCTCCGCCGACCCGGTCGCCAGGAGGACGAAGTCCGGCCGCTCCGCGCGGATCGTCGCGAGGTCCGCCGCGACGCCGCAGCGCAGATCGACACCCGATTCGCCGAGCCGCCGCACGAGATGGTCGCGGTACCAGAAGAGCTTGTCCTTGAGCGGCGGCCGCGCCGAGACATCGAGGCCGCCGCCCGGCCGTGCGGACCGCTCCAGCAGCACCACATGCCAGCCGGCTTCGGCCAGCATGACGGCACCCGCCATGCCGCCCGGCCCGGCGCCGACGACGACGGCGCGCCGGCCGGTTGCGAACCGCGGCCCCGCCTCGTGCTCGCGGCCGACGGCGGGGTTCTCGGCGCAGCCGACGCCCTCGTGTCGCGCGAGACGCTGGATGCACCAGTTGCACGACGTGCAGGGGCGGATCGCCGCGACGCGGCCGGCCCGCGCCTTGGCCGGCCATTGCGGATCGGCCAGGAGCGCCCGGCCGAGCGCCACCAGGTCGGCCGCGCCCTCGGCGATCGCGGCCTCCGCCAGTTCCGGCCGGCGCAGCACGCCGACGGCGATGACGGGCGCGCGGCCCGCCAGCGCCCGGCGGATGCGCCGCGCATGGACCAGCCGCCAGCCTTCCGGTGCGGCGATCGGGTCGACATTGGCATCGAGCCGCTCGGCGACTCCGGTCGAGACGTGGATCGCGTCCGCCCCCGCCGCGACCAGGGCGATCGCCGCCGCCTCGGCTTCCTCGGGCGGCAGGCCGCCCGGCACCAGCTCGGCCGCGGACATCCGCCAGACGAGCGGCCGAGCGCCGATCGCCGCCTTCACCGCGGCCGTGACGCGCATCGGGAAGGCGAGGCGCCGCGCCGCGTCACCGCCCCAGCGATCGTCGCGCCGGTTGGTCCAGGGCGAAAGGAACTGGCCGAGAAGATAGCCGTGGGCGCCATGCAGCTCGACCGCGTCGTAGCCGGCCTCGGCCGCGCGCGCCGCGGCGGCGGCGAAGGCGGCGACCAGCGCCTCGATCTCCGCGTCGTCGAGTGCGCGCGGCGTCGTGCGGAACATCGGCGATTCGTGCTCGGACGACGCCACCGGCCGGCGGCCGCCGATGAAGCGGGGACTGGTCTGGCGGCCCGCATGGTGGAGCTGCAGGCAGGCCGCCGCCCCTTCCGCGCGGATCGCCGATGCGAGGCGGCGATGGCCCTCGATATGTGCGTCGTCGTCGATCGCGAGTTGGATGGCACTACCCTTGCCGAGCCCGCTTTCCACGCAGGTGTATTCGACGGTGACCATCGCGGGGCCGCCCGCTGCGCGGGTGCGGTAGTGCGCCAGCAGCGCCGGCGTCACGAATCCGTCCGCGTCGGCGAGGTTGGTCTCCATCGCCGCCATGACGATGCGGTTGGGAAGCGCCAGCCCGCCGATCCGCGTCGGCTGGAACAGCAGCGGGAAAGGCGTGCCGACCCCGGCGGCCAATCAGCCGTGCCCGGAGAGGTCGCGGATCGAGGGCTGCGAGCCGCAGAGCGGGCAGTCCGGGTCGCGCCTGGCACGGATGCGGCGGAAGCTGGTGCCGAGCGCGTCGTAGAGCAGCAGCGTGCCGGCCAGCGTCTCGCCCAGGCCCAGCAGCTCCTTCAGCACCTCGGCCGCCTGCAGCGTGCCGACCGCGCCCGCGACCGCGCCGAAGATGCCCGCCTGCTCGCAGCGCGGCACCAGGTCGGGCGGCGGCGGGGCGCGGAAGAGGCAGCGGTAGCATGGCCGGTTCTCGCCCGGCTCATGCGCCTTGTAGGTGGATATCTGCCCCTCGAAGCGCAGCAGCGCGGCGGAGACGAGCGGCACGCCCGCGAAGTAGCAGGCGTCGTTGAGAAGGTAGCGGGCGGCGAAGTTGTCGGTGCCGTCGACCACGACGTGGTGCCCGGCGATCAGGCGCGCCGCGTTGCCGGCCTCGACCCTGCCGACGATCGTCTCGACGGCGATGTCGGGGTTGAGGCGGGCGATGGCGGCCTTGGCGCTCTCGGCCTTGGCCATGCCGACGGTGGCGGTCTGGTGGATCACCTGCCGCTGCAGGTTGGAGAGGTCGACCGTGTCCGGGTCGACGACGGTCAGGTGCCCGACGCCGGCGGCCGCCAGATAGAGCAGCACCGGCGCGCCGAGCCCGCCCGCACCCACCACCAGCACGCGGGCGGCGAGCAGGCGCGCCTGACCCTCCTCGCCGACCTCGTCCAGGATGACGTGGCGGGCGTAGCGCTCGAGCTGCGCGTCCGTGAGTTCGATGGTCATGCCCGCCATGTTCGCACCGGCGGTCGCCGGCGGCAATCTCAGGCCCGGCTCAACCCCGGCGTGCGCAGCGCGATCGCCACCATGGCGAGCGCGAAGGCGACGGCGGCCACGGCCACCACCGTCGACATGCCGGCGAAGCCGCCGTCCAGCCGGTGGACGACGAACCAGCCGCCGCCGGCGACGATCGCCAGCCGCAAGGTGCCGGCGAGGAACGGCGTGCCCGCCCGTCCCAGGCCCAGCAGCGCGAAGAAGAGACCGAAGCCGACGCCGAGGACCGGGTAGGCGATGCCGACGGTGCGCAGATATGCGGCCCCCGCTGCGACCGCCGCCGGGTCGCCGGTGAAGAGCCGCATCCACCCCTCCGGCAGGAAGAGGGCAACCGCCCCGAAGCCGGCGCCGATGGCAACCGCGGCGGCCACCCCGGTCCAGGCGACGCGGCGCACTCGCTCGGGCCGGCCGGCACCCATGGCGGTCGCAACCATGGCGATCACCGCGGATCCCAGCGCGAAGGTGAGCGGAATCTGCAGCAGGTCGAGCCGCGCGGCCGCACCGTAGCCGGCAAGCGCCGCAGTGCCGAAGGCCGCCATCAGCCCGGTCGCGACGATCATCGTCGCCTGTGCCTGGACGACATTGAGGGCGGCGGGCACGCCGACGCCCAGGATGGCGGCGAAATGCGCCCGCCGCAGCCGATGGAGGCCAAGGCGAATCTCGCCCTTGCCCCGCAGCAGGTGCCAGGCCAGCACGGCGGCGCCGGCCGCATAGGTCGCGACGATCGCGATGCCCGCGCCGACGACGCCCATGGCCGGCACCGGCCCCAGGCCCAGGATCAGCACGGGCGAGGCCGTCAGGTGCACCGCCTCGCCGACGACGATGGCCGATGCCGGCACCACCATGTTGCCGGTGCCGCGCACGACGTTGGCCAACAGGTTCATCGTCCACACCATGACGACGCCGCCGAAGACGATCGCCGAATAGGCGACCGCTTCGTCCAGCGCCCGGCCGGTTGCGCCCATGGCGCGGTAGACGGCCGGCCCCGCCGCCAGCATCAGGGCGCCGAAGGCGATGCCGATCGCGACGGCCAGCACCAGGGCGTGGAAGGCGATGGCAGCCGCGTCCGTCCGTCTTCCCGCCCCCATGGCGCGGGCGACCGCGCCGTTGACGCCCGCACCCAGACCGGACGCCGAGGTCATCTGCATCAGCAGGAAGATCGGGAAGGCCAGCGCCACGCCGGCCAGCGCGTCGGTGCCGACCCAGCCGACGAAGACCGCGTCGAAGCTGACGAAGGCGATGCGCGCGGCCGCCTCGCCCAGGTTGGGGGCGGCCAGCCGCAGCAAGGTCGCCATGACCGGCCCCTCGAGGATGCGGCGCGTACGCGGCGCCAGCTCGGTCGGTGGCGGAGTGGTGGGGGCGGAATCGGGCATCGTTCGGGCGGCATCGTCGCATCCCCCGTGCCACGGCCGCCATTACCTCGCGCGTAGTCGTCGGCTCTTGACGAAGGGTGCGCCCGTGGGGCCGGCTCCCTGCCCATGGCCGGGACGGGCCGAGGGGAGGAACGGGTCGTGACGAAGATTCCCACCATGAAGGGCGCCCGCTACATCGCCGAGAGCGCGGCCGCACTCGGTATCGGCCATGTCTTCTTCGTCGACGCGGTGTTGCGCCGCGCGCTGGTCGAGATGGAGGATGTCGGCATCCGCAGGGTGCTGACCCATTCCGAGAAGGCGGCCGCCTACATGGCCGACGGCTGGTCGCGGGCATCGCGCCGCCCCGGCCTGTGCATGGCGCAGTCGGTCGGCGCCGCCAACCTCGCGGCCGGGCTGCAGGACGCCTGGCTCGGCCAGTCCGCCGTCGTCGCGCTGACCGGCCGCAAGCTGCCGATGGAGCAGTACCGGAACTCCTACCAGGAGGTGCCGCACGAGCCGCTCTTCGGCTCGGTGACGAAGGCCTCGATGCGCGTCGACGAGCCGGCCCAGCTTCCCCTGCTGATGCGCCAGGCGTTCCGCATGGCGGTGACCGGGCGGCCGGGGCCGGTGCATCTCGACATCGCCGGCATGACCGGCGATCAGACCGCACTCGCCGACTGCCCGGGAGCGGCCTTCCCCGAGGCCTCTTTCGGCCGCATCCCCGCTTTCCGGCCACCCGCCGACCCGGAGATGGTGGCGGCCGCCGTCGCCGCGATCGACGCCGCCCAGCGGCCGGTGCTGGTGGCCGGTGCGGGCGTCGCCGTCTCGAACGCGGAAGCCGCGGTGGCGGCACTCGCCCGCCGGCTGGGCGTGCCGGTCGTGGCCTCGCTCGACGCCAAGACGGTGCTGGCCGAGGACGACCCGCTGTGGGGCGGCATCGTCGGCACCTATTCGCGAAGCTGCGCCAACCGCATCGTCGCCGAGGCCGATCTCGTGGTCTTCCTCGGCTGCGACACCGGCGACCAGGTGACGAACAACTGGACGCTGCCCCCTCCCGGGACCCCGGTCGTCCAGGTCGACCCCGACCCGGCGGAGCTCGGGCGCTCCTACCCCGGCACCATCGGGCTGCAGGCGGACGTGCGCGCGGGGACCGAGCAGCTGACCGCCGCCGTCGCATCGCGCCCGACCGGTGCCTGGGCGGCGCGCGGCGCAGCACTGGTTGCGGAATGGCGGGCGGAGACGGCGCCGCTCCTGGCCGCGGACATGCGGCCCATCCGGCCCGAGCGGCTCTGCGCGGAGCTGGAGCGCGTGCTGCCGCCCGACGCGGTGCTGGTCGCCGACACCGGCTATTCCTCGCAGTGGAGCGGCACGCTGGTCGGCCTCGGCGCCGGGCACCGCTACCTGCGCGCGGCGGGCTCGCTCGGCTGGGGCTTCCCCGGCGCGCTCGGCGTCAAATGCGCGCTGCCGGAGCGGCCGGTCGTGTGCTTCACCGGCGACGGCGGGTTCATGTATCACATGGCCGAGCTGGAGACGGCGCGCCGCCACGACATCCGCACCGTCACCATCGTCAACAACAACGGTTGCCTCGCCCAGGGGACACGCAGCATCGACGCCGCCTATGCCGGCCGCAACGGCAACAAGGAGGAGATCTACGTCTTCCGCCCGACCGACTATGCGGCACTTGCCCGCTCCTTCGACTGCTTCGGCGCCCGCGTCGAGCGCCCGGCCGACTTCGCCGAAGCCTTCGCCGCGGCACTGGCCGCCGACCGGCCGGCGGTGATCGACGTGGCGACGGACCCGGCGGCGCGCGCACCGCTCGGCTGGACGCCGGAAATGACCTGAGAGGCGATACGCAGCACCCTGCCGCCGCTTCTCGCTTCGTCGAAGGAACCCACGACATGACCGAAACCGCGATGCCGGTTGCCGTCCTCGGTGCCGGGCTGATGGGGCACGCGCTGGCGCTGGTGCACGTGCTTGGCGGCCATCCCGTGCGCCTGTTCGATACCAACGCGGCAGCACTCGCCCGCGCGCCGGACCTGATGGCGACGGCGCTGGCCACTATGCGCGAGGCGGGCGAGGCGCCGCCGGAGTGGACGGCGGAGCGGCTGGCCGAGGCGGTCACCGCCGCACCCGACCTCGCGACGGCGGTCGCCGATGCGGGCCTCGTCGTCGAGGCGGTGTCGGAGGACGTGGAGATCAAGCGGCGGGTGTTCGCGGCGGTCGACGCGGCAGCGCCGGCCGATGCGATCATCGCGTCGAACACGTCGATGCTGGACATCTTCCCGCTGGTGCCGGCCCGCCGCCTGCCGCGCACGCTGGTCGCGCACTGGTACACGCCGCCCTATCTCATCGACCTCGTCGACGTGGCGGCAGGCCCCGCGACCGACCCCGCGGTGACCGAGCGCATCCGCGCCCTCTATGCCGGCTTCGGCAAGCATCCGGTCGTGTTGCGCCGCTTCGTACCCGGCTTCATCGCCAACCGCATCCAGGCGGCGATCGGGCTGGAGGTGAATGCGCTGCTCGATGCGGGCGTCGCCGGGCCGGAGGACATCGACGATTCGATCCGCCACGGCCTGGCGCTGCGCATGGCGCTGATGGGCCACTACATGAAGGCGGACTTCACCAGTCTCGCCCTGTCGCGCCAGATTCTCGCCAACCGCTCCTATGCGCCGCCGGAGCCGACCGGCCGCTGTGCCGCGCTCGACCGGCTGGTCGAGGCCGGGCGCACCGGCGTGGCGGCGGGTGCGGGCTGGTACGACTACGGCGGCCGCGACTCGGCCGAGCTCTTCCAGGAGCGCGACCGCAAGCTCTTCGCGCTCAAGCGTGCCTTCCGCGCCGTCGCGCCGATCGCGGCCGAGCCGTCGCCCACGGACTGACGCGTCGGGATTACCGCCGAGGTAATCGCGCCGACGCGGCGGGATGCTAGGCTGCGGCCATGACGGCTCTCCAGGAACGCCTCGCCGGCGCAGCGCCACCCGTCGGCACGCTGCTCGCGCGCTGGCGGCGGCAGCGGCGCATGAGCCAGCTCGACCTCTCGGGCGAGGCCGGGGTGTCCGCGCGCCATCTGAGCTTCGTCGAGAGCGGCCGGGCGCGGCCGAGCCGCGACATGGTGCTGCGCCTGTGCGCGGCGCTGGCCGTGCCGCAGCGCGCCCGCAACGAGGTGCTGCTGGCGGCGGGATTCGCACCGGTGTTCCGCGAGACGCCGCTGGACGCGCCCGCCATGGCCGACGTGCTGACGGCGCTGCGCATGATCCTCGGGCGGCACGCGCCGCTCCCCGGCGTAGCCCTGGACGCTCGCTGGGACATCGTCATGGCCAATCCCGCCTACGCGGCGGCGGTCAACGCCTGCGGTGCCGCCGCCCGGGGCGGGCCGCCGATCGCCGCGCTGACGCTGCTGCCGGCGCCACGGCCGAACCTGCTGCGGCTGCTCACCCATCCCGAGGGCTACCGCCACCAGCTCGGCAACTGGCCGGAGGTGGTACGTTCGATCCTCGATCGCGCGCGGCGGGAGGTCGCCCGCGACGGCGATCCGACGCGGCGCGCCCTGCTGGCGGAGGCCCTCGCCCAGCCCGGCGTGCCGAAGCTGCCCGACCTCGACGCCGCCGGGCCGGCCGAGCTCATCGTGCCGGTCGTGCTGCTCTCGCCCGCGGGGCCGCTCGGCTTCCTCAGCACCATCGCGACGCTCGGCACCGCCCAGGACATCACGCTCCAGGAGCTGCGTATCGAGACCCTGCATCCGGCCGATGCGGCGACGGACAACGCCATGCGAGCGGCCGGATGACGGCGCGGTTCCATCACCTGCGGGCGCTCGCCGTCGCCGCGACGATCGCGGCGGCGATGCCGCTCGCCATGTCCGCGGGCGCATCGGCCGCGGAGCCGCTTACGGTGCCGCCGGCGTCCGCCGGCCCGGCCGCGCCGCACCCGCCGGGATCGGAGCTTCCGCCCGGCATCCTGCGCACGCTGACCAAGGCGGCCGTGTTCGAGACCTTGTCGAGCACGCTGGAGGCGGCCGCCTTCTACGGCTTCTTCGGTGCCGGGACGGCGAGCCTGCCGGTCGTGTTCGCCGCCAGCCTCGCCAGCGCGGCGACGGTCTACGTCGCCCACGACCTCGTCTGGGACGCCGCGCTGGGGCCCGATCGCGATCCGGCGGACCCGGCGGTGATCGCCGGGAAGTCCGCGACCTATCGCGTCGTCAACACCGTCCGGAGCTTCGCCCTCGGCAGCGTGCTGGGCGGCGTCGACGCCGCCGCGTCGGCCGCCTTCGCGCTCACCGTCGCCGTCGCCGACACGGCCCTCTATGCGGGGATCGAATACCTGTTCGCGACCCGCCCGGCCGCGGCGGCGGCGCCCTGATCGCCGGCCCTCACTCCGTCAGGCGCATCAGGGCCAGCCCGGCGAAGACGCCGGCCAGCGACAGCCCGACCGACGCCGCGACGTACAGGGCTGCCGTCCAGCCCTCGCCGCGCTCCCACAACAGGGCGGCATCCAGCGAGAAGGCGGAGAAGGTGGTGTAGCCGCCGAGAATTCCGGTCGTCAGGAAGAGGCGCAGATGCTGTCCCCCGCCGCCCGACCGCAGCGCGAACCAGCCCGCGATCAGCCCCATGACGAGCGAGCCGGTCGCGTTGACGGCCAGCGTCGCCCATTGCGACGCCGGGCCGAGCAGGCGAAGCCCAGCCATGTTGGCGCCGTGCCGCAGCATCCCGCCGATTCCCGCCCCGGCGAAGACGATGAGATAGGCATTCATGGGCGGTGCCTCGTGCGCTGGAGTTTCGCGTCTCCCGTCTCTATACCCTCGCCATGCGCAGAAGCGAGGAGCGGGCGATCGTCGGCGCCTTCAGCCGGGGCGAGATCAGCCGCCCCGAGGCCGGCCGCCGGCTCGGCCGCGATCTGGACTTCGCCGACATGCTCGTGCTGCTGCGCAAGCATCGCCTACCGCTGCCTCGCCCACCCGTCGACCCGAATTCCGCGGGCGTGCGGCTGATCCAGGAAGCGGCCGAGCGTGCCGCGCCATGACCGAGCGGCATCTGAACGCGCGCATCGTCGTTGCCGACACGGGGCCGCTCATCACTCTGGCCGCCGCGGATTCGCTCGACTACCTGCTCTTCCCCGGCCTCCCCGTGCATGTGCCGGACGCGGTGCTCTACGAAGCGACCGTCAGGAGCGACGCGATCGGCGCGGCGGGAATTGCCGCCTGGATGCAGGAGCATCCAGGCGAAGTGTTTCCCATCGTCACCGAAAGCTATGCGAACTTCCTCTCGGCGCGCGAGCGCAACGCCCGACATCGGGAACGCGATCTCGGAGAGCGCGCCGCGCTCGAAGCGATCCGCTATGGCGTCCGTCTCGCACCGGACGAAAGGGCGGTGCTGGTGACGGAGGACGATCGCGTCGTTCGCGGCGGATTTCTCATTGGTCCGGAGGACCGTGATCGTCTCATCGTCATGACGACCCTGGATCTTCTGGTCGGCCTGGAGCGCGCGCATCGCATAAACTCGGCGGACGCGGTCTATGCGCGTGCGGAGGAGGCGGGCAGAAACCCGTCGCGGCGGCTAATCCTCGATGCCCAACATGCCGATGCCCGCGATGCTGTCGCGCGAATGCTGTCGCGGCCGTCTCGGGAGAGCTGAGGGGTCACACCACGACCGGCAGGTGCTCGGCGAGGCGGCGCGCGAGGCGGTCGGCGACCTCGGCCTTGGTCATGCGCGGCCAGTCCTCGACGCCGCCGGCGGTGACGAGGTGGATGGTGTTGTGCTCGCCGCCGAAGGTTCCGGCGGCCGGCGAGACGTCGTTCGCGAGCAGCCAGTCGCAGCCCTTCTTCACGCGCTTGGCCCGCGCATTGGCGACGACGTCGTCGGTCTCCGCCGCGAATCCCACGACCAGGGCGGGGCGGCGGTTGCCCGGTGCCGACAGGGTCGCCAGGATGTCGGGATTCTCGACCATCGCCAGCGACGGCGGGGCGCCGCCGTTCTTCTTCAGCTTCGACGGGGCGGCATCGGCCGGCCGCCAGTCGACGACGGCGGCCGCACAGACGGCGACGTCGGCCGGCAGCGCCTTCTCGCAGGCGGCCAGCATCTCGCGCGCGGTCTCGACGCGCACCATCGTGACCCCGGCCGGATCCGGCTCGGCGGTCGGGCCGGAGACGAGCACGGTATCGGCGCCGAGGCGGGCCAGGGCGGCGGCGATCGCGTGGCCCTGCTTCCCCGATGAGCGGTTGGCGATGTAGCGCACGGGGTCGATCGGCTCGCGCGTCGGGCCGCTGGTGACGATCGCGCGCCTGCCGGCCAGCGGCCGATCCGCGCTCGCGGCGAAGAAGGCTTCGATCGCGGCCACGATCTCGAGCGGCTCCGACATGCGCCCCGAGCCCGTCTCGCCGCAGGCGAGCGCGCCGGCGCCGGGGCCGACGCGGCGCACGCCGCGCGCTTCCAGGGTCGCCATGTTCGCCTGCGTCGCCGGGTGCGACCACATCATGATGTTCATGGCGGGTGCGACCAGCACCGGCTTGTCGGTCGCCAGCAGCGCCGTCGAGGCGAGGTCGTCGGCCAGCCCCGCCGCCATCTTCGCCAGCAGGTCGGCGGTCGCCGGCGCGACCACGACGAGGTCGGCCTCGCGCGACAGGCGGATATGGCCCATCTCGCTCTCGTCGGTCAGCGAGAAGAGCTCGGAGTAGACCTTGTCCTCGCTCAAGGCCGCGACCGAGAGCGGCGTCACGAACTCGGCACCCGACCGCGTCAGCACGCAGCGCACGGCCGCACCGCGCTCGCGCAGGCGCCGGATGAGGTCGAGCGACTTGTAGGCCGCGATGCCGCCCGCGATGACGAGGAGGATGCGCCTGCCGTCGAGCATGTGAGGGGCTCCGCCTGTGGCGCCCGGAAGGTAGGCGCGGGGTGCGGCCGCCGCAAGCGCGGGCGCGGCTCATCTCGCACTTGCGAAATGAACCGGCAGGGGCCATCCTCGCGGCTTCCCTTCCACCATCGACGCCGCCCCATGGACGCCGCCGACGGGCTGCCGCCGCGTCAGCGGCGCTGGGCCGTGCTTTCGCTCGCCGTTTCGATCTCGATCATCGTCATCGACATGTCGCTGGCCAACGTCGCGCTGCCGACCATCGCGCGCGATCTGGGCGTCGACTCCTCGTCGGCGATCTGGGTGGTCAACGCCTACCAGATGGCGGTCACCGTCTCACTGCTGCCGCTCTCGGCGCTGGGCGACGTGGTCGGCTATCGGCGCATCTACCTGACCGGTCTCGTCGTCTTCGCCGTGGGAGCCATCGTCTCCGCATCGGCCGACGGGCTCGCCATGCTGGTGGCCGCCCGGCTCGCCCAGGGATTCGGCGGCGGCGCCATCATGAGCGTGAACGCGGCCCTGGTGCGCTACGTCTATCCGCGCAGCCATCTCGGCCGCGGCATCGGCCTCAACTCGCTGATCGTCGCCACTGCGTCGGCGACCGGCCCCACCCTGTCCTCGCTGGTGCTCTCGGTGGCGTCATGGCCGTGGCTCTTCGCCATCGGCGTACCGGCGGGGACCCTGGCCTTCCTCCTGGCGCGGCGCTCGATCCCGCCGATGACCGGCAGCGGCCATCCCTTCGACCTGCCGAGTGCGGCACTTTCCGTCATCACCATCGGGCTCGCGGTCGGCGCCATGGACGGGCTCGCCCATGGCGAGCGCCTTCTCGCAGGCGTGGCGGCGGCGGCCGCGATCGGCTGCGGCTGGACCTTCGTGCGCCGGCAGCGCGGGCTGGCCGCCCCCGTGCTGGCCGTCGACCTGTTCCGCCGCCCGGCCTTCTCGCTCTCGGCGGCAACGGCGATCCTCTGCTATTCGGCGCAGGCGCTGGGCATGGTGTCGCTGCCGTTCCTGCTCGTCGAAGGAGCGGGCCGCACCCAGGTCGAGGCGGGCTTCCTCATGACCGCCTGGCCGATCGCGGTCGCCGCGGTCGCCCCCATCTCCGGCCGGCTCGCCGATTCCTGGCCGGTCGGCGTGCTCGCCGGCATCGGGTTGGCGGCGATGACATCGGGGCTGCTCGCGCTCGCACTGATGCCCGCCTCGCCGGCGGCACCCGACATCATCTGGCGGATGGCGCTCTGCGGTCTCGGCTTCGGCTTCTTCCAGGCGCCCAACAACCGCGCGCTGCTGACCAGCGTACCGCGCGAGCGCAGCGGGGCGGCGGGCGGCGTCCTCTCGGTCTCGCGCCTGATGGGCCAGACGACCGGGGCCGCGCTCGTCGCGGTCGTGCTCGGCCTGGCGGCGGCCCGGCCGGGCGACGGCCATGGCGCGGTCGGGGCGCTGCTGCTGGGCTCGGCGATCGCCGCCGTCGGGATGGTCGTCAGCCTCGCCCGCCTGTGCGCGCGCGGCCGCGACACCGATTAGCGCACTCGGGCTGGGAGCGGCCGCCGCCCCCTGCTAGGCTCGGGATATCCATCCTCCCGAGGAGCCGCCTCCATGGACCGCATCGAACCGGCGCCGGCCGACTCCGCCACGCCAGGGCTCTCGTCCGAGCGCCTCGCCCGCATCGGCCAGGTGCTGGGCGACCACGTCGCCCGCGGCCGCATCGCCGGCGCGGTCGCGCTGGTCTGCCGCGACGACCGCGTCGCCTATTGCGAGGCGGTGGGCCAGCGCGACCCGGCGACCGGTGCCGCGATGACCACGGATGCGATCTTCCGCATCTACTCCATGACGAAGCCGATCGTGAGCCTCGCGATCATGATGCTGGTCGAGGAAGGGCATTTCCTGCTCTCCGACCCGGTCAGCCGTTTCATCCCCGCCTTCGCCGGCCTGCGTGTCGGCGCGGCGCGCCGTCCGCTCGAACGCGAGATGACGGTGCAGGACCTGCTGCGCCACACGTCCGGCCTCGTCTACGGCCAGCAGGGCGAGACCGCCGTCCACCGCGCCTATCGGGAGGCCGGGATCGGCCGGCGGGACGAGACGGCGGCACAGCTCGTCGAGAAGCTGGCGCTGCTGCCGCTCGCCCGCCAGCCCGGTTCGGGCTTCGAATACAGCGTCTCGACCGACGTGCTCGGCCGCATCGTCGAGATCGTCTCGGGCGAGGGGCTCGACCGGTTCCTCGCCAGCCGCATCCTCGGCCCGCTCGGAATGACGGATTCGGGCTTCACCGTGCCGGCCGCCGGCCATGGCCGCATCGCCGAGGCCGCCCCCGACCCGGACGGCAAGGCGATGATGGAGCTGAACGACGTCACCAGGGACGCCGCCTTCAAGTCGGGCGGCGGCGGCATGGTCTCGACCGCTGCCGACTACCTCCAGTTCTGCCGCCTCATGCTGGGCGGCGGGGCCGTCGACGGCGTCCGGCTGGTCTCGCCCAAGACCGTGGCCCTCATGTCGTCCGACCATCTGGGCCAGATCGACCGCGGGCCGAACTACCTGCCCGGGCCGGGTTACGGCTTCGGCCTCGGCTTCAGCGTGCGGCTGGCGCCCGGCATCGCGCCGGTGCCGGGCTCGACCGGCGACTACTACTGGAGCGGCGTCGCCGGCACATATTTCTGGATCGACCCGGCCGAGCGGCTGATTGCGATCCTCATGCTGCAGGCGCCGAACCTGCGCCTCTACTACCGCCAGCTCTTCCGCAGCCTCGTCTACCAGGCCGTCACCGGCTGAGGTGCTGGGCTGAGCACCATCGTCGGCGGCTTCGACCTCGCCGATCCCCGGGTCGTCGCCGCCTGTGACGAGCTTCCGTTGTGGTCGGCCACGGCCGGGCTGCTGCTGCTCGACCATGTGCCGCTGGCGCGGGGTGCTCGCATCCTCGACCTCGGCTGCGGCACCGGCTTTCCCATGCTGGAGCTGGCGGAGCGGTCGGGGCCGGGCGCGCTCGTCTGCGGCGTCGATCCGTGGATCGCCGCACTGGCCCGTGCCCGGGCGAAGGCCGAGACGTGGGGCATCGCCGGCGCGGTCGCGATCGCCGGGTCGGGCGGCCGCCTGCCGTTCCGCGAAGGCGCCTTCGACCTCGCCGTCTCCAACTTCGGGGTCAACAACTTCGATGATCCGCCGGCCGTCTTCGCGGAGTGTCGGCGGGTGCTGCGGCCGGGCGGGCGGCTGGCATTCACGACCAACCTCGTCGGCCACATGGCGGAGCTCTACGCGGCGCTGGCCGGCATGCTGCGCGACCGAGGCGACACGGCCGCGCTCGAACGGCTGGATGCCCATGTCCGCCATCGTGCGACGGTGGCCGGGCTGAAGCGCCTCTGCTCCGGCGCGGGGCTCGTCGTCGAACGTGTCCGTCGCCGGCGCCTCGCCATGCGATTCGCCTCCGGCGAGGCGCTGTTCGGGCACCACCTGATCCGTCTCGGATTCCTGCCGGCATGGAGCAGCGTCGCGGATGACGAGACCTTGCGCATGGCGACGGCGGCGCTGCCGGCGCCGCTGTCGCTGACCCTCCCGCTCGCCTATGTGGAGGCGGTGCGCGGCTGAAGTCGGGGGTCAGTCGCCGCGGCGTCCCGTTCGCAGGAAGTGGCCGAGGGCAGCGCGATCCATGCCGGCGATGCCGAGGCGCTCCGGCGTCAGCCCCTCCGCCACGGGGTCACAGCCCAGGAGGGCGGCGAAGAGGGCGACGTAGCCCTCGTGGATCGGCACCTTCACGCCGGCCATCCGGGCGAGCGCCACCATCGGGACCAGCGTGTGCGTCAGGTCGACCTTGCCCCAGCCGCGCCAGGTCGCGGCCGGCAGGGGCCCCAGCGACTGGTAGTAGTCGCAGCCTTTTACGGCCGCGCGGAAATCGTCGCCCTCGCCACCATAGAGGCGGCGGACGGCTTCCGCGGCGCTGCGCGACGGCACGCCGTAGGCCTGGGCCACGAGGGCGACCTCGCGGTCCTGCGCCGCGGCGAGGCGGGAGACATGCGCCGTCACCCCCTCGCCGTAGCAGTCGGCACGCTGCCCTTCCGCCTCCGCCCGGTCGAACCAGCCGACATTGAGCAGCAGCATCGCCGGATGGACGAGCAGGTTGCCATTGGCGAGGTTCGTCTGCAGCACGTCCCGGGCCGGCTGCATCGCGGGCACGGCGCGGGCGAGCAGGCCGAGTGCCGCCGCGCTCCGCTCGGACGGGAAGGCGCCGGCGTCGAGCGCACGGCGCCGCTTCTGCACATGGACGGTGCCATCCACCCAGCTGGCCGACGCGATCGGCGCGACGGTCTCCGTCACCACCACGTCGGTCCGGCCGGCGGCCACCAGGAACGGCCACAGGCGCAGGGCGGCCCAGTAGCCATGCGTATCGACATGGACGACCTGCCCCGGCCGCAGCGCGGCGGCGATCGCCGGCCCGTGCGCCTCGTACTTCAGGGACTCCATGTCGACGATCACCAGCTCGGCACCGTCGGTCGCCTCGGCCGGATCGGCCGTCGCGGCGGCCAGCCGCGCCACGCCGGGGCGGCCGCCGGTGAGCTCGGCCGCCGGGCCTTCCAGGCGGATGCCGTCGCGCGCGATCGCGTCGATGTCGAGACGGTCGCCCGCGAGCGGCGCCAGCCGCACCTCATGGCCGGCCATCGCCAGGTCGGCCGCGAGGTGGACGCCGGCATTGCGGGCGGAGTTGCCGAGGATGGCGATCTTCATGGGGGGTCCGATCGGTGGATGCGGATGGCGGTTGCAACGGGGAGGGGGTCCGACGTTTGCCTGTGTGACATACTAAACAGCTCGACCCGAAGTACCGCTACGTCGCGCGCTGGCAGGTCGCCGCCACCCGATTCATCGCGGCCGACGGTACGCCGCGCGCCTGAACCGTCGGCGCGTCGGGCAGCGCTTCCAGGCGCGGGATGGCGGAAAGCGCGATGATCGCCGCCTGGACCACGAACCCGGCTGCCGCCAGGGCGATGCAGGCGGCGGGGCCCGCCGCCGCACCGACGGCCGCCCCGATCGCGGCACCGATCGGTCGTGCGCCGAAGGTCGCCATGGTCATCAGTGCGGACGCACGGCCGAGCATCCCGTCTGGAGTAACAGCCTGGCGCAGCGTCGTCTGGCCGATCGTCCAGATCAGGGGCCCGGCACCGAACAGGAAGAATCCGGCCGCCGCCAGGGCCGGATGCGGCCAGCAGATGGTGGCGGCCATCAGCAGGGCGGCGGCGACCGAGACCAGCGGCCCTGTCGCGATCATCCGCCCGATCGTCAGGCGCCGGGCGATCCAGGGCGTGGCTGCTGCCCCCGCGACCATGCCCGCGCCGTAGCAGGCGAGCACCGTGCCGACGCCGGCCGCCGTCAGGCCGATGACGTCCATGGCATAGGGGACCCACGCGGCCTGTAGCACGAACCACGCGACGTTCCAGCCGACGGCCGTCGCCAGGACCGGCCGCAGCAGCCTGTGGCCCAGCACGAAGGCCGCCCCCTCGCGCAGCTCGTCCAGCGGTCGGCGCGCCGGCACCGGCGGCCGTGGCGGCTCGGGCAGTCCCGCCAGCAGCAGGGCCGCCAGCGCGGACAGGGCGGCGGCCGCGACGAATGCGGCGGATGCGCCCGTCCACGCCGCGGCGGCGCCCGCCAGCGCCGGGCCGGCGGCGAATGCGATGCTGCGCGCCAGCTCCAGCCGGCCGTTGGCCGCCGCCAGCGCCGCGCGCGGCACCAGGGCCGGCACCAGCGACGGCGCGGCCACGCCGAAGGCGAGCGTCCCCGTCGCCGCAACGAAGCCCAGCACCGCCAGCAACGGCACCGAGAGCAGGTCGAGTGCGGCGGCGACCGGCACCATCGCAAGCGCCGTGGCGCGGACGGCTTCGGCCGTCGCCATCAGCCGACGGCGTGCGATGCGGTCGGCCAGCAGGCCCATCGGCAGGGCCAGCAGCAGGAAGGGCAGCGTCTGGGCGGCGGCCAGCGCCCCCGTCTCCGCGACGCCCGCACCCAGCACCAGAACGGCTGCCAGGGGTGCGGCCGCCAGCGCCATCTGCTCGCCCGCCTGGGCGGCGAGGTTCGACCAGGCGAGACGCCGGAAGCCGGGCGACGCGATCTCGGAAGCCATGGATCCCTCCTTCGGGTTCCATGGCTGAGTAGGCTTACGCCGTCAGCGGCGCGCCCCGCTTCTTGCGCGGCAATCCGGGCTACGTCAGCGCAGCACCGCCCGGCAGCAGGATATCGCGATGTAGGCGCGGGTCACGAGGTCCGGGCGGGTGGTGTAGCAGCCGTTGCCCTCGGGTGTGCCGTCGACGCGCAGATCCCAGCCGCCGGCTTCCGCCGCGGGAGCCGGGACGATGGCGTAGGGGGTCGGGAAGGTGCCGGGATAGGCATAGGGGCCGAAGCGCGTGTCGGCGCCCATGTGGCAGCCGGTGCGAACGTAGCCGTTCATGCATTGCAGGCCCCAGGGCGTGGTGCCCGGGGTCCCGTAGATGGCGACGGCGGCAGGCGAGCCGGCCAGCACCGTCACGCTGTGCGGCGGGCTCGGATAGGGGCTGCCGCTCCAGATCGCCTGGGTGCAGTCGAGTGCCGGATAGAGCGCCCGCGGGGGCGGGGGCGGGGGCTCCGACGCGCAGCCCGCGAGCACGCCCGCGGCGACGACGGCGATGGCGAGACCGGCCCGGTTGCGCATTCGCTCCTCCCCCCTCGAATTGCGGGTGGCAGGATAGTTCACAGGGCGAGCGCGAACAACGCCGCCGCCAGCGCCGCGACCGCCGCCGCCAGCGCCCAGATCGCGAGGCGGTCGCCGAGGCGCGCGCGCTGCGCTTCCGGGTGCAGGCGGATGCCGGTCTTCGCCGCATGGCCCAGCGCCTCGACCGCGTCGATCAGCGCCGGCAGGCGCCGCGCCATCCCGACGACGTCGTCGAGGGTGCGGCGCAGGCGCGCCTCGGGGCCGCGGTTCTCGATCATCCATACCTCGACCAGCGGGCGCGCGAGCGTCCACATGTTGACCGCGGGATCGAGATGCCGTCCGACCCCTTCGGCCACCAGCATCGTCTTCTGCAGCAGCAGGAGCTGCGGCTGCGTTTCCATCTCGAACTGCTCGGTCACGGCGAAGAGCTGGCCCAGCAGCCGGGCCAGCGAGATCTCCGCCAGCGGCCGGCCGAAGATCGGCTCGCCGATCGACCGGCATGCCTGCATGAAGGCGTCGCGCGACTGTGTCGGCGGCACGTAGCCCGCGCGGAAATGCACGTCGGCGACCTTGCGGTAGTCGCCGTCCAGGAAGCCGACCAGCATGTCGGCGAGGAACTCGCGCGTGGCGAGGTCGAGGCGGCCCATGATGCCGAAATCGACCGCGACCACCGCGCCGTCGGCGGCGACGAAGCAGTTGCCCGGATGCATGTCGCCGTGGAAAAAGCCGTCGCGGAAGACCTGCTGGAAGAGGGCGCCGGCCGCGTTGGCCAGCACCTGGTGGAGATCGTGCCCGGCGGCCAGGATCGCCGCGCGGTCGGAGATGGGGACGCCGATCACCCGCTCGGTCGTCAGCACGCGTCGCCCTGTACGCGCCCAGTCGACGGCCGGAACCCGGAAGGACGCGTCGCCCGCGAAGTTCTCCGCGAGCTCGGCCGCGGCGGCGGCCTCGAAGCGCAGGTCCATCTCCAGGCGCACGGTCTCGGCGAAGGTACGCACGGCCTCGCGCGGCTTGAGGCGCCGGCTCATCGGCAGGGTGCGCTCGACCAGGCTCGCCAGCCACGCGAAGAGGTCGAGATCGCGGGCGAAGGCCGCCTCGATCCCCGGCCGCAGCACCTTGACGGCGACCGGGCGGCCGTCGGCGGCGACCGCGAAATGCACCTGGGCGATCGAGGCGGCGGCGACGGGCACCGGATCGAACTCGAGGAAGAGCTCGTCCAGCGGCCGCTCGAGGTCCGCTTCGATCGTCGCCCGGGCGATCGCGCCCGAGAATGGCGGCAGCCGGTCGCGCAGCCCGGCGAGATCGGCCGCCACCTCTTCGCCCATCAGGTCGGCGCGCGTCGAGAGCGTCTGCCCGAGCTTGATGAAGGACGGGCCCAGCGCCTGCAGGGCGGCCGCCAGGCGCTGCCCCGGGCGGCCCTGCCCCGGGCGCCGCAGCACGCGGGCGAAGAGCGTGATGCCCGGGAAGGCGCCCAGGCGCTCCAGCGGGAAGAGCGCATCGTGGCGCGTCAGCACGAAGGCGATGCCGACGAGGCGCCAGAGGTGGCGGACGCTCGCGACCAGGGCGAGGAGCGTGGCCATGGCGGCCGGTGCCGGCGGCGGTAGCGGGACGGCCCTAAAGCCGCCAGCCGACATGGAGGGCGGCGATGCCGCCCGAGAGGTTGGCCCAGCGCACCCGTTCCAGGCCGGCGGCGGTCATCTCGCCCGCCAGGCTCTCCTGGTCGGGGAAGCGGCGGATGCTCTCGGCCAGGTAGCGGTAAGATTCGCGGTCGCCCGCCACGAGCCCCCCCAATGCCGGCAGCACGGAGAAGGAGTAGAGGTCGTAGAGCCGGTCGAGGCCGGGGACCAGCATCCGGCTGAACTCCAGGCAGAGATAGCGTCCGCCCGGGCGCAGCACGCGCCGCGCTTCCGCCAGCGCGCGGTCGCGCCGGGTGACGTTGCGCAGTCCGAAAGCGATGGTCACGGCATCGACCGAGCGGTCGGCCAGCGGCAGCCGCTCGGCGTCGCCCGCCGCCCAATGGATGCCCGCAACTACGCCCCGGTCGATCGCCCGGTCGCGCCCGACCGCGACCATGGCCGGCGTCAGGTCGACGACGAGGACCTCGGCGGCCGGCGCGGCCGCGCGGATGCGTAGCGCCACGTCCCCGGTGCCGCCGGCCAGATCGAGGAGGTGCTCGCCCGCGCGCGGGCGCAGCCGGGCGACCAGGGCGTCCTTCCACAGGCGGTGGATGCCGGCGCTCATCAGGTCGTTCATGACGTCGTAGCGCCGTGCGACGCTGTCGAAGACACCACGCACGAGCGCCGCCTTGTCCGCCGCCGCGACCCGGCGGAAGCCGAAGTCGGTCTCTTCCGCCGCACCGGCGGTCGGGGATGCGGTCGTGTCGTCGGGCGGCCTGGCGATCATGGCGGCGGACGATAGCCCACGGCCCGGCGATTGCGCTACTTAGGCGCCCATGCCCGAGCTTCCCGAGGTCGAGACGGTCGTGCGGGGCCTCGACCGCTCGATGACCGGCCATCGCATCGCCCGCGTCGAGATGAACCGACCCGACCTGCGCGCGCCGATGCCGCCCGACCTCGTGCGGCGGCTGGAAGGGCGCCGCGTCGACGGCGTCCGGCGGCGCGCCAAGTACATCCTGGTCGACCTGGACGACGCGACGGTGGTGATCGCCCATCTCGGCATGTCCGGCCGCATCACCATCGCGGCACCGGGTCACGCGCCGAACCAAAGGGACCCGCACGACCATGTCGTGATCCATCTCGACGACGGCACGGTGCTGCGCTTCAACGACGCCCGGCGCTTCGGCCGCATCGACCTTTCCGACCGCACGGGGCTCGCCGCCCATCCGCTGATCGCCGGCATCGGGCCGGAGCCGCTGGACCCGGCCTTCGACGGGCCGGCGCTGGCGGCAGCCCTGGCCGGCCGGCACACGCCGATCAAGGCGGCGCTGCTCGACCAGCGGGTGGTGGCCGGCATCGGCAACATCTATGCCTGCGAGGCGCTGCACCAGTCCGGGTTGTCGCCGAGGCGCATGGCGGCGACCGTGGTCGGCCCCCGGGCCGACCGCCTCGTCGATGCCATCCGCGACGTGCTGACGCGGGCGATCGCGGCCGGCGGCTCGTCGCTCAGGGACTACGTCCAGGCCTCGGGCGAGCTCGGCTACTTCCAGCACGACTGGACCGTCTACGGCCGCGAGGGCGAGGCCTGCCGGCGCTGTGCCGCAGGCCACAAGGTGCGCCGGATGGTGCAGGCCGGGCGGTCGACATTCTATTGTGCCCGCTGCCAGCGCTGATGGTATAGGCTCGGCCGTCATGCTGCGGTTACTGGCCCGGCTCGCGCTCGCAGGCGCGTTGCTCCTGGCGCCGGCATCGGCCGGGGCGGCCGACGCCTTCGTCGAGGGGCTGGAGGACGTGCCGCTGATGCCCGGCCTCGCCGCCGTGCCCGACCGCAGCCTCGTCTTCGACAAGCCGGACGGCCGCATCGTCGAGAGCTATGCCACGGGCGCGGTGAAGCGCGGCGACGTCGTGCGCTTCTACGACCAGACCCTGCCGCAGCTCGGCTGGACCGGGCGAAATCCGACTTGGCGGCGCGAGGGCGAGGTCCTCAGGCTCGGCTTCGAGGGCAGGGACGGCGCCCTCGTCGTGCGCTTCTCGGTGACGCCGCGCTGAGCGGCCGACCCCCATCAACGGAGATCCGCCAAATGGCCTACGAGACGGTCCTCGTCGAGACGCGGGGCAGCGTCGGCATCGTCACCCTCAACCGACCGAAGGCGCTGAACGCGCTGAGCGCCCAGCTCGTCGCCGATCTCGGTGCGGCACTCGACGCCTTCGAGGCCGACCCGGCGATCGGCGCGGTCGTGCTGACCGGCAGCGAGCGTGCGTTCGCGGCCGGCGCCGACATCAAGGAGATGGCGTCCAAGACCTACATGGACGTGTATCTCGCGGACTTCATCACGTCCGGCTGGGAGCGCATCACCACCTGCCGCAAGCCGATCGTGGCGGCGGTGGCGGGCTTCGCGTTGGGCGGCGGCTGCGAGATCGCGATGATGTGCGACTTCATCATCGCCGCCGACACCGCGAAGTTCGGCCAGCCCGAGATCACCATCGGCACCATCCCCGGTGCCGGCGGCACCCAGCGCCTGACGCGCGCCGTCGGCAAGGCCAAGGCGATGGAGATGGTGCTGACCGGCCGCATGATGGACGCGGCCGAGGCCGAGCGCTCGGGCCTCGTCTCGCGCATCGTGCCGGCGGCCGACCTGCTGGCCGAGGCGGTCAAGGCGGCGGAGAAGATCGCCGGCCTGTCACGCCCGGCCGTGATGCTGGCCAAGGAGGCGGTCAATCGCGCCTTCGAGACGACGCTGGCCGAGGGCGTGCGCTTCGAGCGGCGCCTCTTCCATTCGACCTTCGCGACCGAGGACCAGAAGGAAGGCATGGCGGCCTTCGTCGAGAAGCGCCCGCCCGCGTTCAAGCATCGCTGACGGGCATCGGCGAAGGGGTCGCCGTCCGCCTTGACGGGGCGGGCGCGCGGCCTTATAAGCCGCGCCTCTTTCGGAACGTCCAGGCAAGGCAGGGACCGACATGGCCCAGCACAAGTCGGCGGAGAAGCGCGCCCGGCAGACCGAGCGCCGCACCGCCACCAACGGCGCCCGCATGAGCCGCATCCGCACCTTCGTCAAGAAGGTCGAGACCGCCATCGAGGCGGGTGACAAGGCGGCGGCTCAGCAGGCGTACCAGGCCGCGCAGCCGGAGCTCCATCGCGGAGTCTCCCGGGGCGTGCTCCACCGCAACACGGTGGCACGCAAGCTGTCGCGCCTGTCCGCTCGCATCGGCGCGCTCGCCAACTGAATCTTCGCCGCGCGGCAGCCCCCGCGTGATCCCCGAGGGATCGCGCGGGAACGGTGCCGCGCGTCCGCTGTTTCACCCCTCGGGCGAGGCCGCGTAGGCGGAATCGCCGGTGTCCGCGAAGGCTCGCCGGAGTCCGTTGCGAGTCCGATCGGGAGGGGTCTAGAGTTCGTTCTCGCCACCGCGCGGAACGTCGCGACCGGCATCGGTCGAGGGGTTCGCGACGGTCGCGGAAGCGAGGCGATGGGACGATCCGAGCCGGCCTTCTCTCCCGGTTCGGGGCAGGGGGATTCGCCGGCCACCGACGCAGATCGCGGGCCGGCATGAGCGGGGGGCGCAATGTCGGTCGGTCCGGTGCATGCGACGGCGAGCGAAGGCGGAAGCGGCGCCGGATATGCGGGGGACATGACCTCGCGCGATGCCTGGCGACTGCTCGCCGAGGACCAGGGCGCCGTGCTCGTCGATGTGCGCACCCGCCCGGAATGGATGTTCGTCGGCGTTCCCGATCTCTCCACCATCGGCAAGAAGACGAGCTTCCTGTCGTGGCAGGTGTTCCCGACCATGGAGGTCGCCGGCGACTTCGCCGAGCAGCTGGCCAAGGCGGGCGTGGCGAAGGACCGGACCGTCCTCTTCATCTGCCGCTCCGGCGCGCGGTCGCGATCGGCGGCGATCGCCGCCACCAGGGCCGGCTATCTGCATGCCCACAACGTATCCGACGGCTTCGAAGGCCCCCCCGACGGGGAGCGCCATCGCGGCCGCATCGCAGGCTGGAAGGCATCGGGTCTCCCCTGGGTCCAGGAGTAGTCCGTGGCGGAACGCGACGAGGGCGCCGTCCAGGCGCAATGGGCCCGCGTACGGGCACGGCTGCGCGACGAGTTCGGTGAGGCCGCGTTCCGCACCTGGCTCAGGCCCGTAACCTTCAAGGACCTGCGTGCCGGCACCCTGCGCCTGGCGGTGCCGACCCGTTTCATGCGCGACTGGGTGGTCGCCAACTACGCCGATCGCCTGCGGGCGTTGTGGACCGCCGAGAACGCCTCGGTGCGCACCATCGACATCGCGATCGACGCGGTGCTCGCCCGTCCGCCCGCCGCCGCTTCGGCCCCGGCGCTGAAGAGCCAGGTCGAGTCCGACCTGCTGGCCGCCGTGCCGGACGAGCCGCCGGCCGACCGCGGCGAGTTCGGCGGCCGTCTCGACCCGCGCTTCACCTTCGAGCATTTCGTCGTCGGCAAGCCCAACGAGCTGGCGCACGCCGCCGCCCGCCGGGTGGCCGAGGCCGACACGGTGCCCTTCAACCCGCTCTTCCTCTATGGCGGCGTCGGTCTCGGCAAGACGCATCTCATGCACGCGATCGCCTGGCATGTCCGCCGCCGCGCGCCGGACAAGCGCGTCATCTACCTGTCGGCCGAGAAGTTCATGTTCCAGTTCGTCCGGGCGGTCCGCTACAAGGACACGATGGCGTTCAAGGAGCAGTTCCGCTCCGTCGACCTGCTGATGATCGACGACGTCCAGTTCCTCTGCGGCAAGGATTCGACGCAGGAGGAGTTCTTCTACACCTTCAACGCGCTGGTCGATCAGAACCGCCAGATCGTCATCTCGGCCGACAAGTCGCCGTCTGACCTGGAGGGGCTGGAGGAGCGCATGCGCTCCCGCCTCGGCTGGGGGCTGGTCGCCGACATCCATCCGACGACGTACGAGCTGCGCCTGGGCATCCTCCAGGCCAAGGCCGAGCAGATGGGCTTCGCCGCCCCGCCCAAGCTGCTCGAGTTCCTGGCGCACAAGATCACCTCCAACGTCCGCGAGCTGGAAGGTGCGCTCAACCGCATCGTCGCCCACGCCTCGCTGGTCGGCCGCCAAGCCTCGCTGGAGACGGCGCAGGAGGTGCTGCACGACCTGCTGCGCGCCAACGACCGCCGGATCACCATCGAGGAGATCCAGAAGCGGGTGGCCGAGCATTTCAGCATCCGGCTGGCCGACATGCATTCCGCCCGGCGGGCCCGCGCGGTGGCCCGGCCGCGCCAGGTGGCGATGTACCTCTGCAAGCAGCTCACTCCCCGCTCGCTGCCCGAGATCGGGCGGAAGTTCGGCGGCCGCGACCACACGACGGTGATGCACGCGGTGCGCAAGATCGAGGAGCTCAAGGCGAGCGACCCCAACCTCTCCGAGGACATCGAGCTGCTGCGCCGGATGCTGGAGACCTGAGCCTCCGGCCCACGTCCCGGGGGTGGCCGCCGCAAAGGCGCCATGATCGCGGCGGAGAATGGGCATGGGGGGAACGAAGGTCCGCTCCCCCCGTTCTCGGGCGAGAAACGCCAGGAGGCAGTGGCAATGGTGAAGTGGTTCGCGTCGATGCTGGCCGTCCTCGTCCTGTGGACAGGGGCCGCCCAGGCCCAGTCCGAGGAGCAGGAGGTGGTGGACCGCGCCCGGATCACCGCTTCCTCGATGCTCTCCCACCCCGACTTCCGCGAGGCGCGCGCGCAGATGCGCCGCGCCAAGGGCGTCATCATCATCCCCTCGCTGGTCAAGGGCGGCTTCATCCTCGGCGGCGAAGGCGGCTCGGGCGTGCTGATGGTGCGCGGCCGCGACGGCTCGTGGAGCAACCCCAGCTTCGTCACGATGGGTGCCGGCTCCATCGGCCTGCAGATCGGCGTGCAGACCGCCGAGGTGCTGTTCATGATCATGACCGACCGCGGCCTGCAGTCGGTGATGGCGGACGAGTTCAAGATCGGCGCCGACGCCTCGGTGGCGATCGGGCCGATCGGCGCCGGCGTCGAGGCGGGCACCACCGCCAACCTGCGTGCCGACATCCTCTCGTTCTCACGCACCCAGGGCCTGTTCGGCGGCGTCAGCTTCGAGGGCTCGCTGATCAAGCCGCGTGGCTCGTGGAACGAGCGCTACTACGGCCGCCGCGTCTCCGTGCGCGACATCGTGATCGAGCGCAAGGTCGGCAACCCCGGCGCCGACGCGTTGCGTCGCGCCGTCGTGGTCAACTGACGGCGGCACCCTCCCGGCTCACGACCCCGGCCCTCATGCTGCAGGGCACGGGGTCGGACGTCGGCAAGTCGGTCCTCCTCGCCGGCCTCGGCCGCGCCTATGTCCGGCGGGGCCTGCGTGTCCTTCCCTTCAAGCCGCAGAACATGGCGAACAACGCCGCCGTCGCCGCCGACGGGGGCGAGATCGGCCGGGCCCAGTGGCTGCAGGCGCGCGCCTGCCGGGTCGCGCCCGCGGTCGACATGAACCCCGTGCTGCTGAAGCCCGAGGGCGACCGTCGGGCGCAGGTGGTGGTCCATGGCCGCGTCCGCTGCGCGACCGACGCCGCGGAGTACCAGCGCCTGAAGCCGCAACTCCTGCCGCTGGTCCGCGAAAGCTTCCGCCGGATCGCCGCCGACGCCGACCTGGTGCTGGTCGAAGGCGCCGGCAGCCCGGCCGAGGTCAACCTGCGCGCCGGCGACATCGCCAACATGGGGTTCGCCACGGTGGAAGGCGTGCCCGTGCTGCTGATAGCGGACATCGACCGGGGCGGCATGCTGGCCTCGGTGGTCGGCACTATGGCGCTGCTGCCGGCCGACGAGCGGCGGCTGGTCGTGGGCTACCTCGTGAACAAGTTCCGCGGCGACCCGACGCTGCTGGCGCCGGCCTTCCCGATCGTCCGCGATGCCTGCGGGCTCGACGCGCTCGGCGTCATCCCCTGGATCGCGGCCGCCCGGGCGCTGCCGGCGGAGGATGCGGTCGTCGTCGAGCGGCCGGCGGCGCGCGAGCCGGGCACGTTCCGCGTCGCGGTGCCGCTGCTGCCGCGCATCGCCAATTTCGACGACCTCGACCCGCTGCGCGCCGAGCCCGGCGTCGCGGTCGACTTCGTGGCGCCGGGGTGGGCCCTGCCGGGCGACGCCGACCTCGTCGTCATCCCCGGCAGCAAGGCGACACGGGCCGACCTCGCGTCCTTCCGCGCGGCGGGCTGGGACATCGATCTCGCCGCCCATGTCCGCCGCGGCGGCGCCGTGCTGGGCCTGTGCGGCGGCTACCAGATGCTGGGCCGGCGCGTCGCCGATCCGGCCGGCATCGAGGGGCCGGCCGGCGACGACCCCGGCCTCGGCCTGCTCGATGTCGCGACCACGATCGGCGGCGAGAAGCGCCTGGTCGCGGTCGCCGGCGTCGACCATGCGAGCGGCACGGAAGTCCGCGGCTACGAGATGCACATGGGCGCGACCGAAGGGCCCGGCCGCGAGCGCCCGTTCCTCGTCCTCGACGGCCGACCCGAGGGTGCCGCCTCCCCCGATGGCCGCATCATGGGCACCTACCTCCATGGTCTCTTCGCAGCCGACGGCCTTCGCCGTGCCTTGCTCGCCCGCCTCGGCGCTCCCGCGCGCGCCGGGATCGACTACGAGGCGACCGTAGAGGCCGCGATCGACGCCGTCGCCGACGCATTGGAGCAGGCGACGGACCTCGACCGGCTGCTGGCGACCGCCGCAAGCCGGCCGACCACCGAGGCAAGTTGAGTCGGGATCGTTCGATCAGAGTTCCGTGAGCGGCTGTGCTCCAGTCCCTGTCGTCGCGTATTTGGGCAACCCGTCGTGCCAATGCAGCCAATGCAGCCGCTCGTTCCAATGCACGTGAAAATCCGGCCGAAAATCTGCGGGGTCTTCGAGGCTCGCCGCATACAGGTGAATCTCGTGCTCGAACCTGTCGTGCTCGAACGCGATCGGAGTGCCGCAGTCGCTGCAGAACATGCGGCGTGCACCGGGAGATGAAGCATAGGTCTTGGGTAGCTTCCCTGTGAAGGCAAAGGCCTCTTGGGGAACACCGAACCAGGTCGTAAATGGCGATGATGTATTGCGGCGGCAACTTTCGCAGTGGCAGTGCGCGCGCCAGTTTTCGGTCCCGGAGTATTGGTAGGTTACGGCGCCGCACAGGCACCTTCCACGCTTGACCATGCCCGACCCCTGCCACGCCGCAGCAAAAGCGGCGTGAAATCAAGGTACTGCAAATCGGTCTGTGCGGTGTTCTCGCAATTGGACAGCAGCCACGTCGGCGCACGCTCGACCGGGCGCCGCCCCGCGGCTAGGTTCGGCCGATCACGAACAGGGCCGCGGCCGCCGCGGCGATCAGGCCGGCATGGATGACGCAAGCGTGGACGTAGACCATCAGCGCCCGCGCGATATCCGCCGGCCCGGACCGCGCGGTGCCGTCGCCGATCCATGGCGACTCGACCACGAGTCCGGGATAGCGGCGCGGGCCGCACAGCGCGACGTCGATGGCGCCCGCCATCGCCGCCTCCGGCCAGCCGGCGTTGGGCGAGCGGTGCTTGCGCGCGTCGCGCAGCATGACGCGGAAGGCGGGCCAGGCGCGGGCGTGGCGCGTCGCCGCGGCGGCGGCCACCACGATGAGGCCGGCGATCCGCGCGGGCACCAGGTTCATGACGTCGTCGAGACGGGCCGCCGCCCAGCCGAACGCGGCGTAGCGATCGGTACGGTGGCCGATCATGCTGTCCATGGTGTTGACCGCCTTGTAGAGGCAGAGGCCGGGCAGGCCGAACAGCAAGGCCCAGAAGGCAGGCGCCACGACGCCATCGGAGAAGTTCTCCGCCAGGCTCTCGATCGCCGCCCGCGACACGCCGTGCCCGTCGAGCGCCTCCGGGCTGCGGCCGACGATATGCGCGACCGCCGCGCGGCCCGCCTCCACCCCGCCCTCGTCGAGGGCCGCGGCGACGCCGGCGACATGGTCGTGGAGGCTGCGCTGCGCCAGCAGGATCGCCATCGCAACCACCTCGATCGCAGCACCCAGGCGCATGCGGGAAGCGATCCAGGCGCCGATCGCGCCGACCGTCGTCGCGACCGCCGCGACGGCGAGCACCACGAGGATGCCGCGGATACGCCGTGCGGCGGCGCTGCGGTCCGGGCGGTTGAGACGGCGGTCGAGAAGCGCGACGAGCCGGCCCACCAGCACTACCGGATGCGGAACGAGCCGCCACAGCAGCGGCGGGTCGCCCACCGCCGCATCCAGCAGCAGCGCCAGGAAGAGGATGACGAGCGGGGCGACCGATCCCGGTTCGGCGAGCAGCATGGCGCGACATTCGACGGGCCGGCGCGCCGGGTCAACGCGGGCCGGGCACGATGACCGCGACATTGGACCGCCTGTCGGCGGGCTGGCGGCCGTGGGCCGCCCTCGTCCTGCTCTGCCTCGCGCTCTACCTGCCGGGGATCGCCGCACTGCCGCCCTTCGATCGCGACGAGGCGCGGTTCGTCCAGGCGACGCGGCAGATGCTCGAATCGGGCGATCTCGTCCGCATCCGCTTCCAGGATGAGGCGCGCAACAAGAAGCCCGTCGGCATCCACTGGCTGCAGGCGACCGCCGTCGCCGCGCTGTCCGATCCCGAATCGCGGGCGATGTGGCCCTATCGCCTGGTCTCGGCGGTCGCGGCGACGCTGGCGACGCTGCTGACCTTCGCGCTGGGGGCGGCACTGTTCGACCGGCGGACGGCGCTGCTGGGTGCCGCGGCGACGGCGGCCGCCCTCATCACCGTGGTCGAGGCCCATCTCGCCAAGACCGATGCCGCGCTGCTGGCCGCCGCGGTCGCCGTCCAGCTGGCGCTGGCGCGGGCCTATCTCGCATCCCGCGACGGTTCCTCCGCCGGCATCGCCAACGCCGTCCTCTTCTGGGCCGGCATCGGGGTCGCCGGGCTCGTCAAGGGGCCGGTCGTGCCGATGGTGGCGCTGCTCGCCGGCCTGGCGCTGTGGGCATGGGACCGGCGGGTGCCCTGGCTGGCCACGCTGCGGCCCCTGTGGGGCCTGCCGCTCGCGGCGGCGATCGTGGCGCCGTGGCTCGTGCTGGTCACGATCGCGACCGATGGCGGCTTCGTCGGCGATGCCATCCGATCGGACCTCATGCCGAAGCTGATCGGCGGCCAGGAGTCGCACGGCGCCCCGCCCGGCTACTACCTGGCCTTGCTCGTGGTGACGCTGTGGCCGGCCTCGCTGCTGGTGCCGCATGGCCTCGTCGCCGCATGGCGTGGCCGCGCGACGCCGGCGCTGCGCCTGGCGCTCGCCTGGGTGGTGCCGGGCTGGCTCATGTTCGAGATCGTGCCGACCAAGCTGCCCCACTACGTGCTGCCGCTCTATCCGATGCTGGCGCTGCTCGCCGCCCATGCTGCCGTCACGGGTGTCCGGGCAACCGGCCGTTGGCGCTGGGCGAGCCTGACATGGACCGCTATCTGGGCGGCGGCCGGCGTGGCGCTGGGCGCTCTCGGCCTTGCGGCGGCGATCGCGCTGGCCGGCGGTGCGCTGGTCGGCGGTGCGCTGGTCGGCGGTGCGATGGGCGCCGCCGTGCTGGCCCTCGCCGCCGGGTCGGCGGCGGTGGGTGCCGCCCTCGTGGGATTGCGCCGCGACGGCACCGCCGCGCTGGCGGCGGCGACAGCGGGCGCGGTCGTCGTCTTCGGCCTCCTCTTCGCGCTCGTCCTGCCGCGGCTCGACGCATTCTGGCTCGGCCGCGGCGCAGCCGCGCTCCTGGCCGCAGAGGGTGTCCCGGCCGCCCGCGCGGTCGTCGTCGGCTATGCCGAACCCAGCCTCGTGTTCCTGGCGGGGACGCAGATCGACTTCGCGGACGCCGCGGGCGCGGCGGCGCGGCTGGTCGCCGAGCCGGGCGCGGTCGCGCTGATCGGCGACCGCGACCGGACGCGCTTCACCGATGCCGCCCGCGCCGCCGGCCTCGACTTGGCCGAAGGTCCTGCAATACGCGGCTTCAACTACTCGCGCGGCCGCTGGACGGAGCTGAAGCTGTACCGCCGGCGCTGAGCGCTGCTCGTTCCTGCAGCGGATCGATCGAAGCCATCGGCGACGTCCCTTTGGTGATGCCTGTGCCAGTGCTAGGTTCATTTCCGTATGGTTCGTGGCCGTGCCGATTGCGGTGGAATGCCATAGGCGCGGCCGTAGCCGCGGTCGTCGTCCAAGTGGCGCCACGACCGTCTCATCCGCGGGGCGGCCAGCCGCAGGACCATGCACTCGTGGCTCGAGCGCAGGGGAAAGCGATGGGGATGGTCCTTGCGATGTTGGTGGTGATGGCGGTGGCGCTCGGTGGCCGCGCAGCCCACGCGGTCGATGGCGGTGCCGGCCACGGGCCTACCGGAACCGGCTCCGATCCGCAGGCCGACTACGTCATCACGTTACGTAACGAAGCCTGGGCCACCGTCAGCGCCAAATTCAGCGTGAGCGGTCAATGGACGCCCGGAAGAGAAGCGATCGGCGGCCAGTCGATCGCAATGGAATTCAGGGATTCGATCTACTCCCTCTTCCATTACCAGGTGCACGCCTACACCGGCTCGAGCTGGCGACAGGTCTGCTCAGGATATCTCGGCAACGTCCTACGATGGGACGGCGACCGGCGGGTGGCCACCCTGAAGGTTCAAGGGGCTTTCTTCCCGGCGGACCACTGGAACTGCAATGGAGAATGAGCGCCGGCTCGGCGTCCCGTCGCAAGCAGACCGGTTCGGTGCGAGAGCCGGCGCAATGGGCGCGAACACGCGGAAAGGCGGGCGTCGACATCTGACGTCCGGACATGTGCCGCACGTCGGATGACTGCGGCACATGTCCGGCACCCGTCGGCGGGTGCCGCGGGGCTCAGATGTCTTCCACCAGCGTCCGCATCACCGCGTACAGGTTGGCCTTGGTCTCGAAGCCGACGCCCGGCACCTGCGGCAGGCGCACGAAGCCGTCCTCCACCGCGATCCCGTCGGCGAATCCGCCGAAGGGCTGGAAGACGTCGGGATAGGACTCGTTGCCGCCGAGATGCAGGCCGGCGGCGATGTTGAGCGACATCTGGTGGCCGCCATGGGGCACCACGCGGCGCGACGACCAACCCTCGGCCGCCAGCACGTCGAGAATGCGCAGATACTCGACGAGGCCGTAGGACAACGCGCAGTCGAACTGCAGCCAGTCCCGGCCCGGCCGCATGCCGCCGTAGCGCAGCAGGTTGCGCGCGTCCTGGTGCGAGAAGAGGTTCTCGCCAGTCGCCAGCGCCCCCGGATAGTGCCGCGCCAGCTCCGCCTGCAGCGCGTAGTCGAGCGGGTCGCCCGCCTCCTCGTACCAGTGGAGGCCGTAGGGGCGCAGCGCCTCGCCATAGGCGATCGCAGTCTCGAGGTCGAAGCGGCCGTTGGCGTCGACGGCGAGATTGGCGCCCTCGCCCACCACCTCCAGCACCGCCTCGATGCGGCGGATGTCCTCGTCCAGCGGTGCGCCGCCGATCTTCATCTTGACCACCCGGTAGCCGCGGTCGCGGTAGGAGCGCATCTCGTCCTTGAGGGCGTCGGTCCCCTTGCCCGGGTAGTAGTAGCCGCCCGCCGCATAGACCCAGACGCGCTCGTCGGCGACGCCGCCGCGGTAGCGGTCGGCCAGCAGCCGCCACAGGGGCTTGCCCTCGATCTTGGCGACCGCGTCCCACACCGCCATGTCGATCGTGCCGACCGCGACCGAGCGGTCGCCGTGCCCGCCCGGCTTCTCGTTGGTCATCAGCGCCTTCCACACGGCGAACGGATCGATGTTGCCGTGCGCCGCGTCGATCAGGGAATCGGCCGGCGCGGCCATCACGCGGCCGATGAAGCGGTCGCGCATCAGGGCGCCCTGGCCATAGCGGCCGTTGGAGTTGAAGCCGAATCCGACCACCGGCTTGCCGTCGCGCACCACGTCGGTGACGACGGCCACCGCCGAGGCGGTCATCTTCGAGAAGTCGATATAGGCGTTGGCGATGTCGGAGGCGATCGAGACGGACTTCTCGCGGATCTCCACGATGCGCATGAGCTCTCCTGCCGGGCGGGGCCGCCATTCTTAGGGCGGGGGGCCGCGCCGGTCGAGATGCGGGTGGCCACTCAGCCGCCGTCGCGCCACGGGTCGTAGGTCCCGAAGGTCCACACATGGCCCTCGGGGTCGCGGCAGGTGTAGCTGCGGCCGTGGCCTTCGTCCCTGAGCTCGATGACGATCTCCGCACCGGCGGCGCGCGCTCGGGAACAGTGCACGTCCGCGTCCTCGACCACGACGTAGGCGGATTGCGTCGCGCGCCCGCCGATCTCGTCCGGCTCGGCCATCAGCCGGCCGTAGTCGCTCGCGTCGCTCGACCCCAGCATCACCATGCCGGTGCCGTGCACCAGCTCGGCGTGGGCGATCCGCTCGCCGTCGCCCGGCACGACGAACCGACGCGCGAAGCCGAACGCCTCGCACAGGAAATCCATCGCCGCCGTGGCGTCGCGATACTTGAAGCAGGGGATCGCGGTCGATCCGCTTCGGCGCTCCTGGTCGGCCATCGTTCGGCACCTCCCACCGGGGCGCAACGGCAGGAGAGCGCGACGGTTCCCGAAGGCGTCAGCCGCCGCCGGCGCGCCGGATCACCTCGGCCGCGCGCCGCTGGTTCGACCGTTCGGCCCAGTCGAGGGCGGAGAATCCGGAATAGTCCTGGCGCTTGAGGTCGGCCCCGGCCTTCAGCAGCACGCGGATCATCTCCAGCCGCCCCGACGCGGCGGCCTGCATCAGGGGCGTCATACCGCGGCGGTTGTCGTTGTCGACCTTGGCGCTGCGGGCGAGCAGGAACTGGGCAACCTCGATATGGCCGCGGTCCGCGGCCAGCATCAGCGCGGTGTCGCCGAAGCGGTCGCGCAGGTCGACCCAGGCACCGCTCTCGACCAGCACCCGGACGATCTCGACGTTGCCGGCGGCCGAGGCATACATGAGCGCGGTGCGCCCCTCGGTGTCGACCCGGTTCGGGCTGGCGCCGCCGGCGATCTGGGCGCGGACGCCGTCGATGTTCTGGCTGTATGCGGCCTCGAGGAGCTGGTCGCGCGGCGCCAGCAGGCTGATCTCGGCCATGGCCGGCGGCGACGCCGTGGCGAGCAACGCGGCGGCCGCGACGGCGCGCAGGCAGCCGGCCGACCTCGATCCTCGACCCGTCATGTTCTCCTCCTGCGGCGGCCGGGGGCGGCGCGTCCTACTGGGCCGCCGCCAGGGTCGGCACTTGGCCGCGCAGCTCGGCCACCCGCTCCTGGGTGTAGAGGTCGGTCCAATTGGTCCAGGCGAAGTCCGTCACCTTGCGCGGGTCCCAGCCACGCGCCGGGATCGAGATCTCCTTGCCGTCGATATGGACGGCGAGGATGCGCTTCTTGTCGAGCAGGATGCCGACATTGGCGAGCGGCGACCCGTCGACCACGATGAAGTCCGCGGCCTTGCCCGGCGCCAGCGTGCCGACGCGGGCACCGTCGGCCATGAAGCGCGCCGTGACCTCGGTCGCCGCGCGCAGCGCCTCGGCCGGGGTGAACCCCAGGTGGCGCACGAAGATCTCCAGCTCGCGGGCGTGCCACTCGCCGTAGGGCGTCACCGCGAAGCCGCTGTCGGTGCCGGTCATCATCGGCACGCCGGCCTTCCTGGCGCGGCGCAGGTTCTCGCACGCCACCTCGAACTCGCGCTCGGTGTCGGCGATGCGGCCCTTCAGGTGGGCGGGCTCGTGCGGCTGGGTGAAGTCGCAGATGTTGCGCGGGAAGGTCAGCGTCGGGCCGATGGCGCTGCCCGACTGCAGCATCGCGTCGATGCATTCGTCGTCGAGATAATAGGCGTGGAAGATGAGGTCGACGCCGGCGCGCGCGGAATAGAGCGTCGCCTCGCGGCCGCGCGCATGGACCACCACCTTCTTGCCGAGGCGATGGGCCTCGGCGACCATCACATCCGTCTCGTCCTGGTTGAAGGCCGCGACCAGCTCGCCGTCGGGGCGGCGGTGGAAGCCGTCCATGGCGATCTTGATGCAGTCGACGCCGTTCTTCACCTGGACGCGGATCTCCTCGATCGCTTCGTCCTTGCTGGCGACCAGGCGGCCGATCGAGGTCTCCGGCGCGCCGATCCAGGTCGGGTACCAGTCGGTCAGGCCCTGGCGCGTCGTCAGGTAGCGACCGGCCGCCGTGACGCGCGGGCCGTCGAACAGCCCGGCGCGGATCGCGTTGCGCACGGACAGGCTGATCTGCCCGGCGTCGCCCGGCGCGCAGATCGAGGTGTAGCCGGCCGCGATGCACTTCTGCGCGAAGAAGAGGGCGCGCAGCGTGCGGAACTCGAGCGGCTGGTAGAGGTCGATGTCCTCCTCGGTCTTGGCGTTGCCGTAGGCCAGATGCGTGTGCACGTCGAGCAGGCCCGGCATGACGAAGCGCGTGGAGTAGTCCACGACCGTGTCGCCGCGCGCGGGCGGCGGCGCGTCGGCGGTCGGGCCGACATGGACGATGCGGCCGTCCTCGCCGACGATGATGGTGCAGTCCGTGCGCGCCGTGTCCTCGCCGCCCGTGAACAGGGTCCCGCACCGCACATGCTTGGCCATGATCCGCTCTCTCCACTCGACCGATCGCCGCCTCGCCCACATGGTATGACAATGCGGGGTCCGCCACCATCATCGGGATGCCGCAGGGACGGGTGGTGCGGCCAGAAAGCCGTTGCCCCATCGACATTGGCGAGCGTAAGACTGCCCGGCCGTCGAATGGGCCAAAGGGCCGCCCTCCGCCGGAGGCGGGGCCGCGACGGGATGGCGCCGGCTCCGGCTCGCCATGAGCAACCACCACGGCTGGCAGCAAGGACGGTAGCGGGCGATGTTCTCTGGTCTCCTCGGCATGCTGTCGGCCGACATGGCGATCGACCTCGGCACGGCCAACACGCTCGTCTACGTCAAGGGTCGCGGCATCGTGCTGAACGAGCCGTCGGTGGTCGCCATCACCAACGTCAAGGGCAAGAAGCAGGTGCTGGCCGTCGGCGACGAGGCCAAGCTGATGCTCGGCCGCACGCCCGGCAACATCCAGGCCATCCGGCCGCTCCGCGACGGGGTCATCGCCGACTTCGAGGTCGCGGAGGAGATGATCAAGCACTTCATCCGCAAGGTGCACAACCGCCGCGGCTTCGCCAGCCCGCAGGTCATCGTCTGCGTCCCTTCGGGCTCGACCGCGGTCGAGCGCCGGGCGATCCAGGAATCGGCGGAGAGTGCGGGCGCGCGCCGCGTCTATCTGATCGAGGAGCCGATGGCAGCCGCGATCGGCGCCGGCCTGCCCGTGACCGAGCCCACCGGCTCGATGGTCGTCGACATCGGCGGCGGCACCACGGAAGTGGCCGTCCTTTCGCTGGGCGGCATCGTCTATTCGCGCTCGGTCAGGGTCGGCGGCGACAAGATGGACGAGGCGATCATCGCCTACAACCGCCGCAACCATAACCTCCTGGTGGGCGAAGGCTCGGCCGAGCGCATCAAGAAGGAGATCGGATCGGCCTGCCTGCCCGAGGACGGCGAGGGGCGGATCATGGAGATCAAGGGGCGCGACCTGATGAACGGCGTGCCCAAGGAGCTGGTGATCAGCGAGCGCCAGGTCGCCGAGAGCCTTGCCGAGCCGGTCGGCCAGATCATCGAGGCGGTCAAGGTGGCGCTGGAGCACACCGCGCCGGAGCTGGCCGCCGACATCGTCGACAAGGGCATCGTGCTGACCGGCGGCGGTGCCCTCCTCAGCAACATGGACGTGGTCCTGCGCATGGCGACCGGCCTGCCGGTCTCGATCGCCGACGACCCGCTCTCCTGCGTGGCGCTGGGCACCGGCCGGGCGCTCGAGGACATGAAGACGCTGCGCCATGTCCTCATCACCGCCTACTAGGCCGATATCGGGCGTCTCGCCCGTGGCCGAATCGGGCAGATTTGGCGAGATCGTGTAGTCTTTCCCCGCTCCGGCCGGCGACGTCGCCGTGCCCCGGAGGGGGATGAGGTGGACGCTTGAGGCTGCCGCGCGCCACAACGCCGATGCGGCTGACCATGCCGATCCGGGCATGGATGCAGCGATTCGCCCTGCTGCTGCTGATCCTCGCCTCCTTCGGCCTCATCGTGCTGGGCAAGGCCGACACCGTCGTCGTCGAGCGCCTGCGCACCCGCACCGCCGATACGCTGGGCCCGCTGCTGGACGCGATCTCCCGGCCCTTCGCCACGGTCGGAAGGGTCAGCGACGAAGTGCGCGAGATGACGGCGCTGCGCGCCGAGAACGACCGCCTGCGCGAGGCCAACGCGAGGCTGCTCCAGTGGCAGGAGGTCGCGCGCCGGCTGGAGGCCGAGAACACCCAGATCCGCGGCCTGATGAACGTCACGCCCGAGCCGATGCTGAGCTACGTCTCGGCCCGCGTCATCGCCGATTCGGGCGGCACCTTCGTGCGCAGCGTGCTGGTCAACGCCGGCGCCCGGCAGGGGGCCGCCAAGGGGCAGGCGGCACTCGCCGACCACGGCCTGGCCGGCCGCGTCGTGGAGGCCGGGGACCGCGCCGCGCGGGTGCTGCTGGTGACCGACCTCAACTCGCGCATCCCCGTCATCATCGAGGGCACGCGCGAGCGCGCGGTCATGGCCGGCGACAACGGCCCGCGGCCGCGCCTGCTCTATCTCGGCCAGCGCAAGGAGGCGCTGAAGGGCGGCGAGCGGGTGGTGACCTCGGGCCATGGCGGCGTATTCCCGCCCGGCATCCCCGTGGGCGAGGTGGCGCTGGCCGAGGACGGCGTGGCGCGCGTCCTGCCCTATGTCGACTTCGACCGCCTGGAATACGTCCGGCTGGCCGACACCGGCCTCGCCCATACGCTGAGCGAGGCGATCCCCGGCCCGCAGCGCACCCGCGGCCGCGCCCGGCAATGAACGCCGGCCTCCTGCACCGCCTCGACGGCTGGGCGCGCGACCTGCTGCCGACGCTGCTGACGGTCATGCTGCTGCTGCTGTCCGCGGTGCGCGTGCCGATCGTGGGGTTTCGGACCATGATGCCGGCCGTCGTGCTGATCGCCGTCTACCACTGGACGGTGCATCGGCCGGAGCTGCTGCCGCCGGGGGTGATCTTCCTGGTCGGGCTGGTGCAGGACCTGCTGACCGGCAGCCCGCTCGGCACGGGGTCGCTGACGCTGCTGGCCGTCCACGTCCTGGTCGCGACCCAGCGTCGCTTCCTCGCCGGCAAGGCCTTCCTCATCGCCTGGTGGGGCTTCGGCCTGGTCGCCGCCGTCACCTTCCTGGCGCTGTGGGCCGCGGGCAGCGCCCTCGCCGGGGTGTTGCTCGATCCGCGCGAGGCGGCGTTCCGCTGCCTGATCACGGTCGCGGTCTACCCGTTCTTCGCCGGCATCTTCCTCGGCGTGCAGCGCGCCTTCATGGCGCGGGCCTGAGGCGGCCGCGATGCGCCAGGACCGCAGCCGCGCCAAGGTCTTCACCCGCCGCGCCCTGTTGCTGGCGGGCGGGCAGGCGGTGCTGTTCGCCGCGCTGGGCGCCCGCCTCTACTACCTGCAGGTGGTCGAGGCCGACCGCTACACGATGCTGGCCGAGGAGAACCGGATCAACGTCCGCCTGCTGCCGCCGCCGCGCGGGCAGGTGACGGACCGCTACGGCGAGCCGCTCGCCGTCAACCACCAGGACTACCGCCTCGTCCTGGTGCCCGAGCAGATCGGCGACCTCGATCGGGCGCTCGAGATCATCGACCGCATCGCGCCGCTCGGCGAGGCCGACCGCCGGCGGGTGGTGCGCGAGGTCAGGCGCAAGCGCGGCTTCGTGCCGATCCTGGTGCGCGGCAACCTGACCTGGGACGAGGTGGCGCGGATCGAGGTCAACGCCGCCGACCTGCCGGGCGTCGCGATCGATCCCGGCCTCCTGCGCTACTACCCGCAGGGCATGGTCACCGGCCATGTCGTCGGCTACGTGGCGCCCGTCGCCGAGCACGAGCTGACCGGCGACCCCCTGCTGGAGCTGCCGGAGTTCCGCATCGGCAAGAGCGGCATCGAGCGCTCGCAGGAGACGGTGCTGCGTGGTGCGGCAGGCGCCAGCGAGGTCGAGGTCAACGCCTATGGCCGGGTGATCCGCGAGCTCGGCCGGCAGGAGGGCCAGGCGGGGCGCGACGTCGTCCTGACCGTGGACCTCGGCCTGCAGCGCTACACCGTCGACCGCCTCGCCGGAGAGGAGAGTGCGGCCGCCGTCGTCCTCGACGTCCACACGGGCGAGGTGATGTCGCTCGTGTCCCATCCGGGCTTCGACCCCGCCGTGTTCGCGCAAGGGCTGACGACCGAGCAGTGGAACCGCCTGCGCGGCGACCCGCGCGGGCCGCTCTCCAACAAGGCGATCTCCGGGCAGTACGCGCCGGGCTCGACCTTCAAGATGATGGTGGCGATCGCCGCCCTGGAGACCAAGGCGGTCACGCCCGACCAGCGCATCCTCTGCCCCGGTCATTTCGAGCTGGGCGAGCAGCGCTTCCACTGCTGGAAGCGCGGCGGCCACGGGCCGATGAACCTGCACGAGGCGCTGAAGAATTCCTGCGACGTCTATTTCTACGAGACGGCGCGGCGCGTCGGCATCGACCGGCTGGCGCCGATGTGCCGGCGCTTCGGCCTGGGCGAGTCGCTCGGCCTCGACCTGCCGGGCGAGCGCACCGGCCTCATCCCGAGCCGCGAGTGGAAGCAGACGACGAGCCGCCACCCCTGGCAGCAGGGCGAGACGGTCCTGACGGGCATCGGCCAGGGCTACGTCCTGGCGACACCGCTGCAGCTGGCCGTGATGACCGCGCGCCTCGTCAACGGCGGCCGCGCCGTGGTCCCTCGCCTGACGCGGCCGCAGGGCGTGATGCGCAGCGAGGAGCCGGCGCCCCGCCGCGACCTCTTCCCGTCGCTCGGCATCGCGCCCGCCAGCCTGGCCGCCGTCCTCGACGGCATGGCGGCCGTCGTGAACGAGGTCGGCGGCACCGCCTACGCCATGCGCATCCGCGAGGCCGACATGGCGATGGGCGGGAAGACCGGCACGTCGCAGGTGCGGCGCATCACCATGGCCGAGCGCGAGCGCGGCGTGCGCCGCAACGAGGATCTGCCCTGGCGCGAGCGCGACCACGCGCTCTTCATCGGCTACGCGCCGCTGGCCCAGCCCCGCTACGCCGCCGCGGTGGTGGTGGAGCACGGCGGCGGCGGCAGCAGCGTCGCCGCCCCGATCGTGCGCGACCTGCTGCTCGAGGTGCAGCGGCGCGACCCCGCGCGGCGGCTGCCGCAGCGCCTCGTGGCGGATCGCGGATGACCGGCTTCGAGGCATCGCCGCGATCGCGGGCGCCGCTGCTCCTCGACCGCATCTGGCAGGTCAACTGGGGCCTCGTGCTGCTGCTGGGGGCGATCGCGGGCGTCGGCTTCGCCATGCTCTACTCGGCCGCCGGCGGCAGCTTCCAGCCCTGGGCCGAGAAGCAGATCCTGCGCTTCTGCATCGGCCTCGCGGGCATGATCGTGGTCGCGCTGGTCGATCTGCGCGTCTGGCTGCGCCTGGCCTACGTCATCTATCTCGCCGCCTTCGCGCTGCTGGTCGCGGTCGAGATTCGCGGCGAGATCGGCATGGGCGCGCAGCGCTGGATCGACTTCGGCGTCATCCAGCTGCAGCCCTCCGAGATCATGAAGATCTCGCTGGTGCTGGCGCTGGCCCGCTACTTCAACACGCTCGATGCGGACGAGATCGGCCGGCCGGTGTTCCTGATCCTGCCGACGCTCATGGTCCTGGCCCCGGCCGCGCTCGTGCTGAAGCAGCCGGACCTCGGCACTGCGATCATGCTGATGGCGGGCGGGGCGGCGGTCTTCTTCATCGCCGGCGTGCGCCTGTGGAAGTTCGCGGCTGCGCTCGCCGTCGTGGCCGCCGTCGTGCCGATCGCGTGGGAGTTCCTGCGCGACTACCAGAAGAAGCGGGTGCTGACCTTCCTGAACCCGGAAGCCGATCCCCTGGGCGCGGGCTACCACATCATCCAGTCGAAGATCGCGCTCGGCTCCGGCGGCGTCTTCGGCAAGGGCTTCCTCGCCGGCAGCCAGGCCCATCTCAACTTCCTGCCCGAGAAGCAGACGGACTTCATCTTCACCATGCTGGCCGAGGAATGGGGCATGGTGGGCGGGCTGACGCTGCTCGGTCTCTATGCGCTGGTCATCGCCTACGGCTTCCTGATCGCGCTGCGCAGCCGCAACCAGTTCGGCCGCGTCCTGGCGCTCGGCGTCAGCACCACGCTCTTCCTCTACGTCTTCATCAACATCGGCATGGTCATGGGCCTGATGCCGGTGGTCGGCGTGCCGCTGGCGATGGTGTCCTTCGGCGGCACCGCCATGCTGACGGTGATGTTCGGCATGGGCCTCGTGATGGGCGTCTACGTCCACCGCGACATGGAGATCAACCGCCGCGGCGAGGCCGGCCCTGAATGACCGCCGGAGTGACCGTTCGCCGCTATCGACAAGGGGGGTGGGAGTTGCTATATGCCGCGCCCCGGCGGGTGCTTAGCTCAGTTGGTAGAGCAGCTGACTCTTAATCAGCGGGTCATAGGTTCGAATCCTATAGCACCCACCATTAACCCCCTGAATTCAGGGCGGTTTTGACGGTGGCGGCCTCGGAGCCGAAAATTCCGAGAAAATAGCGGACCCCCAGCGGACCCGCCGAAAACAAAACCCCGCCAGCGCGAACCGGCGGGGTTTGTCTTTTCGGTCGGGCGTCGATGACCGGTCGATTGTCTCAGCACGCCGCGATGGACGACTCCCGCTCCAGCACCGTCATCGGGCGCAGCACCCGGCCGGTGCGGTCGGCAGCGGCGGCACGAGGGCTGTCATCGAACGTGATGCCCGAGGGCAGCGGCGTGCCCACGTAGCCGTACTCCGCGGGGTCGACCGGCGGCCCGTCGTCCTTGCTGCCCACGCCATCGCAGAAGTACCGGCGGCGCAGCGCCCGGTAGGTCGAGACGTGAACGCCGAAGAGCTTCGACGCGCGGTTGTCGCCGATGCCCTGCCCGATCAGCTCGGCCACCTCGTCCTCGGTCGGCGGCCACGTCCTCGACGGCGGAGCCGATGCCCGGGGCTTGCGCTCGTTCGGCCAGCGGACGCCGAGCCGCTTCGCCAACCGCCAGACCGCCGTCTGCGAGCGACCGAACATGGTCGCCACGGCGCGCACCGTCTTTCCGGCCGCGATCGCCGCTTCGAGGCGGGCTTTTCCCGGCGGCCACTGCGGGGCGATGCCCACCTGCGGCTCGCCTTCGTCGTCGACCGAGGTATCGGGGTCGTCGTCCTCGCGGGGGTCGCCGTCTTCCGGCGGATCGTCGTCCTCATCGTCCTCATGAGCGGCCCCGAACTCGGCCATGCGGTCGATAAGGTCGGCCGGAGCCTCGACCAGCAGGAAGGCGCGGCCGTCCGCCGTGGCGCCGATGACGTCCGCGGAAGCCACGATCTGCGCCAGCACGGCGTCGGCGGGGGTCATGGCGCATCCCCCTCGGGCAGCGCCAGCAGGTCGGTGATGACGTTGCGCATGGTGCGCACGTCCAGGTCAGGGTGCTGCTGCTTGTCGCTCATTTGGGCCGCGATCATCGCCGCGACCTTCGCCTTGATCCTGATACCGACGAGCGTCGTCGCCGTCATCGCGGTCGCCTTGGCGAGAACGGCGTCGAACCGCTCCCGCGCCAGGTCGTAGAGCCGGTCGTACACCGGCTCGTCGGGGTCGCCGTCGAGCATCAGTTCCAGCGCCGCCGCTGCCGCCAGCTCGGCGCGATACGTCTGTTCGATTTCGGGCAGCAGCGCCACCAGCTCGGCGTCGGGGGTCATGCCGCACCCCCGACGTCCTGACGGTCGAGAAGGGCGCGCAGCCGCTCCACATCGTACTGCGGGGTCCGCGTCGCCAGTTCTCGGGCAGCGGCGGCAAGCTCGACCAGGACATGGGCAAGCTGGACATCGCAGCCCCCGGCGCGGGCGAGATTGCCGGCGGCGTCGATTTTCTTGGTGAGCTTGAACCGCGCCTCGTAGGCATTCCAGCGGGGGCGAGGCGCCTTCCTCGGTGTGGTAGACGTAGAAGCAGCCATGACCAGAACTCCAAGGTTCAGGTTGTGGTCAGGCCGGGCGGGACGGGTACCAGCCGCACCGCTCGGCCGCCGTCTGCGTTCCGATGTCGGAACCGTGTTATGATGCGCCGACCCATTAGGGCGCGCAACAAGTTCGTAACGGAGTTCTGATGTTGCCCATTCAGTGCCGCATGGCGCGAACCGCTGTCGGCTGGGGCGTTCGCGACCTAGCTGCTGCGGCGAAGGTCTCGCCGGACACCGTTGCGCGGTTTGAGCGTGGCGACAGCCTCTATCCCCGTACCGTCGATGCGCTCCGCGCCGCCCTTGAAGCGGCCGGTGTCGAGATTATCGCGGAGAACGGCGGAGGGCCGGGGGTGAGGCTACGATCCAGGTGAGACCTACCCGCGCTGTCACAGAGCGAGGCTGCTATGTCTGTTGACGTCACCACCGATGAGCATGGCGGGTATGGTCGCTTCGTCATGGAGACGCTTGCGGATTTCGGCTTACAATCATCTCCCCCGAAGAGACTTTGGCACTATACAGATGGTCGCGGCCTTATTGGTATCGTCTCAACGAAGACGTTGTGGGCGACTCAGATCTCTTGTCTGAACGATGCTTCCGAGCTTCGCTATTCGTATTCACTATTGAAGCTTGCATTTACTGATATTTCATTTCGGGATTCGGACCCAGTTGCTGGGTACGTTTCAGCAAGAATGCTGGACCTCCTGTCCGAAGATTCGGCAAGGACGAGCCATTGGTTCGTCGCATGCCTCTCGGAGCGAGAAGACGACTTAAATCAGTGGCGTGGATATGGTGGAGGAGAGAACGGGTACGCGATCGTGATAGATGGACAAATTCTAAATGCTAAGTTGTTCGGCAAGAAGACCTATATGGCACGAGTCAACTACGATCACGACATGCATATGCGCCTCGCAACTCACGTCGCACACGCTACAATTAACAAGTTTCGAGAGGGTCTAGACAGGAGGCCCGGCATCGATCGTGACACTTGGTTTCAGGTGTTCATCGACAACTGGCGGCAACACATTACTTATTTCGCGCCGGTCATAAAGCATCCATCGTTTCGCGATGAATCTGAATGGCGCCTTCTCTACGAACTCAGGCGAGAGGACGAGGGTAGATTAGAGTTTCGTCCCACAAGAACATTTATATCCAGATACGTTCCATTGTCGATGATCAGGGACGAACGAATACCAATTGTCGAGGCGTGGATTGGTCCGTCTCGTCACAAGGAAATTTCGCAAGTCAGCGTGGGTGATTTGCTGCGATCCAATGGCTATCCTAGCGAAGTATTTCAGCGGGTCCGACTGTCGGATGTTCCGTACCAAGGACCCTGACCCAATTGGCCGCTCGACCTTTCAGGCCTTCGCCGCCTCTTCCGCTTCCGGCGATAGGCGCTCGCCGATGCGAACGGAGCGGCGTACCGAGCTTTCGTCCCGACCCGTCTTCTTCGCCGTCTCGGCTGCAAACGACATTTTGTCGTTTGCACGCCCATGCTTCGCCGCGGCACCGGCGACATGCTGTCGCGTCTCCGGATGCCTGATCTCGTAGATTTCCTTGCGCCGCGCCAGCGCCCGTGCCCGCTCCATCTCGGTCAGTTCCGAGCGACGCGCAGTGGGTGGCTGGGAAAGTCCAATTTTCGCGGCGCCGCGAAAATTTGAGCTGGTCGCACCAATTTTCGCGCCGGCGAGAAAAATCGAACGTCTCGGTCGGGACGTTGGCGACGCGGACGGCGGTCTTGACCTGACGCTCGGACATGCCGGCGTCGGCGCCAACGCCGTAGCGCGACGGAATCAAATGGCCGTTGTCGTCCTTTTGTTTCGAGGCGTTCTGCGGCCTCGCGTCGAACTGCTTCAGCAGCTCCCCGCACCTGCGCACCAATTTTCCCGGCGCCGGGAAAATCTGACGTGGTCGCATCGTGCGGCCCGCAGGCGCCCCGCAGAAGCCCTCCACGGCGTCCCGGCTGTTCGGGAGCCGGAAGAGCCTAGCGGCCCGCCATCGGCCACGGCCGGTCAGGCGGCCGAACCGAACCAAGCTCCGTAGCTACCGCCGACCCGTGCGGCCCGCAGCCCGCCGTGCCGCCCGGTTGGCGAATGCGGTCGCACCCTCGACTGCCTCGATGTCCTTGCCGATCTTGGCCGCGGCCCGCTGCACCGCAGCCGCCATCCGCGGTAGCGCGTCCTCCAGCGCGGCGAGGCGGGTCTCGATGCCGGCCAGGTATTCGGGCAGCGGCATCACGTTGACGCTGCCGTCCTTGGCCCGCAAGGCGATCTCGATGGTCGTGGCAACCTCGGTGTTCTCAGTCATGCTGCCGAATCCTTCTGAATGACGCGAAGCCCGCCGCGACGTTCCAGCACGTCCACGCGCTTCGCCAACGCGGTGTGCCGCGCCACCATCTCCGAGATGCCCCTAGCGGCGATCGTCATCGCCTTGCCGGCATCGACCATTGCGGACTCCAGCTCGCGGACCCGGGCCGCCAGCTTCGCCATCTCGATCTCGGGCTGCGTCTCGTCGGCCATCTCGATCTCCTGCTTCGGGCCGGTCAGGCGGCCTTTGCGATGAGGGCGGAGGGCACGGCGCCGCGCTCGGGAACGTCGCCCCTCCACTCGTGAATGACCTTCGTCGTCATCTCGTGGCGGGTGACCCGGTGCCGGATGAGCCGGCCGCCCATATGACCGCCCTCGCCGTAGATGTTGCGGATCATCGACCGCTGCGCCTCGGCGATGGCGACGAGGGCATCGTCGGGGTCGACCTTCTTCCGCGACCCGGCGGGGCCGATCGTTCCCTGCGGCGTCGGAATGGCGACGATCTGGTCGTTCATCTCCCGCACCCTGAAGCTGCCGATGGTCGCCGCCTCGTCGACATTGCTCGCCACCAGCAGCAGCGGGCGGTTGCGCGCGGCCGACCAGCCGACCACGGCCAGATGGGCAGCGGCGTTGTCACCCATGCCGGCCAGGATGTCGGCGCCGAAGCCATAGGCGGCATCGACGATGTCGACGAGGCGGCCGACCAGTTCATCGAAGCTGCCGATGCCACGCTCGACGATCTCGTGCCCGAAGCGCAGCGCGAAGACGGCCGAGCATGAAGCGCCATAGACGGCGCCCAGATGCGACAGCGTGAAGCTCTTGCTCGTATTGAACTTCCGCCCCGGATCGTCGACCGTATAGCCCAGCGTGTCGACCGCCAGGACGGCCTCGCGCTGGTTCGCGCAGGCGATGATGATACTCATGTCAGGCGGCCTCCTCGGCCTCGAGGTCTGAGGGGTCGATGCCGGCGACGACGCCGAACGTGGCGCCCGGGGGCGGCGGGAAGACGAGCAGTGCGGCGATCTGTGCCGCCATCCGCTTGATGATGGTCAAGACGCTGTCGCCGAAGTCGCCGAACGACTTGATGCCGCCGGAGAAGATCTTCTCGAACGTGTCGGCGAACGTGTTCTGCATCGACCGCGCCGCCTCCTTGAAGGGCTCGGCCATCACGTCCTCGTAGCGTTCGGCTGCCTTCTCCGCGGCCTTGAACGCCGGGTCGGATCGCTCCAGTTGCTCGTTGGTCTCGGCCACGGCCGCGGCATAGGTGTCCTGGGTGATCCGGCCCGACTGCAGGAGCCGGTCGTAGGTGGCGATCTCGGCGGACGCCTTCTGCGATGCCGGGATGAACCGCTTGGTGAGGCTGTCGGCCAGATCGTCGTCGGCCTTCGCGATGGCGAGGTATTCCTTCGACCCGGCGGCGAGACGGCGTTCATGCTCCAGCGCAACCGCCGTGGCTTCGCGCACAGATTCATTCAGCTCGGCCCAGGTGGTCTTTTCCTCTTTTTTCTTCTTTATCCGTTCCTCGGTCTTCTTGATGTCGGCGACGTAGGTTTTCTCGGCTTCCTTCAGGACGTCGATGAACTGCTGCTGCGTGATGACGTCCGCATTGAAAAGCTGCGTCGCTTTGCTGATCGTCTCGTTTCGCTTCTGAAGCGCGCCCTGGTCCTTCAAATGGTCATTCAGGAATGCCATCCCTTCGCCGTGCTTCTTCGCCGCCTCGGCCGCGGCAAGGTTCGCCTTCGCCTGAGCCGCCGCCGCCTGCTCCGCCGTCTGATTCCAAGCCGTGGCCTGCTGCTGGAGACGCTGCTGTTCTCGAAGGGCTTCGAGTTCCCGATTGATGGCATCCACCGCGGCTTCGCGGGATTTCAGCAGCTTCTCGCGGCTGGCGATCTCGGCCGTGTACGCCTCGGGGTTCCGCCTCATCTCGGCCAGTTCGGCCCGCAGCGCGTCCAACTCCCTCGTCCGCAATCCGGCTTCGATCTCGGCGCGCTTCTCGGTCAGCGACGCGATCGAGGCTGCGGTCGTCGCCGGGGTGAGGTTTCGCAGCAGGCCGGCGATGGCCTGGAGCGAGGCGGCGAGCCGCTGGCTGAGGCCGAGGGACTCGTCGATCGCGGCGGCGAACTGCATCCACGCCACCTTGGCCTCGCCCGCCGCGCGCGACACCGTCAGCGGCATCGCGGCGAACATCTCGTCGGTCTTCTTCCCCTGCGCCAGCAAGGCGCCGAACACCTTCTCCGCGGTCAACTCACCCGCGCTGCCCATTTCCTTCAACTTGCCGACCGATACGCCGAGCTGGTCGGCGATCGCCTTGGCGACGAGCGGCATGTTTTCGAGGATCGACCGCAGTTCGTCGCCCTGCAGCCGGCCGCTCGACAACGCCTGCCCGAGCTGGAGCGCACCGGCGGCGAGTTCCTGCGTCGTGCTGCCGCCGATCGTGCCCAGCTTCATCACCGTCTCGACGAGGCGCGCCGCCTCCGCCCGCGTGGCGCCGACGGCCTGGCTGGCGATGGTGAAGCGGCTCAACGATTGCCCCACCTCATCGAACGCGGCGCCCGTGCGGCTGGCGATCGCGAATGTCTGCTGCACCGCCTCCTTCGCCGCCATGCCGGAACCGGTCAATGCCCGAAACCGCCCTTCCAGACGGGTCACGGCGTCGCCGGCCTCGATGATCGAAGTCACCAGCGCCCCCGCGCTCACACCGGCGAAGAGGCCGCTGAGCAGCGGTGCGAGCATCCGCACGACACCTGCCAGCGCCGAGAGGCTGCCGGCCATCTTCTCGTGCGCCGCGGCGCTGGCGCCGAGCGAGGTCCGCATCGCGTCCAGTTCGGTCGTGATCCGCCGCAGTGCCGCCACGGCGTTGCCGTCGTCCATGCGTGCCATCGCGCCGCGGAGGTCGCCGAGCGCGGTGCGGACGCGGCCGATGCTGGCTTCGTTCCGGGCGGCGGCGGAGTCCATGTCGCCAAGGCTGCGCCGGACGACGTTGGCGCCATCCCGAGCCGGTGCTCCGTCTACGACGATCCGAACAACTCGAGTTTCTGCTGCTGCGGCCATCTCGGCCTCCCTCAAGGGAATGCGGCGCCGTCACGGCGCTGCGAAGTTCACCCGCCAGCCACGAAGCCGGTCGGGGGCGAGTATGTGTAGTCGGCGACAAGGCGCAGCGTGATCGACCGATTGGAGCCGGTCGGCCTCCCCATCACGAGATAGAGCGTGCCGGTCAGGGTCGAGAACATCTCGCCCGTCCCTGCCGCGGGATCGCCCGAGTTGAACCAGGACCCGGCGGCGCCGACCCAGATCTTCCCCGACGATGGATCGACCGCGAGCATTCCGGTCGTGCCGTTGGCGAGCGCCGAGCCGTAGCCGGATGCGCTGCCGCTCGTCAGCTTCTGGCCGTCACCCTGGATCACCCATTCGTTGGAGCCGGCCCCCGGCGCCGTGGTCACGTCGTAACTGCCGTTGGCGACGCCGAAGCGGCCGTTGCTGGAACTGTTGAGCCCCGACACGAACTCGAAATACCGCTTGCCGGTTATCGCGAGCACGGAACGAACGCCGCCGGTTCCCACCGCAGTAGCGGTGCGGTCGTCGTCGCTGAGGTTGATGTCGCTGTCTTTGTCGGCCGCGTTCCAGAGCGGTTGCACGGCATCATTGCCGCCCGCCCCGAAGCCGCAGAGGTGCGTTGCAGCGAACATTTCTTTCTCCTGAGATGCGGCGCCGTCCGGCGCTGCTGGTGGTAGTTCTAGGCCGTCATCAGACGATGGCGCCGCGATACCTCGGCATCATCTGGTGGGGCCGGCCGATCGGCGTCGGCCCCTCGCCCGCGACCATCCGATCGACTTCGCGTTCCACCATCTGATGGAACACCGCGGTCGGCATCCCGATCATGCGGCCGTCGAGCCGCTGCATGACCATCGCCCGGTATGCCGCCCGGGACGGGTTGACGAGGCCGGCGCGCGGCTGCGGGGCCGGCGGCGACGCCTCGCGCTTCCGCTCAACGATGTGGGTGACGAGGCCCATGGCCTTCGCCGATGCAGCCGTCAGGTAGGTCTCGCGCTCCAGCATCCGCATGGCCTCCGCCTTCGTCTTGCCCGTGACGCGGGCGATGCGCGCCGCGATCCACTCGTCGGTTCCGTCGAGAGTGCGGGACATGGTGCGCAGCACGTCCGCCGTTGCCCGTCTCTGGCCGATGTCCTGCACCGCCGCCTGATGCACCATGATTTCGGCATCGTCGTTGGCGTACCGCTTCGTCCCGGACGCCAGAATGATGGCCGCAGCCGAGTTTGCCCGGCCGACCGCGAATGTGATGACTGGCGCTCGGCGGGCGTCCATGGCGGCGATGATCTCCCGCATATCGGAGACGTCGCCGCCGGCGCTGTCGATGATGACGCCGATCGGGTCGCGGGCCGGGACGCGGGCGATGGCGGCGGCGACGTCTCGCCCCTTCACCTCGTCGCCGAGGTCGCCGAAGATGTGGACGCGCTGCTCGGCAAAGACCTTCTCGGCCAAGCATAGGCGCATCCCCGCGATTGCGCGGGTTGCACCCGTGCGGTGCGGATGTCGGTCGGTCATCGTGTTCCCCTCCCCGGCGCCGCGGGCACAGGGCCGGGCGTGATGTAGACGTCACCCTCGGCGCCGATCGGCTCCATATCCTCGAGGCGGCGGACGTCGTTGACGCTGAGCCATCCCCACTGCCGCCCGAGGGCATAGGCGGCCGTCCGCTTCTCGATGTCGGAGCGCACGACGGCCGACGTATTGATGCGCAGGAAGGGCCGTTTCCGAAGCCGGGTGTCCTCGGTCAGCAGCTTCCGATTCACTTCCTGTTCCCAGCGCGTCACCCAGGGTTGCAGGCCGTAGGCGAGGAAGTTCAAGCCGGCCTCGGCGAAGTTCGCGAAGGTCTGGCGCGTGCTGTCGCCGAGAAGCTGGGGCGGGACGCCGAAGATGGCGGCAACCTGTTCCGCGCTGTAGCGGCGTTGCGCCAGGAACTCGGCGTCGACCAGGGTAAGACCGACCTGCTGCCAGTCGGCCTCGTTGTCGAGGATCGCGACGCGGCCGGCGCGGCGCGGGCCGGTCAACCGCTTCTCGACTTCCTCGCGCATCCGATCCATGGCCTCGGGGCTGTTGAGCGTGTGTTTGAGCTTGATGACGCCGCTCGGCGCCGCCTGATTCCTGATGAAGCTGGCGGCGAAACGCTCCTGCGCCACGGCGAGGCCGATGGTGTGGCGAGCGTAGGACAAGGGCGAGAGGCCCGTCAGCCCGCCGTCGATCGACGGCCCCATGAGATGCAGCATGTCCTGCGCGAGGATGATGCTCGCCCCCCTGCCGCCGTTCTGGACGAGGTAGGCGACGCGGCCCTGTTCGTCGCGGATCACTTCGACGCGGTCGGTATGGATCGGCCACAACGCATAGGGCCGCCCCACCGCGTCGCGCTCGATCTCGGCGTATGCGTTCCCGCGCAGGCAGGCCGTCAACTGCATTCCCTCGCGAAACGCCATCGCCGTCATGTCCGGGCTGGCCTCGCGCGCCATCAGCCGCGCGACCTGGTGGTCCCGCAGCTCGACGTTGCCGTCCCGGGGATCGCTCGACTTCGCCACCAGCACGTCAGCCGGCAGCATCGCGGTCGAGCGGGCGATGAGCGAGGCCGCGGCCATCGCCGTGTTCTCGCCCATGAGGACGTCCTCGGTCAGATAGACCCCGGCGTCGCTCCCGACCAGCACGGAGACGCCGCGCCGATCCGGCGTGCGCACCGTCTCGCCCAGGCCGAAGATTCGCGCCAACAATCCCATCTCAGTAGTCCTCGTCCATGAGCGCCAGGCGCCGCTCGTATCGCTCCCGCATCTCCTGCCAGCGCGGATGCCGGGGATCGCGCAGAATGGTTGCCTCGTCCTCTACGGCCGGCGCCTCGGGCTTCGTCCAGAACTCGGGGCGATCGTAGATCGATGGCTTGGCGTCCGACGCCATGGCGCGACCGATCGCCATCGCGGCAGCAACGGCACCGTCGATGCGGCCCCGGGAGCGCGCCTTGGTCAGCTTCTCGTTCTCGGCGTCGTCCTTCACCGCGACGACGTTCGCGAAGCACATGCGCAGCATCGGGTTCGCCCGGTGCC